>JAGTRY010000107.1 GCA_018262235.1 Pseudomonadota bacterium
CTACCTTCCTGAATTACTTCGAATCCAAGGGTCACCAGATTGTGCCCTCCAGCCCGGTCGTGCCGGGGGATGACCCGACCCTGCTGTTTACCAACGCAGGCATGAACCAGTTCAAGGACGTGTTCCTTGGCTTTGACAAGCGCCCCTATACGCGGGCGACCACCGCGCAGAAATGCATCCGTGCCGGCGGCAAGCACAATGATCTGGAAAACGTCGGTTACACCGCGCGTCACCACACCTTCTTCGAGATGCTGGGCAACTTCAGCTTTGGCGACTATTTCAAGCAGGACGCCATCAAGTACGCCTGGGAACTGCTGACCGAAGTGTTCAAGCTGCCCAAGGACAAACTCTGGGCCACGGTCTATGCAGAAGATGAAGAAGCCTACGAAATCTGGACCAAGGAAATCGGCTTGCCGCCCGAGCGCGTGGTGCGCATTGGCGACAACAAGGGCGCCCGCTACGCTTCCGACAATTTCTGGATGATGGGCGATACGGGGCCTTGCGGTCCGTGCAGTGAGATCTTCTACGACTTCGGCCCGAGCGTGGCCGGTGGCCCACCGGGAAGCCCGGATGAAGATGGCGACCGCTATACCGAAGTGTGGAACAACGTGTTCATGCAGTTCAACCGGCGCATCGACGAGAACGGCAACTACGTGATGGACCCGTTGCCCAAGCCTTCCGTGGATACCGGCATGGGCCTGGAACGGCTGACCCGTGTACTGCAGAACGTGCAGAGCAACTACGAGATCGACCTGTTCGTGACCCTGCTGGCGGCCACGCAGAAGGTGCTGAAAGACGCAGGAGCGACCGAGATCGATCCGGAGTCGCCTTCGCTGAAGGTGATTGCCGACCACATCCGTGCCTGTGCTTTCACCGTTGCCGATGGTGTGGTGCCGAGCAATGAAGGCCGTGGCTACGTGCTGCGCCGCATTGCCCGCCGGGCCATCCGCCACGGTTACAAACTCGGTGCGCGTACCCCGTTCTTCTACAAGCTGGTGGACGTGCTGGCCACCGAAATGGGCAAGGCCTATCCGGAGCTGGTCGCCAAGCAACGCCGTGTGAACGAAGTCCTCAAGCAGGAAGAAGAACGCTTCTTCCTGACCATTGCGAATGGCATGGAAATTCTGGAGTCCGCGCTGGCCGTGATGGCGCAGAGCGGGGCTCAGATGCTTGATGGCGAGCTGGCCTTCAAGCTGCACGATACTTATGGTTTCCCGCTGGACCTGACCGCCGATGTGCTGCGCGAGCGCGGCCTGACCGTGGACGAGGCCGGCTTCAACACCGCGATGAAGCGTCAGCGCGATCAGGCGCGTGCTGCCGGCAAGTTCAAGATGGCCCAGGGACTGACCTATAACGGTGCCCCGACGACCTTCCATGGCTACACGAAGCTGATGGTGGAAGATGCCAAGATCACCGGTCTGTATGTCGATGGCACGCCGGTCGAAGTGATCCGGGCTGGCGAAGACGGTGTCGTGGTGCTCGACAACACGCCTTTCTATGCAGAATCCGGCGGTCAGTGCGGCGATTCAGGCTACCTGCTCAACGGGACATCCGGCTTCCAGGTGGATGATACGGTCAAGATCCAGGCCGATGTATTCGGACATCATGGTCGTGCTGTCGAAGGCGAGCTGCGCCTGGGTGATACCATCGATGCGCGCGTCAATGGCCTGCAACGTGCGGCCACCCAGCGCAACCACTCGGTCACCCACCTGATGCACAAGGCCCTGCGCGAAGTGCTGGGTAATCACGTGCAACAGAAGGGCTCGCAGGTCGATGCCGGCAAGACCCGTTTCGACTTTGCTCATAACGCACCGGTGACGAGCGCTGAGCTGCACAAGGTCGAGCAGATCGTCAATCGCGAGATCCTCACCAACGCAGCTGCACAAGCGCGCGTGATGGGTATCGAGGATGCGCAGAAAACCGGCGCGATGATGCTCTTCGGCGAGAAGTATGGTGAGACCGTGCGCGTCGTCGATATCGGTTCCAGCCGCGAACTCTGCGGTGGTACCCACGTGGCGCGAACAGGGGACATCGGCTTCTTCAAGATCGTTGCCGAAAGCGGTGTGGCCGCCGGCGTGCGCCGCATCGAAGCGGTGACGGGCGAAAACGCCATGAACTATCTGCTCCAGCGTGATGCGCAACTGGCCGAGCTGGCCAGCACCCTGAAGGTGCCGAGTGCCGAGCTGGGTCACAAGCTCACGAGCGTGCTCGACAACGTGCGTGCCATGGAAAAGGAGCTTGCCGCGCTCAAGAGCAAGCTCGCCAGCAATCAGGGCGATGCGCTGGTCGAGCAGGCGGTTGATGTCAATGGCGTAAAGGTGCTCGCTGCAACCTTGCAGGGTGCGGATGTGGCGGCTTTGCGCGAAGCGGTCGACAAGCTGCGTGACAAGCTCGGTTCCGCCGCGGTGGTGCTGGCTTCCGTGGCCGATGGCAAGGTCAGCCTGATTGCCGGCGTGACCGCCAACCTCACCAGCAAGGTGAAGGCCGGCGAGCTGGTCAACATGGTCGCCCAGCAAGTCGGTGGCAAGGGCGGTGGCCGGCCGGACATGGCCCAGGCTGGCGGCACGGATCCGGCAGGCTTGCCGGCAGCGCTGGCGGGTGTGGCCACCTGGGTTGCAGGCAAGCTGTGAATCTCCGCCTGCTGATGCTCCTGTGCTGTGGCCTGAGTGCCGCGGTGCAGGCGCAAAGCGCATCGGCGCCAGTGCCCGAGCATCTGCCGCTTGAAGCGGTCACGAGCACGGGTGACAAGGTGCTGCTGCATCCGAACGGGCGCTGGGAATTTGTCGACGCGAAGAAGGCTGAAATCGCGAAGAAAGTGGCCGAGCAATACCCCGAAAACAAGCTCGTGCCCGAAGGTGCCCAAGGTGGGCTGTTCGGCGTGGGGCGCAAGATCCTGCCCGGCGACAAGGATTACAACCGTGGTTCGCTGAGCCCGAAGACACGGTAAGCGCGGTTGGAGCGGCCATTGGCCGCGAGGCCGGGGCACCTGGAACCATTGCCACGCCCGTTGCGTGAGTCAGGCTTTCAGCCCTTCCGCGATGGGCCGTCGCAAGGCGAGCCAGGCGGGCAGCAATGCAATCACGAGACCTGCGCCAGCAAGCGTGGTGGCGAGCAGCAGTTCTTCACCGCCGATGGATACGGGCATGCTGAAGCCCGTACGTGGCGCAATCCATTGCATCAACAACCATGAAGCACCGTAGCCGAGAGCGAGGCCGATGGCTGCGCCACTGGCTACCAGCACGCTGACTTCCAGCCAGATCACGGCGAATACGTAGCGGCTGCTTGCCCCGATGGCACGCAGCACGGCGAACTGGCGCGCGCGGGCGAGAAAGCCGACGAGCAGTGCCATCAACACGGCGATGACGACCAGCACCTGCGTGGCGACGGCAAGCAGCGCCATCAGGTCACGGACATTGCCCAGCGTGGCATACAGTTCGTTGAGGACTTCCGCCGGGAACAGCGCCGTGCTTTGTGGCGTACGGAACTGGCCGCGCAGGCCGTACGCGGCGCTGACCGAGTCGGGCTTGATGGCAATCGCCGGTACGCCGGGCAGTTGTGCGGCATCCCACGGCGGGCCAAGCTGGGGACTCTCGGCGGGATGACCGCTGGGTAATCCGTGGATGGCCCATACATCTTCGACCGGGACGAGGATCGCACTATCCCACACGTTATGACGTTCGGGCAGGCGCCCGACCACGGTGTAGGTGAGTGCGTGTTCGTGGTGGTGATGTTCGGCGGCATCCCCGTCGCCGTCATCGTCGTCATCCCCGTCCGCTTCGTGATGATCGCCGTGTTCGGGATGAATCTGCGCGCCCAGAGCGAGTGGCACCCGCGCCCCGATCACGGCTTCTCCGCGTCGGGTGAAAAGTGTGCCTTCGGTTGGCGGCAGTGTGCCACCGCGGCTGGCGAAATCGGTGATGGTGCCTACGATGGGGTGGCCCTGCCAGTTGTCTCCGAACGCAATGGGCGCCGCGTAACGTACGCCGCGTGCCCGGCTGGTTTTATCCAGCACTTCGCCACTGACCAGCGGGATCGATTGCAGCTTGAGGTAGACGCTGGTGAGAACCAGCTGGGTCGGGCTGCCGGGCGCACCGACGAGCAGATCGAAGTCGTCCGCCGCGCGTGCGCTGCCCTGGCGCAAGGCACGTTCCTGTGCAATCACGGCGACGCCGATGGCCACCGCGATGGCGATGAGTGCGAGGGTGATGCCAACCAGCAGACGGTTGCGCCGATAGTCGGCCATGACAACGGGAAGCGGGTTAAACATGCGGCTTTCCTTCGATAGTCGAGTTGTCCGGGTGTGTAGCGACGATCTCTTGCAGGGCGCCGCCCCGCAGCTCCATCTGTTGATCCATCCGTGCCAGCAGACTGGTTTCGTGGGAGACGACGATCAGCGTGGCAGCGTGTTCACGCACCAACTCGCACAACAGTTCACTGATGATTGCGCGGTTCTCCGGATCGAGGCTGGCGGTGGGTTCGTCGGCGAGGACCACCGGTGGTTCGAACAGCAAGGCACGCGCCACGGCGACACGCTGGCGTTCGCCGCGGGAGAGCAATTCCGCACGCCGGGCCGGTTCGCGGATGCCGACCCGATCGAGCAGCCGCCTGGCCCGTACGCGCAGGTCTGCAGGGGCTTTCCAGGTGGCGAAACTTGCGGGCAGCAAAACGTTGTCGAGCGCGGAAAGGCCTTCGACGAGGTGAAAGTCCTGGAAGACCAGGCCCAGACGCTGCTGGCGCCAGCGCGTCAGTTCCCCGGCGGGCAACTGGCTGATGTCGGTATCGCCCCAGCATATCTGGCCGGCAGTGACCGGTTCGATGCCCCCCAGGCAATGCAGCAGGGTGGTCTTGCCGGCGCCCGACGCGCCACGGATACCCAGGGTCTGACCGGGTGCCAGTTCGAAGTTCTGGATGCTGAACAGCGCCTGGGTCTGGCCTGCGAAACGGAATGACAAATCGGTGAGACGGAGATGGCCGTGTGTCATGGGTGAATGCCGTCGTTTGGGTAAAAGGGGCACGCGATGCCGGAGCACGAAGGCTCCAGAGCGTCCGTGGCGCTGGTCAGCTTGGCAAGCATTCGGGGCGCAGGCATCGCGACGGTTCAATTGATCTTGTGAAACACCGCATCGCGGATCCGGAGCTGGCTGACGAAGCCGGTAGCCGGGTCGATGAAGGAGCCGACTTCCAGCGCGCCTTCCACTTCGATGCGTTCGGAGAAATTGGTGGGCAGTACGGTCTTGCTGGCGTAGATGACCACGATGTCGACCGGCCATTCGGCGTCCGAAGAGCAGAAGGGGCAGATCGCCACCGGCTCGCGCGTGAGCACGAAGAATTTGCTCTCGGGTTTGAGCGGTGGTGCCATGTAGCCACGCAGGCGTACGGTCTGGCCTTTGAGCGCGAGGGTACGATCCGCGAACTTCAGACCGAGTACGGTGTTGGATTTGTACAGGCCGTCAAAAGTCAGCAGTTCGCTGGCATGCAGCAAGGGGCTGGCAAGCAGGACTAGGCTGGCGGTTAGGCCAAGTAAAAACCGGCGGCGTGAGCCACCGGTTTGTGTCGCAGCAAACATTGCTTACTTCTTGGCGGGTGCCATCGGTTTGCCCAGTGCCAGCGCTTCGGCCACCACGCGGAACAGATCCGAGTTTTCCATCTGGCCATGCACCTTGTTTGCGCCCGGCCCCATTGCGGTGAGCAGCACGTCATCACCCGAGTGGATGCCCTGATTGGCGCCACGTGGCCCCTTGTTCGGCAGGTTGCCGACACGCAGCACGGCGCCGGGGACGTTCTTGTACGCTTCGTTGGCTACCGTGATGCCTTCGGCATTCTTGATGCCCGGCACGTTTTCGCCATCGAGATAGGGGCGGAATGTGTCGTAGTAGTCAGGGTAGGCACCGAACACCATGCGTACGCGGCGGGAGACATCAACCTTGTTCGGGTAGCCGTCGGCATCCGGCGCCGGATAGTTCGGGAAACCTGCGTCTTCGTAGGTGCCGACCTTGTTGCGCATGTCGTCGCCAGGGGCTTCGTCATTGACGGTACCGATGATGCTGACCGGGTGGGTGTGATCGGCCGTGACCAGGATCATGGTGTTGTTGCCATTGGCCTTGGCCCAGTCTTGCGCCGCCTTGACCGCATCGTCAAGCATGATGGTGTCGTAGATGGCGCGTTCCGGATCCATCGAGTGTGAATACTTGTCGATGCGGGCCGATTCCACCATCAGCACGAATCCCTTCTTGTTGCGCGAGAGAACCTTGATGGCAGCCTTCATTTCCTCGACCACATCCGGCTGGTCCGGGAATTTCGACACGCTGCCCTTCTTCAGGAACTTCAGATCCAGTGCGCCATCGACGTTGCCCGTGTTGTACAGGCCCAGCAACTTTGTGGTCTTGCTGTCAGCGGCAGCGGTGTTCATTTCCGCCTTGGTGGTGGCGAAGGCGTAGCCGGCTCCCTTGAACTGCTCGATGTAATCGACATCGTCCGTGCGCTTGGAGCCCGGGGTGCTCTTGGGCAGGAAGTTGGGGGATCCACCGCCCATGATCACATCGATCTTGCTGTCATAGAACATCTTCACGATGTCGTTGTAGTCCGAGCGGCGGCGGGTGTGGGCCACCATGGAGGCAGGCGTGGCATCCTCGACCTCGGAGTTGGTCACTGCCCCGACGGAGAGGCCACTGCGCTTGGCGATTTCGGTCAGCGTTTCGACTTTCGGATGATCCAGCGAAGCTGCGGCGCGCGAGCAATAGACGCCCAGTGCATTCACACAGCTCTTGTGACCGGTGGTGTAGGCGTGTGCGGCGTTGGCCGAGTCGGTGATGATCGAATCGGTACCCTGGGTGGTCAGCAGTGCCATGTACGGCATTTCGTCCATGGCTAGCTTGCCCTTGAGCTTGCCGTCCTCATAGCCTTTCGAGAGCATGCGTGCGGCGGTGCGGTGGGCAATCGAGAAGCCGTCGCCAATGAACAGGATCACGTTCTTGGCCGCGGCTTTGGCGGGCGTGGCGTAAACATTCCAGGTGACGGATCTGGTATTCGTGCCGTCGCTTGCTGTGACGGTATAGCTGCCCGGCTTGGTGATGCGGGCGCCGCGCAGGATCAGGCTGGAAACGTCCTTGCCGTCTTCCCTGGCAATCAGTTCGGCACGTTTGCCGAATACCGTGGCGGCATCCTTGCCATTGACTGAAAGCTTGGCGGCCGAGGCGTCGACCAGACCGGGAAATTCCACCTTCAGATCGAAATGCGAACCGGCGAGAATCTCGGCACGGTTGAGCGGGAAGATGGTCTGGGCTGTGGCAGGCAGCGTGAACGCCGCGGCACACAGTGCGGCGGCGAGCGGAGCAAGAGCAAAGCGCATGGGCGTAATCCTTGAGTGGATGAAGGCAACGCCCGACAGGGTAAGTGTTACAGGTTACATATTTTTGACAGATGGCTGTCATCTGTCGGTCATGCCCTTGTCACAAGCCGTTTGGTGGCGAGATTTTCACGTGACAGGGCATTGCATTGTATGAAAGCACGCAACGCGTTTTGATCATTGTCCTCGCAGGAGAGCGGGAATGATCCAATTGCGTTCAGATTCCCGCCCCGAGATCGAAGGTCTGGCTGCTTACCATCTCTTCGCCCTGGAAGACCCGCAGATTGCGCGGGCGCAGCCACACGGTTTCCCCTGCAGCGAGTGCCAGCTGGGTGTGGCGTTCGCGGGTCAGTTCCACCTCGAAGACTTCGCCCTGATGTTCGACCTCGACCCGGACCAGCGGGCCAATCGCCTGGACGTGCAGCACGCTGGCCGAGAGCGCGCCGGCAGAGGATTCGCGTTGAATGTCGATATCATGCGGGCGGACGAAAGCCAGTGCTTCGTCCTTCTCCACGTGTGTGGCGCGGTCGACTTCGGCCCATTGACCATGCTGACGGCTGTGGAAGACGTTCACGTTGCCGAGGAAGCGATACACGAAGGGGCTGGCCGGCGCGGAGTACACCTCGTCCGGCGTGCCGATCTGCTCGATGTGCCCCTTGTTCATGACGACCACGCGGTCGGCCACTTCGAGGGCTTCTTCCTGATCGTGGGTTACGAACACCGATGCGATGTGCATTTCATCGTGCAGGTGGCGCAGCCAGCGCCGCAACTCCTTGCGGACCTGGGTGTCCAGTGCACCGAAGGGTTCGTCAAGCAGCAGCACCTTGGGTTCCACGGCCAGCGCGCGGGCCAGGGCGATGCGTTGGCGCTGGCCACCCGAGAGCTGCGAGGGGTAACGCTCGGCCAGCCAGTCCAGCTGCACCAGCGACAAGAGTTTCATCACCCGTTCGCGGATCTCGGCCTCGGAGGGGCGCTCGGCACGTGGTTTCACGCGCAGGCCAAAGGCCACGTTCTCGAACACGCTCATGTGGCGGAACAGGGCATAGTGCTGGAACACGAAACCGACCTGACGCTCGCGGGTGTGCACGTGCGTGGCTTCTTCGCCATGGAACAGCACCTGGCCTTCGTCGGCCGATTCCATGCCGGCGATGATGCGCAAGAGCGTCGTCTTGCCACAGCCGGAGGGGCCGAGGAGGGCCACCAGCTCACCGGTCGGGATCTCCAGCGAGATGTTGTCGAGCGCGACGAAATTGCCGAAACGCTTGCTGATGTTTTTGACTTCGATACTCATTGTTCTGTTCTCTCCGAAAAACGCCGGGTCGCCTCAAGTTTTTCGTTGCCCCCTCGGGGAGCTGGCTGCGGTGCACCAGCAGCCAAGGGGACTCTTTCAGCAGGGAGTTCAGCGCCGAGCATGGCGGTTTCTTTCTGCATCCGCCATTCCACGAAACTCTTCGCTACCAGCGTGACCAGGGCCAGCAGGGCCAGTACCGAGGCGGCGGCAAAGGCACCGACCGTGTTGTATTCGTTGTAAAGGATCTCGACATGCAGCGGCAGCGTATTGGTTTCCCCGCGGATATGCCCACTGACTACGCTGACCGCTCCGAATTCGCCCATGGCGCGTGCGTTGGCGAGGATGATCCCGTACAGCAGACCCCATTTGACGTTGGGCAGGGTCACCCGCCAGAACATCTGGAAGCCTGAGGCGCCCAGCGAGACGGCGGCTTCTTCTTCGTCCTTGCCTTGTGCCTGCATCAGCGGGATCAGTTCGCGCGCGATGTAGGGCAGGGTGATGAACATGGTGGCAAGCACCATGCCGGGCAGAGCGAAGATGATCTTGATGTCATGCGCCTGCAACCATGGTCCGAGCCAGCCCTGGCGGCCAAAGATCAGAATGAAGAGGAGCCCTGCCACGACCGGGCTCACGGCAAAAGGCAGATCGATCAGCGTGGTGAGGAGGCTCTTGCCACGGAAATCGAAGCGTGCGATCAGCCAGGCGGCGGCAAAGCCGAACAGGATGTTCAGCGGCAGCACCAGCAGGGCAATCAACAGGGTCAGGCCGAGCGCGGAGAGGGCGTCCGGTTCCTGCAACGCACCCCAGTAGGGGCCGAAGCCTTGCTTGAAGGCTTCGATAAACACCGTCAACAGCGGCAAGCCCAGAAAGAAAAACAGGAAGCCCAGTGCCAGTGCGGTGAGCAGCCAGCGGATCGGGCGCGATTCGGTGTTCACGCGATGCACCTTGCTCATGCTTGCGCACCCCCGTCAATGTGTCGGCCGCTATGCCGATTGGCTGCCCACCATTGCAGCAGGTTGATCGACAGCAGCAGCACGAAGGAAATCACCAGCATCACTACGGCCAGCACCGTGGCACCCGGCAGGTCATACTGTTCCAGCTTCGAGATGATCAGCAGCGGCGTGATTTCGGACACCATCGGCATGTTGCCGGCAATGAAGATCACCGAGCCGTATTCGCCGACGGCGCGCGCAAAGGCCAGCGTGAAGCCCGTCAGGAGTGCCGGGAACAGCGCCGGGAAGAGCACTCTCGCGAAAGTCTGGGCGCGCGTAGCCCCCAGGGTGGAGGCGGCTTCTTCGACTTCCTGCTCGATGTCTTCGATCACCGGTTGTACCGTGCGCACCACGAAGGGAATGCCGATGAAGATCAGGGCCACCACGATGCCGGCCGGCGTGAACGCCACCTTGAAGCCGAACACACCTTCCAGATATTGGCCGACCCAGCCGGTATTGGCATACAGGCTGGTGAGCGTGATGCCCGCGACGGCTGTCGGCAGGGCGAAGGGCAGGTCCACGAAGGCGTCGATCAGTTTCTTGCCGGGGAATTCATAGCGCACCAGCACCCAGGCCACGATCAGCCCGAACACCCCATTGACGATGGCGGCCAGCAGCGCGCAGCCGAAGGTCACCCGATAGGAGGCAAATGCCCGTGCGGTGGTGGCGATGTCCCAGAACTGGGCCCAGCTCAGCTCGGCGCTCTTGGCAATCAGGCCGCCCAGCGGGATCAGCACCAGCAGCGAGAGATAGACCAGGGCGTAGCCGAGCGAGAGACCGAAGCCCGGCAGAACGCGATGTGATTTTTTTGTCATGAACTTTTCCAGCCGGTCAGACGAAGACTGAACAAAAATCGGGCGTCATCCCGACGAGAGCCGGAATCCGGTCATTCTAAATCGACGGGATCCCGACTGCCGCCGCGATGACGCCTATTTGTCGGATCGGTAGGCTGGTGATGCTTATTTGGTTGCGTATACCTGATCGAACGAACCCCCATCCTTGAAGTGGGCGTTGAACGCCTTGTCCCAGCTGCCGAAGACTTCTTCGACCGTAAAGGTCTTGATGGCCGGGAACTGTGCCGCGTATTTCTTGAAGACGTCCTTGTCCGTCGGGCGCAGGTAATTCTGGGCCGCGTTTTCCTGGCCGTCCTTGCTCCACAGGTAATCCAGATACGCTTGTGCCTGCTTGCGGGTCCCGCGTTTGTCGACCACCTTGTCGACCACGGCGACCGGGAATTCGGTCAGCAGTGACTGGCTCGGATAGACGACATCGAAATTGCCGCGACCGAATTCACGTGCGATCAACTCGGCCTCGCTTTCGAACGTGATCAGCAAGTCGCCTTGCCCGCGCTGGATGAAATTGGTGGTGGCATCCCGCCCGCCCGGTGCAAAGGCTGGTACGTTCTTGAGGAAGGCGCCGACATAAGCCGCGGCCGTCTTTTCGTTGCCGCCAGGCTGGCGCAGTGCCCAGCCCCATGCTGCCAGATAGGTGTTGCGGCCGTTGCCGGTGTTCTTCGGGTGCGGAATGGTGATGGTCACGCCGGGCTTGATCAGATCGGACCAATCCTTGAAGCCTTTGGGATTGCCTTTGCGCACGATGAACACCATGGTCGAGGTGTAGGGCGAGGCGTTGTTGGGGAATTTCTTGTTCCAGTCCGCTGCGAGGAGTCCCTTTTCGGCCAGGAAGCTCACGTCGGTCG
>JAGTRY010000108.1 GCA_018262235.1 Pseudomonadota bacterium
TCGCACGAAGGTGGTGGCGTGATGACGGTCGCCCAGGTGATCCAGAAGTCTTCGAATATTGGTGCCGCAAAAATGGCGCTGACTTTTTCGCCCGAGCATATGTGGGGGGTTTATGACACCCTGGGCTTCGGCCAGCCACTCAAACTGGGTTTCCCTGGCGAGGTGGGCGGGCGTCTGCGGCCCTGGAAGACCTGGCGGCCCATCGAGCAGGCGACCATGGCCTACGGGCATGGCGTGTCGGTCACGATGATGCAGCTGGCGCATGCGTATATGGTGTTTGCGCGGGATGGCGAGCTGATTCCCTTGTCTTTGACGAAGGTGGATGCGCCGCCCTTGCACGGCAAGCAGGTCTTCAGTCCGGAAGTATCGCGGCAGGTGCGCTTGATGCTCGAAACGGTCACCCAGCCCGGCGGGACTGCGGTTCGTGCACAGGTGCCCGGCTATCGCGTGGCGGGCAAGACCGGAACGGCCTACAAGCTGGTGAACGGCCAATACACCAACAAATACCTGTCTTCGTTCGTCGGACTGGCGCCGGCATCGAATCCCCGGCTGATCGTGGCGGTGGCCATCGATGAACCGAGTGGTGCCCAGCATTACGGTGGTGATGTGGCGGCGCCGGTTTTCTCGCAGGTCGTCGGTGGTGCTTTGCGCGCGCTGGGGGTTCAGCCGGATGCGCCGATCGTGCCGATGCAGATGGCCCAACAGAAAGTCAGTTCGGCCAAGGAGGATATGTGAGCGCTCCCTTGTCCAGCGCAATTCTGGCACTGCTGCGGTCCGAGACAGGCGCCCTGAGGCGGGTCAGCGCCGATTCGCGCCGGATTCAGCCGGGTGATGTATTCCTCGCCTATCCCGGGCACGCCAGCGATGGCCGGCGTTACATCCGCAATGCCGTTGAACGTGGTGCAGCCGCCGTGTTGTGGGAGCGGGAAGGTTTCGAATGGGATGCGGCAATCCAGGTTGCCAATCTGCCCGTCGACAACCTGCGCTGGCAGGTCAGCGCCATTGCTGACGAGGTGTTTGGCAGGCCTTCAGAAAAGCTCTGGATGGTGGGCGTGACCGGCACCAACGGCAAGACCTCGATTTCGCAATGGGTGGCGCGTGCCTTCAATCAGCTCGAACGCAAGTGCGCGGTAATCGGCACGCTGGGTTCCGGGTTCCCGGGAAATCTGAATACCACCGGCAATACCACGCCGGATGCCGTTGTACTGCAAGAGGATCTTGCCCGATTTCTCGAGGAAGGTGCCCAGGCCGTCGCGATGGAAGTCTCCTCCATCGGTCTGGATCAGGGGCGTGCAAGCGCATGCCGGATGGATGTGGCGGTGTTCACCAACCTGACCCGGGACCATCTTGACTATCACCACACCATGGAAGCCTACGCGGCGGCCAAGGCCAAGCTGTTTGAAGCGCCGGGCCTGAAGTCGGTGGTACTCAATTTCGATGACCTGATGGGCGTGGTGCAGGCTCGCCGCCTGGCGGGCAACAGCCATCTGCAGGTCATGGGCTACAGCCTGATTCCTGACAATGCATCGGCAGCACCGGCGCATCGCATGCTGGTTGCGGAAAACCTGCGCACAACGCCTGTCGGCATGCGCTTCAGCGTGCACTTCGAAGGGCAGCGCGCAGACATGTCAGTGGGGCTGGTCGGTCAGTTCAATGTTTCCAATCTGCTGGCCGTGATCGGCGTGCTGATCGAGTCGGGCTACAGTTTCGACCAAGCCATCGAAGTCGCACGGGATCTGACGCCCCCGGAAGGGCGCATGCAAACCATGGGCGGCATCGGCGAACCATTGGTGGTGGTGGATTACGCGCATACGCCGGATGCACTGGAGCAGGCGCTGTTTGCGCTGCGTCACACGGTCAGCTCACGTGCCGGACGCTTGATCTGCGTGTTCGGGTGCGGAGGGGACCGCGATCCCGGCAAACGTCCGCTGATGGGCGAAGTGGCGGCCCGTCTGGCCGATCAGGCCGTGATCACCAGTGACAATCCACGCAGTGAAGATCCGCAAGTCATCGTGACGCAGGTTGCCCAGGGCGCGCCGGGTGCGACATGCATCGTTGATCGTGCTGAAGCCATTCGCCAGAGCGTGCTGCATGCCGGGGTTGATGATGTCATCCTGATTGCAGGCAAGGGGCATGAGGATTATCAGGAAGTCCAGGGCCAGAAGCACCATTTCAGTGATGCCGATCATGCCGGAGCGGCGCTGACCGCGTGGAATCGTCAGCAACAGGAGTTCCGTCCATGATGTTCCTGCAGGAGGCCGCACAGGCTACAAACGGTCTACTCAGCGGTGCTGATGTGGAATTCTTCAGTGTGAGCACGGATACGCGCGAAGATCTGCATGGAAAACTGTTTGTTGCGTTGCGGGGTGAGCGTTTCGATGCGCATGAATTTCTCGCCCAGGCCGCTGCGCAAGGCGCCGTCGCTGCGCTGGTGGATACCCGTGAAAACTTGCAGGCGCCGGCAGGCCTGCCGCTGTTGAAAGTCACCGATACGCGTCTGGCACTGGGGGCTCTGGCCCGCCACTGGCGCACCAAGTTTGCAATTCCCCTGATCGGGGTAACCGGCAGCAACGGCAAGACTACCGTCAAGGAAATGTGTGCCAGCATCCTGCGCGTCTGGCTGGGTGATGATGCGGTGCTGGCAACCCAGGGCAATCTGAACAATGACATCGGATTGCCGCAGATGCTGTTGCGTCTGCGTGCTGACCATCGTGCTGCCGTCATCGAGATGGGCATGAACCATCCCGGCGAGATCACCTATCTGGCGGCGCTCGCCAGGCCGACCGTGGCGATCGTGACGAATGCCCAGCGCGCGCATCTGGAAGGCATGGGCGGATTGCTCGCGGTGGCCGCCGAAAAGGGCGAGATCTATCGCGCCATGGGCGCTGACGGGGTGGCCATCATCAATGTCGACGACGAGCATGCAGCCTATTGGTATGCAAATCATGGCGTCGCCGAAGCACTCAGTTTTGGTCTGGCGCATGCGGCGGATGTTTCTGCCGAATGTGTGGCTCAAGGTCTGGGCAGTCTGGTGCGCTTGCGCACGCCACAGGGTGAGGCCGAGTTCGTGCTGCCTGTGCCGGGCCTGCACAATGTGCGCAACGCGCTCGGTGCCGCCGCGGTAACCTTGGCCGCTGGTGCACCGCTGGACGCTGTGGTGCGCGGCCTGAGCCATTTTGTCGGCGCCAAGGGGCGCCTGCAGCGCAAGCCGGCCTTCGCGGGTGCTGTCCTGCTCGATGACACCTACAACGCCAATCCAGATTCGGTGCGGGCCGGCATCGATGTGCTGGCCAGCACGCCGGGCAGCAAGTTGCTGGTGCTGGGCGACATGGGCGAGATCGGCGAGATGAGCGCCCAGTATCACGACGAAGTGGGCGGCTACGCCAAGAGTGCCGGCGTGGATCGGCTGTTTGCGCTGGGCGAACAGAGCCGTCTGGCGGCGCGCAACTTTGGCAGTGGTGGCGAGCATTTCGAGAGCGTCGAAGCGCTGGTTGATGCCGTCAAGCTGGCACTGGGGCCGGATGCGGTGGTGCTGGTA
Organism: Pseudomonadota bacterium; assembly: GCA_018262235.1. Classification (GTDB taxonomy): domain Bacteria; phylum Pseudomonadota; class Gammaproteobacteria; order Burkholderiales; family Rhodocyclaceae; genus Uliginosibacterium. The sequence goes on from JAGTRY010000108.1 coordinate 3,539, forward strand.
AAAGGGTCGCGCTTCATGCGCATGGAACGTGTGGCCGAGGCACTTGCCTTGCCGCAAAACAAGGATTGATCGGGGCGACAGGGCAATGCTACTCAAACTCGCACTCTGGCTGGGCCAGGATATCCGCGCCTTCAACGTGTTCGGATACATCACGCTGCGTGCCATGCTGGCCGCACTGACGGCGCTGACGATTTCCTTCATCTTCGGGCCGCCCCTGATTCGCTGGCTGGCCGCCAAGAAGATCGGTCAGGCAGTCCGTGACGATGGTCCCAAATCCCATTTGACCAAAGCTGGAACTCCCACCATGGGCGGTGCGCTGATCCTGATCGCGATTGGCGTGACCACGCTGCTGTGGGGAGACCTGAGCAACCGCTACATCTGGGTCGTACTGCTGGTGACCTTGGGCTTTGGCGCCGTCGGCTGGGTGGATGACTGGCGCAAAGTCGTGCATCGCGATCCGAAAGGGCTGCCCAGCCGCTGGAAATATTTCTGGACCTCGGCGATAGCCTTGTCCGCTGCGATCTTCATGGCGCTGTCAGCAAGCACGCCGGAGCAAACCAGCCTGATCGTGCCTTTCTTCAAAGCCGTGTCATATCCGCTGGGCATTTACGGTTACATTGCCCTGACCTATTTCGTGATCAACGGCACCAGTCATGCGGTGAACCTCACCGATGGTCTCGACGGGCTGGCGATCATGCCGACCGTGATGGTGGCTGCCGCGCTTGCGATCTTTGCCTACGTGGCGGGTCACATGGGTTTTTCGCGCTATCTTGGCGTGCCCTATATCGCGGGGGCCAGCGAACTTGCCGTGTTCTGCGGGGCGATGGCGGGTGCCGGTCTGGGCTTTCTGTGGTTCAACGTCTATCCGGCCGAAGTGTTCATGGGTGACGTGGGCGCGCTCGCGCTGGGAGCTGCGCTGGGCACCGTGGCCGTTGTGGTCCGTCAGGAAGTCGTGCTGTTCATCATGGGCGGCTTGTTCGTCGCCGAAACCCTCTCGGTGATGCTGCAGGTTGGTTACTTCAAATGGACCGGGGGCAAGCGCATCTTCCGCATGGCGCCCTTGCATCACCATTACGAGTTGGGCGGCTGGAAAGAGACCCAGGTTGTTGTGCGCTTCTGGATCATCACCCTGATGCTGGTGTTGTTCGGTTTATCGACCTTGAAACTCAGATGAGGACATGATGCATCCGAAGTTGTTCGGCGCGCCGTTCGAGATTGGCCGGAATGCTGCACCCCGCAAGGCGTGCAGCATTTTGCGTTTGCAGGAGAAGGTGAAATGAGGCCCGATTACAGCGCGCAGCGCTTCCTCGTCCTCGGTTTGGGCGAATCCGGTCTGGCCATGGCACGCTGGTTGACCCGCTGTGGTGCCACGGTGCGCGTGGCGGATTCGCGTGCCACGCCTCCGGGTGTTGAAGCGCTGCGCACGGCATGTCCGTTGGCGGAGATCGTGTGTGGCCCCTTCGTGCCGGTCTTGCTTGATGGCGTGAATACCGTGGCATTGAGTCCGGGCCTGTCGATCAATACCCCGCTGTTGCAGGAAGCGCATGCGCGCGGCATTGCGGTGCATGGGGAAATCGAATTGTTTGCGCGGGGCCTGCAGGCCCTGGGCGAGGATGCGCGCTGCAGGATCCTGGCGATCTCCGGTACCAACGGCAAGACGACCACGACCACCCTGGCAGGAGCGTTGGTGCGGGCTACGGGTCTGGATGCCGCCGTGGCTGGCAACATCTCGCCTTCGGCGCTGGACGAGTTGATGCGCCGTCTCGATGAAAAATGTTTGCCCGCCGTGTGGGTGCTGGAATTGTCGAGTTTCCAGCTGGAAGCCACTAGCTCGCTGCGTGCGGATGCTGCCACGGTGCTCAATGTCACGGATGACCATCTGGACCGGCACGGTTCCATGGCGCAGTACGCTGCCGAGAAGGCCCGGGTTTTCGATGGCATTGGCGTACAGGTGCTGAACCGGCAGGATGAGTGGTCACTGGGCATGGCGCGTGCGGGTCGCCGGGTGCTGAGTTTTGGTACCGATCTGCCGCCCGGTGATGAGGATTTCGGTGTGCGCGAGCGGGCAGGTGTGCGCTGGCTGGTGCAGGGTGACAAAGCCTTGCTTCCCTGTGCGGATCTGCCGCTGGTCGGGGAGCACAACATTGCCAATGCGCTGGCGGCCCTGGCTTTATGCACGGCGATAGGTTTGCCGATGGCGCCGCTGCTCGCTGCACTCAAGACCTTCCGTGGTTTGCCGCATCGTGTCGAACGGGTGGCGCAACGCGAAGATGGTGTGGTGTTCTACGACGACTCCAAGGGTACCAACGTGGGGGCTACCCTGGCTGCTTTGCAGGGATTGGGCCGCAAGGTGGTGCTGATTGCCGGCGGAGATGGCAAGGGACAGGATTTTTCCCCGCTGCGCGAGGCTTTCCGCGCGCATGCCCGGGCCGTCGTGCTGATCGGGCGGGATGCTTTCCGGATTGAAACCGAAACCGCTGCGAGCGGGGTTGTTTATCACCATGCAAAAAGCATGGAAGAGGCGGTGGAAATCGCCAATCAATGTGCGCTGGCCGGCGATGTGGTGCTGTTGTCGCCTGCCTGTGCAAGTCTGGACATGTTCCGGAATTATGCCCACCGGGCCGAGGTCTTCATTACGGCAGTACTGGCATTGCGGGGAGTGGCAGCGTGAAAGCAGCAGGTCTTCTTTCCTGGTTCGGGAATCGTTCGGGCGTGAATCCCTTCAACACGCGGGCTTCCAGCCTGGCCTCCGGACGCCTGGGCGGGCCGGTGAGTGCGCCGGGCGAGCTGGACCAGGTGCTGTTCTGGTCGGCGGCTTCCTTGCTGATCTTCGGTCTGGTGATGGTGTATTCCTCGTCCATCGCGTTTGCCGAAGGCAGCCGGATTTCCGGCCATCAGGCCAGTTTCTTCCTGTGGCGGCACATCGTTTTCCTGTGCATCGGCCTGGTGTGTGGTGCCGTGGCCTTCCAGATTCCGGTGCGGACCTGGCAGCAGTTGTCGCCCTGGCTGGCGGCTGTCGGCTTGCTGGGTTTGATTGCGGTATTGATTCCGCATGTCGGGCGGGAAGTCAATGGCGCGCGGCGCTGGATCTCGATGGGCTTTGCGAATATCCAGCCCTCCGAATTGATGAAGCTCTTCGTGGTGTTGTATGCGGCCGATTACACCGCCCGCAAGCTGCCAGACATGAAGAGTTTCAAACGTGCCTTTCTGCCGATGGCGACGATGATCCTGGTGATCGGTGCCCTGTTGCTGCGCGAGCCGGATTTCGGCGCCTTTGTGGTGATCTGCTGCATTGCTTTCGGAATCCTGTTCCTGGGCGGCCTGAATGCCCGGATCTTTGGTCTGCTGGTGGTGGTGGCGCTGATTGGTTTCATCCTGCTGATCTGGCTGTCGCCCTATCGGCGCGAGCGTCTGTTCGGGTTCTCCGATCCATGGAAAGACGCGCTGGGCAGTGGCTACCAGCTCTCCCACGCGCTGATTGCTTTCGGCCGCGGCGAATGGCTGGGCGTCGGCTTGGGCGCCAGCGTCGAGAAACTGTTCTACCTGCCTGAGGCGCATACCGATTTCCTGTTGGCAGTGATTGCCGAAGAGCTCGGGTTTGCAGGCGTGCTGGTGGTCATCACGCTGTTTGCGGTGGTGGTTCACCGGGCCTTTGCCATCGCGCGTCGGGCCCATCAGCTGGAACGGCATTTCGCCGGTCTGGTCGCGCAAGGCGTGGGCTTGTGGCTGGGTGTGCAATCGCTGATCAACATGGGTGTGAACATGGGCATCCTGCCCACCAAGGGGCTGACCCTGCCGCTGATGAGTTTCGGGGGGTCGGGCATCCTAGCCAATTGCGTGGCCCTGGCGATCCTGTTGCGGATTGACTGGGAAGGTCGTCAGGTGAAACGCGGAGGCGTGCTGTGAGCACACACACGCCCAAGCTTCTGGTCATGGCCGGCGGCACCGGCGGCCACATCTATCCTGGCGTCGCGGTTGCCGAGGCGCTGCGCGCACGCGGCTGGCAGATTGCGTGGATGGGCAATGCCGATCGGATGGAGGCGAAAATCGTTCCGCAATACGGTTACGAGCTAGCCTGGATCCGTTTTGGCGCACTGCGTGGCAAGGGGCTGCGTCAGAAACTGCTGCTGCCGGTGAATCTCCTGCGTGGCTTCTGGCAGGCGTTTGCGGCGATCCGTCGGGTACAACCGGATGTGGTGCTGGGCATGGGCGGTTACGTCACGTTTCCCGGCGGGATGATGGCCAAACTGGCGGGGCGTCCGCTGGTCGTGCATGAGCAGAATTCCGTGGCCGGGCTAGCCAACAAGGTGCTGGGGCGTGTGGCGGATCGCGTCGTCAGCGGTTTTCCGGACGTGATCCGGCACGGGCAATGGCTCGGCAATCCGGTACGCGCCGATATTGCCGCCTTGCCCGCGCCCGCCGAACGCTTCGCGAACCGGAGTGGCCCCTTGCGGATCCTCGTGGTCGGTGGTTCGCTGGGCGCGCAGGCGCTCAATACGGCAGTTCCCAAGGCCCTGGCCTTGATTCCGGCTGAGCGCCGGCCGCAGGTGACCCATCAGTCCGGCGCCAAGCAGCTCGAAGCACTGCGTGTGGCGTATGCCGAGGCCGGTGTGGCGGGCGAGCTGCTGCCCTTCATCGATGACATGGCGGCGCGCTATGCCGCGGCAGATCTGGTCATCTGCCGTTCGGGCGCCTTGACGGTGGCCGAACTCGCCGCGGCGGGCGTGGCCAGTGTGCTGGTTCCGTTTCCGCATGCGGTCGATGACCATCAGACGGGCAATGCGAAGTTCCTGTCCGGACGGGGGGCTGCAGAACTGATCCCGCAGCCCGAGCTGACGCCGCAGCGTCTGGCTGACTGGCTGGAAAACGTGGATCGCACGCGGCTATTGGCCATGGCACAGGCTGCGCGCAGCGTGGCGCGTGTCCGGGCGGCCGAGGAGGTGGCAGACGTATGTGCCAGCCTGTGTCGTCCGTAAATATTTCGAATTCGCTGGCGAACCAATGCTGGCGCCAGAGAGAGCTTGGCGGGCAGGCCGTCAAGACGTGTGTTGCAGCGCAAAATTTGCGAGACTGGGCGCCTGCGTGGCAGTCGCCCGGCGAATCAGGAATAGGTCGTTCAATGAGTTACATTCAAAGTGTCCGCACGGGAGTGCGCGCATGAAACACAAGGTCAAGATCATTCACTTTGTCGGCATCGGCGGTGCCGGCATGAGCGGCATTGCAGAAGTGCTGTGCAATCTGGGTTACCACGTCAGTGGTTCGGATCTCTCAGCGAGTGCTGCGACCCGTCGTCTGGAATCCTGCGGGGTCAAGGTCAGCATCGGCCATGCGGCGGAGAACGTGGCCAACGCAGATGCCATCGTCGTGTCCACTGCGGTGAAAAACGACAACCCGGAAGTGATCGAGGCGCGCAGCCGGCAGATTCCGGTGGTGCCGCGCGCCCAGATGCTTGCCGAGCTGATGCGCATCAAGCAGGGCGTGGCAATTGCCGGGACCCACGGCAAGACCACCACGACCAGTCTGGTTGCCAGCGTACTGGCTGAAGGGGGACTGGATCCGACCTTCGTGATCGGCGGGCGCCTGAACGCGGCCAGTGCCAATGCCAAACTCGGCACCGGCGAATTTCTGGTGGCCGAGGCCGACGAGTCGGACAAGTCTTTCCTGTTCCTGAACCCGGTCATTTCCGTGGTGACGAACATCGATGCCGATCACATGGATACCTATGGCCATGATTTCGCCCAGCTGCGGCAGGCCTTTGTGGACTTCCTGCACCGGCTGCCTTTCTATGGTGTGGCGGTGCTGTGCGTGGATGATCCGCATGTGCGCGAAATCATTCCTTTCGTATCCAAGCAGGTTGTGGGCTATGGCCTGGATGCCTCGGCCCAGGTCCGTGCTGAAAATGTGCGGGCGGTTGGCAGCCAGATGCATTTTGACTGCGTGCGCCAGAACGGCGATACGACGCGGCTGCCTATCGTGCTGAACCTGCCGGGCCAGCACAATGTGCTCAATGCCCTCGCGACGATTGCTGTTGCGTCCGAACTGGGCGTGTCCGATGCGGCGATCCAGAAAGGTCTCGCCGAATTCCGTGGTGTCGGCCGGCGCTTCGAGCGTTATGGCGAGGCCGTGCTGCCTTCCGGTGGGCACTGCACGGTGATCGATGATTATGGTCATCACCCGGTTGAAATGGCGGCCACGATTGCTGCCGCGCGAGGCGCCTTCCCGGGCAAGCGCCTGGTCCTGGCGTTCCAGCCGCATCGCTTTACGCGCACCCGCGACTGTTTTGAAGATTTCGTGAAAGTACTCGGTTCGGTGGATGCTCTGGTTCTCACCGAGGTGTATGCCGCTGGCGAGCCGCGGATCGTGGCCGCGGATGGCCGTGCGCTGGCACGGGCACTTCGCGTGGCCGGCAAGGTGGAGCCAGTGTTTGTCGAAGAGATTGCGGCGATGCCGGCAAGCATTCTCGAAGTGGCACGGGATGGCGACGTGGTGATGACCATGGGCGCTGGTTCGATTGGTGGTGTGCCTGCAAAGCTGGTCGCCAGCGATGTGTGATGGATTGAGGAACGATTTGTGAGCGATGCTGTGAAATCCTTTGGAAAGGTTGCCGTGCTGATGGGCGGGCCGTCTGCCGAGCGCGAGATTTCCCTCCTCTCCGGCAATGCCGTCCTGGCCGCCTTGCAGCGCGCAGGGGTTGATGCGCATGCCTTCGATCCGGCCGAGCGTTCGGTCTGGGAACTCAAGCAGCATGGGTTTGAGCGTGCTTTCATCACCCTGCATGGCCGCTTCGGCGAAGATGGTACGGTGCAGGGCGCATTGCAAACCCTGGGTATTCCTTATACCGGAAGCGGCGTGATGGCTTCCGCGATCGGCATGGACAAATGGCGGACCAAGCTGGTCTGGCAAGCAGCCGGTGTGCCGACGCCGAAATTCCGGATGCTCAAGCCGGGGACGGATTTCTCGGGTGTCATGGACGAGCTGGGTCTGCCGCTGATCATCAAGCCTGCCCGCGAGGGTTCATCGATTGGCGTGAGCAAGGTCAGCGTGCCCGCCGAATTCGGTCCGGCCTTCGATGCGGCGTACAAGCTCGATCCGCTCGTGATTGCCGAGGAATTCGTCAGTGGTCAGGAAATGACGGCTGCCGTGCTCGGTGAAACGGCCTTGCCGCTGGTGCGTATCGAACCCTTGCGCGGCGACTACGACTACCAGAATAAATACTTCACCGACAACGTGCGCTACCACTGCCCGGCAGGCATTGCGCCGGAAATCGAGGAGGTGGTGCAACGCGATGCGCTGCTGGCTTTCCAGGTTCTGGGCTGCCGTGGCTGGGCGCGGGCAGACGTGATTCTGCGCGAGGATGGCAGCTACAGCTTCCTTGAGATGAACACCGCGCCGGGTATGACAAATCATTCTCTGGTGCCGATGGCTGCGCGCGCGGCAGGCATCGATTTTGAAACCCTCTGCCTCACGATCCTGGAGCAGGCAAAACTTGACTGAGCATCAGCCCGCCTTCGGCAAGATGACTGCGACGCGAGGCCGCGAGGCTGGCGCACGTCCAGCCGAAGCGGGGTTCTGGCATCGGCCGGACTGGATGAATCTCGTGTCGGGATGTCTGATCCTGCTGGCATCGGTCATGTTCGGCATTGCGGGGTTCCGGTTTGTGGTCAAGCTGCCGCTCTTTGCGCTGAATGAGGTCATCGTGGTATCCCCGCTGGGGCACGTGACACATGCCTGTGGCCAGGTGCAGTGGAAGTCGCGCTCGAGGAACAGACCGCGGTGGCTTACTGGCGCAGCGTGGATTCGGGAGATACCCGGCTGGTCAACGGTTTTGGTGAACTGTTCGATGCCGCCGCCAACGACAGCATGCCGGTGTTCAGTGGCCCACCGGACAGCGGGGCGCAGATTCTTGCGGAAATGCGCCATCTGAACGAATTGCTGCTGCCGATGCAGCGCAAGATTGTCGCTTTGACGTTGTCAGGGCGGCATGCCTGGCAACTCAAACTGGACGATGGCATGGTGATCGAGCTGGGCAAGGATCTCAGTCAGGGCCGGGATGGGCGCAAGGTCAGTGATACGCCGGAAGAGCGACTGGCGAACTTCGTGGCACTATGGCCGCAAACAAGGGAAAAACTCGGGAAGCCGGTGCTGGTGGCGGATTTGCGTTACCAGCGGGGTTTCGCAGTGCGCGTGGCAGACAGCGAACAACGAAAAGGCAAACAATGAGCAAGGACAACAAGGATCTGATCGTCGGTCTGGATGTGGGAACTTCGAAGGTCACCGCGATGGTGGCGGAGTTGCGCCCGGATGGCCGTCTTGAGGTGATCGGTGTGGCGACCCAGCCTTCTTCCGGACTCAAGAAGGGTGTGGTGGTGAATATCGAAGCCACGGTGGATGCCATCTCGCGTGTCGTGCAGGAAGTCGAGCTGATGGCCGACTGCAAGATTCGCGACGTCTACACCGGGATTGCCGGGAGCCACATCCGCAGCTTCAACTCCAATGGCATGGTGGCGATCAAGGACAAGGAAGTCACCCCGCTGGATGTCGAGCGTGTGATTGAAGTTGCCCGCGCGATGCCGATTCCGGCCGATCAGCAGATCCTGCATATCCTGACGCAGGAATTCATCATCGACGGGCAGGACGGTGTGCGCGAGCCGATCGGCATGAGCGGCGTGAAGCTCGAAGTCAAGGTGCACATCATCACCGGTGCGGTTTCTGCCGCACAGAATCTGGTCAAGTGTGTGCGCCGCTGCGGGCTGGAAGTGGTGGATCTGGTGTTGCAGCCCCTGGCATCGAGCTTTGCAACCCTGTCGGAAGACGAAAAGGATCTGGGGGTGTGCCTCGTGGATATCGGCGGCGGCACGACGGACCTGGCCGTGTTCACCCAGGGGGCGATTCGCCACACGGCGGTGATCCCGATTGCCGGCGACCAGATCACCAACGATATCGCGATGGCCTTGCGTACTCCAACGGCCGAGGCTGAAGGTATCAAGCTCGATTACGGCGTGGCCATGCAGAGCCTGGTAGACCCGAGCGAAACGATCGATGTGCCCAGTGTGGGCGATCGTGCACCGCGCCGTCTGTCGCGCGAGAGCCTGGCTGCCGTGATCCAGCCGCGTGTGCAGGAATTGTTCGAACTGGTACAGGGCGAGTTGCGGCGCAGCGGTTATGAAGAGCTGCTCTCCTCGGGGCTTGTGCTCAGTGGCGGTACCGCGCAGCTGGCCAGCATCTGTGAACTGGGTGACGAAGTGTTTCATCTTCCGGTCCGGGTCGGAGTGCCGGTGTATCAAGGCTCGCTGGCCGACGTGGTGTGCCAGCCGCAATACGCCAATGTGATGGGACTGGTGCTTGAGGGCGCGGCCCAGCGCAGGCGTGGTTTGCAGGCTCGCGACACCCGCAGTTTCCGGCATTCTTTTGAACGGATGAAGGCCTGGCTGGAGAAAAATTTCTGATGTAGAACCACTCGGAACGGAAGTTTTTACCGTTCAGGAATATTTTGTATTCGTGCGGGGTATTTAGTAGTACACTCCGCGACCATATACTACATTTAGGGTGTTTTTGACTCGTGGCAAAACACCTTCATATTGCAGCAAAGGGGAGCATATGGATCTGATCGAGATTGTCGAAAAAGAACCGAGTGGTACCGTCATCAAGGTCATTGGCGTCGGCGGTGCGGGTGGCAATGCAGTTGATCACATGATTCGTGAAGGTGTTCAGGGCGTCGAGTTCATTTGCGCCAACACCGATGCTCAGGCGCTCAAGCGCTCTCTTGCGTCGAGAAAAATCCAGTTGGGTCAATCCGGTCTGGGCGCGGGTGCCAAGCCGGAAGCCGGGCGTGCCGAAGCGCTTGAAGCGCGTGACGCGATTGCTTCGGCCCTGCAGGGTTCCCACATGGTCTTCATCACTGCCGGCATGGGCGGTGGCACAGGAACCGGGGCTGCGCCGGTGGTGGCCGAGATCGCCAAGGAACTTGGCATCCTGACCGTAGCGGTGGTGACCAAGCCTTTCGATTTCGAGAATCGTCTCCGCGTGGCCGACAGCGGCGTGGAAGAGCTCTCCAAACATGTTGATTCGCTGATCGTGGTACTCAACGACAAGCTGATGGAAGTGTATGGCGATGATGCCAGCATGGAAGAATGCTTCCGCAGTGCGGATGAAGTGCTGCTCAAGGCGGTTGGCGGCATTGCAGAAATCATCAATGTGCCGGGTCTGGTCAATGTGGACTTCCAGGACGTACGCACGCTGATGGCCGAGATGGGCCGCGCCATGATGGGTTCGGCGGAAGCGTCCGGCATGGATCGCGCCCGCATTGCAGCCGAACAGGCCGCTGCCAGTCCGTTGCTGGAAGGTGTGGAACTCTCCGGTGCGCGTGGCGTGCTGATCAACATCACCGCAAGTCGCTCCCTGAAAATGAGCGAAGTGCGTGAAGCCGTGCAGACCGTGCGTGCTTTTGCCACCGAAGATGCCACCGTTTTCTATGGCACCGTGTTCGATGATTTCATGGAAGACAGCATCCGGGTGACCGTGCTGGCGACGGGCTTGGGTTCTGGCCGCGTGATGACGCGTCAGCCGGTGATCCAGATGGTCAAGACCGGTACGGACAACGTCTCGATGGAAGTGAATTACGACGATCTGGCCATGCCGGCAGTGATCCGCCGCAGCACCCGCAACACGGTGCAGGCCATGAGCGAGAGCGGTATCGGGACTTACGATATTCCGGCCTTCCTCCGCAAACAGGCGGATTGATTCCGTCCATAACCGTCATTACTTTCGTTGACTTCGGCGTGCCGTGCTACAAGCACTGAGTTGCACCTTGTCTTCACGGTCTTGGCGATGCTGAACGGAATCGGATGGCATTCACAAAGCCGGGCGCTAGCGTCCGGCTTTTTTGTATCCGCTAGAATCTGCTCATGACCCGTTATTTCGCTATTGTTCCCGCTGCTGGTAGTGGCCGTCGCATGGGCGCCGAGCGCCCCAAGCAATATCTCGATTTGTGCGGCAAGCCTTTGCTTTGGCACGCCCTGACTGCTTTGGCGGGCGTGACGCGCATTCACACCGTGTTCGTCGTGCTGTCACCGGAGGACGACTGGTGGGGGCGTTTTGACTGGTCCGGGTTTGGCTCGCGCCTGCAGGTCTTGCGCGTAGGCGGGGAAACGCGCGCGCAGAGCGTCGGCAATGCATTGCGCTCCATCTTCGCACAGGTTGCTGCGGAGGACTGGATGCTGGTCCACGATGCAGCACGGGCGTGCCTGTCTGTTGCGCAGGTCGAAGCGTTGATTGACGCGCTGACCGATGACCCGGTGGGGGGCTTACTGGCCCAGCCGGTGGCGGACACGCTCAAACGTGCCGACAAAGCTGCGCGGGTGGTCGAGACCGTTACGCGTGACGCATTGTGGCAAGCCCAGACGCCGCAGATGTTCCGGCATGGGCTGCTGAGCCGGGCGCTGGCGCAGTGCCCGGGCGTCACGGACGAAGCGGGGGCGGTCGAGGCGCTGGGACTGGCGCCGCGTCTGGTGGCGGCAGAGGCCCCCAATTTCAAAGTTACCTATCCGCAGGATTTGGCCCTGGCTGAACTGATCCTGCAAGCAAGGAGCAAGTCATGAGCATTCCTTTCCGGATTGGTCAGGGACTGGACGTACATCGTCTGGTCGAAGGCCGCAAGCTGATCCTGGGGGGGGTCGAGATCCCCTACGAAAAGGGGCTGCTCGGCCACTCGGATGCGGATGCCTTGCTGCATGCGGTCACCGATGCGATTCTCGGTGCCGCCGGATTGGGCGATATTGGCCGGCTCTTTCCGGATACCGATCCGGCGCATGCCGGAGCCGATAGTCGCGTGCTCTTGCGCGAAGCCATGCGGCGGGTGCATGAGGCGGGCTGGTTGGTCGTGAACGTGGATGCCACGATCATTGCCCAGGCGCCGAAGATTGCCCCGCATGCTGCGCAGATGGTGGCGAATATCGCCGCCGATCTGGCCATCGAGCCTGCCTGCGTGAATGTCAAAGGCAAAACCAACGAGAAGCTCGGCCACCTTGGTCGCGGCGAAGGGATTGCCACGCAGGCCGTGGCCTTGCTGGCGCGTCGCGAAGGCTGAACGCTTGGAGGTTAGCGACTCAGCAATTCGCTGATGCGCTGATCCTTCGCTTGCCACTGGGTATTGAGCCAGGCCTGGATCTTCGAACGATATTGAGGATCACGGCTGGCGGTTTCGCCGATGAATTCGGTTGGAATCGCGACGTGGTTGACTTCCACGATGACCCGTCCCATGCGTCCCGCCATGACATCCAGGAAGCTTGGTACGCCATCGGGATAGACGATGGTTACGTCGAGCAGGGCTTCGAACAGCTCGCCCATGGTTCCCAGCGCAATGGAGGCCCCGCCGCTCTTGGGTTTGAGCAGATGCTGATAAGGGGACTTCTGGTGCTTGTGCTTGGCCGCGGTAAAGCGCGTGCCCTCGACGAAATTGATCACCGAAGTCGGGATGTTGCGGAATTTTTCACAGGACTTGCGTGCTGTGACCATATCGGCTGCGGCACTGGAAAGCGTCTTGCCGCCGCGGCGCATGAAAGGGAAATCCAGAGCCCACCAGGCCAAGCCTATGACCGGGATATAGATCAGTTCGCGCTTGAGGAAGAACTTCAGAAAGGGAATGCGGCCCAGGAAGATGCGTTGCAGGATCAGGATGTCGGCCCAGCTCTGATGGTTGCTGCTGACCAGATACCAACCTTTCAGATGCAGGTCTTCAATGCCACTCACTTGCCAGCGATGCCGTTCGATGGCGTTCATCCAGCGGTTGTTGATGCGAACCCAGCCATTGGCGATACGGATCAGGCAGTGATCGGCAAACACCCGCAACGGGCGCAGGGGAAGCAGCAGCTTGAGCAATGCAAAGGGAATGAAGGCGACGAACACCAGCAAGGTATTGATGGCGATCGAAAGAGCTGCGATCAGGATCTTGAATGGCGCAGGGAGCCAACAGAGCATGGTGTCAAACCGCGTGAAAGGGGAAGCCCGGATTCTACCGGCGAGGGCGCGGAAATACACGCGGCGCGGAGTCGTTGCGGCACTGAAAGGCATGAAAAAGGCCGCTGCCGGGAAAGCGAGCGGCCGATTCATCAGGCGGGCGTATTCAGATCAGATGCACAGGCATTGGCCGAGGTGGTTGCGCAGGGTGATGGCTTCGCTGCGGGTGTAATCCTTGTCCAGGCGACCGCTGACCAGTGAGGCGGTCGGGGCATCCAGCTCTGCGTTGAGCAAGCCCATGAATTCTGGCGGAGCGACCAGAATGGCCCGGTTGAATCGTCCTCGACTTCGCTCGCTGCACAAATCGGTGGCAACCTTCTGGGCAAAGCCCCGTGCGACATTGCGGCCAGGCTGGCCTCGTCTGGGGGAGGCGCGTCCGATGGATTCCGGCATCGCTGCGGCAGCGCTGTCCAGTTCGGTTTCTTTCACCAGTTCGAGCGCCTTGTTGGGGCCGCTGTGGGAGAAGATGCGAGCGTGACGGGCATTGGCTACGACAATCCAGGTAATCGACATGGGAAGCTCCTTGGGTGACGAAACGGGATGTCCGGGCGGCCGCAGCAAGCCCGGCCTTTCAGCGTAGGTGGCCGGTCGCGCACAGGGCCAATCAAATTTGGCTATGCCTGGAAAACCTTTTCAGGACAAGGGTTTGCGCGGATCTTGCCGGTAAAAAGCGGCCAGTTGCTGATAGACCGCCGGATAAGCGCAGAACAGCATGTCGGGCGTGGTGAAGAACGCTTCGCTGCAGACAGCGAAGAACTCGGCCGGGTGTTCGGCTGCATAGGGATCAAGTGCCACAGGGGTGTTTGCATCGACGCGAGCACAGAAATCCTCGTAAGCCGTTTCGAAAGCAAGCCTCCAGTCTTCGCTGTGCATTCCGGCGTGCAAGGGTGGCAGACCATCAGCGTCACCAAGACCTTCCTTTCGACTGTGGTCGGAC
>JAGTRY010000109.1 GCA_018262235.1 Pseudomonadota bacterium
CTTTCGCGTACAGGTGGCTAGGGCGGCCCCAGATTTACCATGCACGGCCGCCCTCAGGAAAGAAGAATGGCAAGCGCTGTACTATAACGTCAACCAAGTATCCGAGCCCATTGCAACGCCACCTTCATTACGAGAAGCCGTTCTGTGGTTTGCCAAGCTCGGAGGATTCCTGGCGCGAAAAAGTGATGAGGACCCAGGACCGCAAGTTCTCTGGCGTGGATTTCAGCACCTCCCCTACGTCACCGATCAGGTGCTTTATGTCATCGGCAGATGAATTCGTCAGTGAGGTCTGGATCAAGGGAGAGGCCCGTTTACGGAAGGCAAATCTGTTGCATACGAGCAACAAAGAATTGCTGCGAATTTCACGCCTGTGGCAGAATGTCCTGAAGCGCTGACTGGTCATGCCAGCAAGCTGAATGCTGCGGAGTGATTCGTATGCATTGAAAGAGTTGAGAAATGCTGAGTCGTTTTCAGTCGAAGTATTTTGGGGACATCGGGAAGCCGCTCTGTCCAGTGTTGTTCGCAATCAGCCTTGCAACGAGGAGAATATGAAAAAATCACACCTGCTCATTCTGGCAGCCATCGCCGGTTTCGCCGCCAGTGCCCAAGCTCAGATCGTCGTAAAGTCCGCTCCGGTCCAACCCTACATTCTGGGTGCTGGGAATATCGTGGAGAAGGACGGCCTTGGCAATTGCCTGCGTTCGACGAACTATTCCAGCGAACTGATCAAGAGCGTCCTGACCACTGAAGGCAAACCGGTTGGCGTAGCTTGCGGTGAAATCAAGGCTGACGCTCCTGTCGCTGCTGCTCCGGCTGCTGCACCGGCTCCGACTCCGGTCAAACCGGCCACCGCTCCTGCTCCTGCTCCGACTCCGGCAGCTCAAAAAGTCAGCCTGCCGAGCGATGCTCTGTTTGCCTTCAACAAGGCTGACCTGAGCGATCTGGGCAAAGACAACCTGACGACTTTCGCCAACAACGCCAAGAAACTGAAGGCGCTGGAAGTGATCATCGCCGTCGGTCACGCTGACCGCATCGGCACCGCCGACTACAACCAAAAACTGTCCGAAAAGCGCGCTGCTGCAGTGAAAGACTTTCTGGTAGGCCAAGGCATCCCGGCAAACAAGGTCTACACAGAAGGCAAGGGCAAGACCCAGCCAGTAACCGGCAAGACCTGCTCGAAGCTGGGCGCTGAAAGCGGCAAGAACAAGAAGTTGGTGGATTGCCTGGCTCCGGATCGCCGCGTCGAACTGGAAGCTGTCGGCACGAAGTAATCAGCTTTCGCTGTAAAAAAGCCCCGCACGCAACTAATGCCGTTCACTTAGGTGAGCGGCATTTTTCATTTTGAGGGTAGTGGGTGGACAGTATCCAAGACTGTTAACGTGGCCGTCGATGCTGCCATGCCACCTCTCTATGACCACCGATGTAATGCCGATGATCAGGTGATCATTTGGCAGAGCATTTGCCATGTGAATGGATAGAGCAGGGACTTGCCGCACACGGTGTGGCGAGCATTCGTCGTCGCCTACCTGCTGAGCAAGTGGTCTGGCTGGATTGCGCTTGTGCTGTTTCGGCTTCAATCGATGATGGAAGTGCTCAGCACGCTGGATCTGGCGCTGCCCGATATGCGTGTGGAGGCCGTGTACAAGAGTGTGATTACCCAGGCACGCGCTCGGCTTGGGCAAGCTCCTTTGCAGTGGCTATTCAAACAGACGGCCAATCAGTGGAAAGGGCTCTCACTGTGGGCCGTCGATGGCACCACGTTTCGCGTGCCAGACAGCACGGAGAATCGTGCGCACTTTGGTGCCCAGCGCTACGTTAGCGGGAAGTTGCCTCTTATCCTCGGATTCGTGCGGTCAGCCTGACGGTGCTGCCCACGCATCTGGTGGTGGCGGTCGAGTTCGGCGAATACGGCCGGAGCGAGATGCTCTGATCAAGCAGATAACGGATCACTCGCTGACGGTCTTCGATAAGGGCTTTGTTCCGGCGGAGATTCTGCTGGGACTGAGCACTTCAGGCACCGAGCGGCCCCAGATGGAAGTCATCTCGAGCACCTCTGAGGATTGTCGTGTCCGTCTGCGCATCTCGCCCCAGGCGCGCGCCAAGGCGCCAGGCTTACCCAAGCGCCATTCGAGACCGCAAGCGGGCAGAGCCGCGTATTGCTCACTTCGCTATTCTGAGCTTTCTGCGTGCGCTGCATATCATTCAACATGAACGGATTTGGGCTGCCGGCATGAGCCCGGGGAAGTTGCCCGCGCATTTGATGCGTATGCGCCAGCGACTGCAATTGGCCATCATTGAAAAACGACGGGGGCGAAAATGCCCCCGTGTCGTCAAAGCCAAGCCTCGTCGCTATCCAGCTCGGCACATCAAAGAGCCTTAACTGAACTGCATTACCCCTTCGGCAGGGCTTTTTCAACGGCGACTCAGACCGGGCGACATCGAAATGCCGTCATCCTTGTGCTGGCGACCGTTGATGTTCAGCAGACCTCGCGGTCTTGCTTGCTGCGGCGTTCAAGATCGGCCTGACGATGCTTCACCCACTGGTCGTGAATTTTCTTGCCCATCGCCTCTGGCGTGTCCTGGCTGTTTTTCCGACGAAACAATTGTTGAGTGCTCATGACGTTCTCCTTGGAACATGATGGAAGGACTGACGCGCAGGGCGTCAGGGAGGAGCCTGTCCGGTCGGGATATAAACCGGGTAGGCAGGAGCAGGAACGACCGCGCTGCACATCGCGCAACGAGCCTGGGTTGAATCGGGAAAGGGTCTTGCCTGCACGCGAGCGCGTCAGATCGGCCAGCCTCGGCAGGGCAACAAGAAAAACAGGATTGGCGAGACCAGCCTGGACATGGCAGCCCCCATGGATCCCGGAGATCCATGTTTGCCGAATCGATCCGCAAGGACGACCGGCGTACTGCAACACGAAGACAAAGGATGGCTACCCGTGCGGTAGTGACATTCTCTTTGATCCTGACTTGCATGTTCCTGACAGCAAATTCAAAACAACCAACCAGCCTGCTTCCAGCGTGCGCAAACCAAGCACACCTCTAAATAAATGATACGAGCCCGGCAAAACACGGTTTTGACCTGATACAACGGGCTTGAAATCGGCTTGGAAGATCGCTCAGGAAACGCCGAACGCCTCGACCAGCGCGTCAACAAAACAGCTCAGCTTGATGGTCGGCTTCCGGTCCGCCCGATACAGCACATGCATTGGGCGGACCGGGCCTTCGTAATCCGGCAGTACACGCACCAGCCGCCCGGCAGCTACCTCGGTCGCCAGCACACTTTCCGGCCCGAGCGTGATGCCGAATCCCTCGATGGCGGCGTCCAGCAGCGCCCGCCAGTTATTGCTGCGGAAGCGGCCGTTGGCAGGCACGTCCTCCGTCTTGCCGTTGCGGCTGAAACGCCAACGACAAGGCTGTAAAGACGACCAGTAGGCGTACGGCAGACAGTCATGCCCGGCCAGCTCGGCGGGCGTCTGAGGCATGCCGCGCCTGGCCAGATAATCCGGCGAAGCGCAGGCGATCATGCGATAGGGCGCCAGCGGGCGGGCGATGAGGGAAGAGTCGGCCAGCTCGCCAATCCGCACGATCACCTCGAAACCATCTTCGATCGGATCGACGAAGCGGTCGTTAAGCGACAGATCCACCTGCATGTCCGGGTACTTCGCCAGATAACGCGTGACGAAAGACGTCATGCTGAAAATGCCGAAAGTCACCGGCGCACTTACCCGCAGCACGCCCTTGGGCAGGGTCTTCATCTCCTGCGTCAGCTGATCAGCGGCCTCCACCTCGGCCAGCACCACCTTGCAGCGCTCGTAATAGGCACGACCAACCTCCGTCAGACTCTGCCGCCGGGTGGTGCGATTGAGCAGGCTGGTGCCCAGGCCACTCTCCAGGGCCGCCACATGCTTGGCCACCATCTGCGGAGACATCTGCAGGGCTTCGGCCGCCGCCGCAAAGGAGCCCAGATCTGCCGCCCTGACGAAAACGCCCATGCTGGTCAGTCTGTCCATAATTCACTCCTGAAGGTTGTTTGTTAAACGCAAGATAGCGCATTTATCAATCATAAGGAGCCAATTAAGCTTGCATCACCCCTTACCAAGCAACCGGAGTACAGCATATGAAGATAGGCATCATTGGCGCAGGCTTTGTCGGCCGTGCGATAGGCAAACTGGCTACCCGCGCAGGCCATGAAGTCATGCTCAGCAACTCGCGCGGCGCACACACCCTGTTCAGCCTGCCGCATGCCACCGGCTGCATGGTCGGTACGGTAGCTGAAGCAGCCAGCTTCGGCGAAATCGTCATCGTGGCCATCCCGATGGCGGCCTACCGCAGCATTCCGGTCAGCCCATTGGCAGGCAAGATCGTCATCGATACCAACAACTACTACCCCGAGCGGGACGGCCACATCACCGAGCTGGACAAGCACGAAACCAGCACCAGCGAACTGCTCGCCAGGCATCTACCAGACTCATGCATCACCAAAGCCTTCAACGCCATCCCGATGAACGATCTGGAAACCGACGGGTTACCCGAAGGCTCTGCAGAACGGCGTGCGCTGCCAATAGCAGGCGACGACGCCGAAGGCAAGGCGATTGCCACGCAGTTGCTGAATGCATTCGGTTTTGATGTGGTCGATGCCGGCCCGTTGGCAGAAGGCTGGCGCTTCGAGCGCGGCACCCCGGCTTACTGCGTACCGCTGAACAAGGCAAAACTGCTCAGCACTCTCGCAGCGACGCGTCGGGAGATCGGCTAGGTCGCCATGTGCGACGGCAAGGCGTCGGGAGTCGAAGCATGAACGGCAGGTTCACGCTTCGACTCGACAGCCTGTCGGCCGTCAAAGCGGCAGACGGACGATGGCTTCGCCCGTCGCGATCAACACCCGGTTTTTCAGATCGATTGCCACGCGGTTCAGATGCAGGCGGGTCCGTGTGGGTACGAGCGTCCAGTGCTGGCCATCGTCCCGGGAGACCAGCAAGGTTCCATCCCGCCCAGGAACCCATATGTCATGGGTCTCGGGATTGATCTGTGGTTTGCGCAGGGATGATTTGTTGATGAAACCAAGCTGCTGCCAGTGCTGCCCGCCATCGGTGGAGCGCACGATCGAGCCGGCATCACCGAATCCAAGCAGGGTCCCGGCTTCTGTCCGCAGCAGGTAACCGACATGGGCGCCCGGCGGAAGGACCACCGGCTTCCAGCTCAAGCCCTGGTCATTGGAACGCAGGAATGCCTTGCGATCCATGGCCCAGATGACGTGATCCTTTTCGTCCACCTGTAGCGCCATCAGAGACTTGCTGATCTGGGCGATCTGGCGCCATGTCTTGCCATCATCCGCAGAGCGCAGGATGTTGCCATCCCTGCGTGCAGCCAGGAACACGCCGTTCTCCAGTGCCAGCACATCGGCAAAACCGTCCTCCCCCGCTGGAGCTTCGCTGACTTGCCAGTGATGGCCCGCGTCAGCAGAGCGGATGATCGAGCCAGGATTGCCCATCGCGAGAATGGTTTGATCATTGATGGCGAAGCGTTGCAGGAAGCTGCTCCCTGCAGACTCTCCCAGTTCGTTGGCCTGCCAGTGAAGCCCCTGATCCGTGCTGACCAATATCGTGCTGAGCGGCGCACTGGCGAGCAGACGGGACCTGGATCCGTCACGCACCAGGGTCTGAATGGACAGCGTCGTCGACATGCCGGTCTCGATGAGTTGCCAGTTCCTCGCCCCGTTGTCACTGCGTGCGATAAGGCCGTCATACCCCACCACAAGCAGTGCGCCGGAGACATCCAGACCCAAGCTCTCGCTCACATAGCGCGCGAGGTCCGGTTGGAGGGTCTGCCAGGTCTGGCCTTGGTCCTGGCTGCGCAGCATCAGCCCGCCACCGCCGGCGACAAGCAATGCGCCATCCGGCGAACGATGCAGCGTCATCAAACGTGAGCTCCACTCATTGCCATGCACCAGCTTCCAGGTCTGGCCGCCATCACTGGAACGCGCGATGTTGGCACGAGCGCCGACCACCAGAATGTCGCCGGAGTCTGGCAAGACCTCGACATCCATGACGTAAGCACGTTCGCCGATCATGCTGCGCTGCCAGTTCAGCCCATCCACCGAGCGCAACACTTCACCATTGGCTGTTCCGACGAGGATCTGCCGGTGCACGGGATCCAGCTTTGCCACATAAGGCGCTTCGGCCTGGCCCGTTTCACCATGGGAAACCTTTTTGAAGTCGGCGGAGATGCGGCTGTAGTGGCCGTCATGCCACAGGGCGACCACGTTCTTGCCATCCGGCGTTGCAACAAAGTGCATCATGATGGCGTTGGTATGTGTGTCAATTTCACGCCAGACTTTGCCGTCTGTGGAGCTCACCAACAGCCCATCGCCGCCGCCAGCAAGCACACCACCCTGGCTGGTCAGCGCCAGATGCAGCAGTGGCGCCTTGCGTTTGATACGGTAGATCACCCGCCAGTTCTTGCCCTGCTCGTCACCCAGCAGGATGCCGAGCCCGGAAGTCGCCAGCCAGGCGCGACGGGCCGGCAGGTACATCACATCGGAAATGTAGTGTCCGTCGGGCACCGGTGCTGCTTGCCAATGCCGGCCGCCGTCCTCCGAACGCAGAAATGATTCACCGAGGATGGCGAATACGATTGAGCCATCGGGATGCCCGATGAATTTCGATACAAAACCTCCGACAGGCGCTTCCGCCTGCGTCCAGCGCAAGCCATGATCCTCCGAGAACCATAGCGCGCTGTCACTTCCACCCGCCAGCATCACGCGCTGGTCAGGGCTCTCCCAGACCGTGTTGATCTGGGCATTCACAACCATCGCCTGCTGCTCAGGTGAGGCTGCAACAGCCCTGAGGAAGGGGGTCGTGAATACAAACAGCGTAAAGACCGCGACAAGCAAACGGTGTATGAAATGCATCATGAGTGGAATCGCCGATGGTCAGAACTGATGAGGCTGTCACGCCAGAACATGCGGAATGTACCAGACGAAAAAAAGCCCCCGCGCAGCGAGGGCTGTCATGCAGACAACTGGATCAGAAGCTCTTGACGTCAGAAGTCGACACGTTACAGGACGAGGTATTCCACTTTTCGCCGATCTTGGTCGAAGCGTTGTGCGTACGCGAACCGACATAGGTATCGCAAACCGCCGGGCTGCCGGACTTGTAATCCTGGATCTTCAGGTTGCGCAGGATCGCTTTGTCAGGCACGTTGTACGGCGAAGGAACGGTGCTGTCCCAGGAGGCATTGATGCCGACAACCGTCGACAAGCCGGGACCGCTCACACGCGTGCCGCTGGCATCCACGTGCTTCACGGTCAAGCCGTCCAGATCGATGGTACGGCCACCCTTGTTGGAGGAGCAATCACCGCAGGTCCGCATGATCTTGCCTGAAGCGGTGTAGGTCTTCACAGCGATCGATGAGCCCGAGGAGTTCTTGGTCTTACCCGAAGCCGTCGACTTCACCATCACAGCAGTGAAAGTGCGCACATACATCTTCGAGTTGTAAGCGTTGTCCTGGAAGAACTTGTCCGGCGAGTTGCCATGTTCGTAGAGGTTGTCCAGCACTTGCGTAGCGGTGCTGTTGTAGATCGAGAAGGTGCCACCTTCCGAGTAGTTGCCTGCGGCGTGTTCGCAGACTTCATCCCAGGTCACGTTCTTCAGCGTGCAATTGCCCGCTGTACACGAAATACCGTGACCACCGGCACCGGACTTGATATGCAGATTCGAAACCGTCGCGCCATTTTTCAGGGTGATGACTGCGGCCTGGCCCTCTTTGTCGCTCAAGCACGAAGTCCCGATGGTGACACCACCGCAGTCAACGGTGACGCCGTCGAAAACAGCACCTGCCGTACAGGTAGCACCAAAGGCGCTGGAAAAAGCGAGCGTGGATACAGCGCCAATCAAAAGCTTACGGATCATGTCTATGTCTCCATATTTTTATGTGGATGTTATGTTGCCCTGGCGGAATTAGGCCGACAGAAAAACAAAACCGTCTGACCTGTTTCCAGATCAAGTGCGCGTAACTTACTCATTTAAAGTTTTTGCGTCAATACACACAGGAATAGATAGAGAAAAAATAAAGCCCTTTAAAAACAGATACATAAAAACAACTTTCTTTGAAAAACATCAATAAAATCAAGAACATAAATATAACTTTAGATATAGATACAGGCAGACTCCGATTTTGCAATTCAAGCAACCGTCCACCTTCTCCCACAAGCTGAACGCAAGCTCAACGAAGCACTCGCCCCGCCAGTACGACGTACCGGGTCATCCCCAGCGCTATCGGTCGCCAAGCCCTGAAAATACATTTGGAATACCTATCCCTGCGCCAGCATCAGATCAAGGTTCTGCACCGCTGCGCCGGACGCGCCCTTGCCCAGATTGTCGAACACAGCAAACAGTAGCACCTGCCCTGCCGCCGGGTTGGCACACACCCCCAGCAACAAATCATTGCTGCCGTTGAGTGCCTGCGGATCAAGGCGCTCCAGGCCCAGCGACGCGTCGAGCGGCATCACCCGTACCCGGGCGGCACCAGCGTAATGCGCGGTAAGGCAGGCATGCAGGCGCATGGCATCCACGCCGGCCGGCAGCAGACGCAGACTCAGCGGAATCGTCATCACGATGCCCTGGCGGAACGCGCCATAGGCGGGCACGAACAAGGGACGCCCGGCGAGCCCGCTGTAGTGCTGGATCTCCGGCGGATGCTTGTGCGCAAGGCCCAGGCCATAAACCTCGAAGGCAGGTGCGTCGCACTGCTGTTCATAGCGATCTACCGCCGGACGACCGCCGCCCGAATAACCAGACACTGCGTGAATGCTGAACGGATAATCTGCCGGCACAAGGCTGGCCTGCACGAGCGGACGCAGCAAGCCAATTGCCCCGGTCGGATAGCAGCCTGGATTGCTGACACGCCGTGCAGCGGCGATTCTTGCGGCCTGTCCATCCGCCATTTCCGGAAAACCGTAGGTCCATGCCGGATGCGTACGATGCGCGCTGCTCGCATCGATGATCCGAACCGCCGGACGGGTGACAAAAGACACAGCTTCGACCGCTGCATCATCAGGCAGACACAGAATTGCAATGTCGCAAGCATTAAGCGCCTCGGCACGCCGTTGCGGGTCCTTGCGTTCCGCGGGCGGCAGGGAAAGCAGGCGCAGATCGTGCCGCTTACCCAGGCGTTCGTGGATCTGCAGACCAGTTGTGCCAAATTGACCATCAATGAAAATCAGAGGGGAAGTCATGCGAACGTCCTTTCATGGTATTGCGTTGGAACAGGACAGATCTTCCGCGCCCGGCTAGACTAATAAAAGTTGATTTTCCTGACCTTCAAATTCACTTTTCCTGAACGATATGCGCGAAATCAGCCTGGATCGTCTGCGCACCCTCGTCGAAATCGTCGAGCGGGGTTCCTTTGCCGCAGCGTCACGCCGCCTGAATCTGGCACCGCCCACGGTCAGCCTGCACATCACGGAGCTGGAAGACCGCGTCGGCGCCACCCTGCTGACGCGCAAGCGCGGTCAGGTGCGGCCCACCGCCATCGGCGAATCGCTGGTCGAACACGCGCGGCGCCTGCTCAGCGAAACAGAACGGGCGCTCGAAGACGTGCAGCGCCAGGCCCTCGGGCTGGCCGGACGGGTCCGGCTCGGCGCCTCGACCGGCGCGATAGCCCACCTGCTGCCACAAGCGCTCGCTGATCTGGGGGAAGCCCATCCCGGCATCGACGTACAAGTCGTCGTCCTCACCTCCCAGGAAACCCTGGCACGCCTCGCCAGCGGCGCGCTGGACATCGGTCTGGTCGCCCTGCCACAACCAACGGATGGCGGGCTGACAATCACCCCCTGGCGGCGTGATCCGGTCATGGCTTTCCTGCCCGCGCAGTGGCATAGCCCGGCGGAAATCACGCCGGCATGGCTTGCTGCGCAGGCACTGATCCTCAATGACGCCAGCACCCGCCTCCAGCGACTCACCGCCGAGTGGTTCGCTGCGGCCGGAGAGCATCCCCGGCCACGCATCGAACTCAACTACAACGATGCCATCCGCAGCCTCGTCGCAGCGGGTTATGGTGCCGCCCTGCTCCCCAGTGAAGATGGTGCGCAACCTGCCGACGGGCGCATCACCATGCGCCCCTTGTCTCCGCCCCTGTGGCGTCAGCTCGGCATTGCCCACCGCACTGGCGAGATCGAGCCCACCACGCAGCATGTGCTCGACGCCCTGTGGCAATTGAAACAGGAATAAGCGCCGAAGCCGAAGGGTTCAGCGGTTTTGATCGCCGGTATGAAAACGCGGGTCCAGCCCGAAAGCCAGGATCTTCGGATGCCGCGTCACGTAATCCCACACCGCTTCACGGGACGCCAGGGGCGCATGCCCGTAGATCTTGTCGAGCGATTTCAATGTCACGGTGATGAGCTGGTTCTTGCAATAGGTGCGGATCACCGCGGATTGTTCCCAGCGATCCTGCTGCAACTGGCCGACGATCCACAGCACCGGCCGCCACCAGTCATACGCGAAATCGCAATGCTTGATTACCTCGGCCGAAGATTCGCGCTGGGCCAGCATCGCAAAGAAGTTCAGCGCGTTATCCAGCATCAGGCGATCCGCGCGGTCCACATGCACCAAGGCATCTTCCGGCAAGGTCTTCTTCGCCTCATCAAGGGCACGCAGCTGCGGAATGCAGCTGGCAGGAAACGGCAACTGCTCAACCACAAACAGGCGGCTGGCCACGTATTCCGCATAGTCGCGGTTCTGCACTGCAGCCAGCAGTACACGAAAAGCGCTGTCTTTCACCTGCTGAAAATCCTGGCTCGTAAATGTCTGGAACAATTCAAATATCGAACGCTCAATCTCCTCACGCCGCGCCTTCTTCGCCTCATCGGACTGGAACAGCAGCGTCGCGATCACCCCGCCGAACGCCAGTGCAGTGAAAAGCACATTCAGCCCGTTATAGATCGGCTCGAAAGTTTCCTTGATCGCATCGCGCGGAATGACGCGCGTGAGCGGATACGTCAGCCCCCAGATCGCCACGATGCACAGCATGGACAGGATGGTCACGTGGATCGGCTTGAGCTTCAAGAACGATTTCAGCTTGAACTTCAACATCGAAAATTCCCTGCTTTTTGTGGATAGGCAAATGACGCTTGACTGTTGTCCGAAAAAGAATGGGGCACGCAATCCCTGAAGCAGTCGGCCCGGGAACCCGCCTCACATTCCCAGGCCGTGAACGCTTTTTAAAGTGAAGCCTTGAAACTCTTCAGGAAAGCTTCACGGGTAAGACCGAAGCTTTCTTCGAAGGCGGCGGATTCAGATTTTTTCAGATCGGCAAGTTTTCTGTGGTACGTCACCCAGGCTTCAAAAAAACGCGTACCCATCAACGTTTCAAGATGCGCAGCCATCAGCCCGGCCATCTGGTAGGGGCTCTTTTTCTGATCCATGAAGCCTTCCCATTTTGAATAATCGGACGTCCACAGTTCTTCGGGCGACACGAGCGCGCCACCAAGTTTCAGCCTGGCAAGGTTCTTCTCCTTCCAGTTCTGGGAGCTGAGATCTGAGGCACCTTCAAGCCGCATCGATTCCGCCACGGCATAACCGAACAGATCTGCCGTACCCTCCCTGATCCACACCAACGAGCGGCCGTTCCGGCCCTGTGACAGCTCGGATTGCAGCTCGTGAGTCAGCTCATGCAAGGGCGTTTTCAGGGCGCGCTCGCGCAGTATTTCGGGCGAGAGCGCCTGTTGCTGACGCAGGATCAGGGCGATATGGCCTTTTCCGTTCGACATGCCACCAGACGGACCGGCGCGTTCCGCAGCCCTGGACTTCAGCATCTTGAGGTCTTCGTGCAAGACCCGCTCGTAATCACTGTTAGATGAGGTGACGTAGATCCGCGTTGTCAGGCTGAGAGCGGTGCCGATGCGTTCGAGCATCAAGGCGTTGAACTGCTGCACGGCGCGTTGCGTCAATGGAAACCATTGTTCCCTGACCGTCCGGGTCCACATGCCATCATCCGTACTCGACATGATGACTTCGATGCCGCCCGAGCCAGCTTCTGCCGGACGATAGACCACCTGATCATCGACGGCGTAAAGCTGACAGGAAAGCTCATCCATCATTTTGCAGGCAGCCAATGCGTTTTGCATGGCGTCTGAATCATCTGCACGAAACGCCACCGGTCCACGCGGGGAAACCGCAATGGCCTTGGGGCTTGCCGCTTTGCGATACAGCTCGAAATTCTTGCGCTGACCAGGCGTGGGAAGGCGCTCGGCCTCGTCGATTCTCGCGTAGCCTGAAGCAGGCGGAACTGGCAGACGGTGCTGGCGTTGCTCGGCGCGCACGGCAAGCAGCCTGGCCTCCAGTCGCGCGAGAAAGTCGCTTTGACTGAGCCCGAAGCGGGTCTCGAATGCGGCAACGGGGTCGAACTCCGGCCGCGCGGCGCTACGCAGATACGCGGCATATGCGGGCCAGAAAGCTGCGCCTTGCTGTTCCTGCAACTGCACAATCATGAGCAGCGACATGGCAGCAACCCCATAGCGGTTCTTCAAGGCTTGTCGGGCAGCGAACAGCTCGCTCGCCTCTACCATGTTCTTTTCATTGCGCCGGAGGCTGACCGTAGCGGAAGCGTAGGCACTCTGCATATTGACCGATGCGCCAAGGTTTTCCATCAGTTGCAGCGCGGCCACCTCGGCACCGCCCTGCATGAGCCATTGCGGAATGC
>JAGTRY010000183.1 GCA_018262235.1 Pseudomonadota bacterium
GCTCCAATATCGAGGTTTCGGATTCAAGCTGCACCAACCCGGTTCGTGCCAGTACCTCCGTGGCATGAACGGTCTGGTCGCGGGGGACATAGGTTTCAAACCATCTGGCCTGAAGCGGGCGCAGGCTCATGGAATCAGCTCGACCAGGAATTGGGAACGATAGTCAGGATAGCCCGATTGCGATGCCTGGGACCTGGGTCCCAATTGGTAATACTCCAGAGATCGCGGAATCACGCTATCCCCTAGCCTTTAGCGTTTAGGCGCGAGCCTAGCCTTACCACCAAGCAGCAGCACCCAAGGCCCCCAATCCAGACGATTCACTTGACCGTGAAGCTCATCTCCGGACTGAGGGAGCCATGATTGAAATCCCCCAACAATACATTGCCATCGCTGTCACGGGCGTGGATGCGCCAGACATACTCCCCCCCTGATTTGAGCAGGCCCTGTGGCGGCACAAACCGCGGCTCGGACAGCAGGCCTGACGGAGTGGACTCGGTCCCCGCCCAGTCGTCCCGGAGGAAGACCTCGTAGTACTTGGCGCCGGGGATCGGGTTCCAGCGCAATTCGGTTGAAACTGGGACACCGGTGGCTCCCTGGGCAGGCTGGGTGCCAGTCGGGTGGGCCATGAAATGGTGGATCACATAGTCCTGCGCGTCGAAACGGCTACCGTCCTTGAGGGTGATGTCGGCTCGATACCAGCCGTCAACCGGCTTTTGTGGCAAATCCATATGGGCGATAAAGGCACGCTTCACCTGACCCGATTTCGTCTTGAAGGAGCGGAAGCGATCCATGTCGAGGTTGCCGACATGCTTGCCGTCAGGCGCGAACACTGCCACCTTGGCTATCTCGTCAAAGCGTGACGTGGAGAACAGGGCCATGAGAAATCGAGGCTTTTCCGGCCAGTTGCAGACGTGGGCATCGAAAAAACCGGCCGGAGTGTAGTGCGCGTCGCCTTCGTTCGCCGCATGCGTGGTCCCGCTTAGCAGACAGCCAACTGTCAGCAGGAAAATCCATAGATTCGCTCTCATGTCATTCCTCCGTGCAATCATCCGGTCCACCACCCCCGCGGGGAAACGGCCAAATGGACTACTTAACATTTTTGGCCAGCTTTGGCGTCATGGCCCGCAGACGCTGGCTCAGTGCCCGCAGCATGCCGATCCCCAGTTCTGGATAGGACATCAGCAGTCCGTGCAGACGGTCCTTTTCCAAAGCGAGCGCCTGGGTGTCCTCAAGCGCGTGGGCGGTCGCGGAGCGCGGCTCGTTGTCGATGAGAGCCATCTCGCCCAAGCAGTCGCCCGCCCACAGTTCGTTGATGAAAATTTGGCAGGTCGGATCGGCATCAACGGAAATGCCGATGTGGCCCGAGGTGAGGATGTACAGTTCCAGCCCCATGTCACCCTTGTCGAAAACCCGTTCCCCCTTCGCCCACGCTACCGGTTCCAGCAGGGGCGCCAGCCGGCTGAGCTGGTCTGTGCGCAGGTAGGCAAAAAGCGGCACCTTGGCAAGCAGGAGGACGCGTTCCAGATGAAGACTCATGTTGCGAACCTGCCATTTCCAAGACAATAGCGGGCGCATTCTGCCAGCCATTCGCTGCCAAATTCCTGGCACCACTTCAGCCAGGCGTTAGGGACCCGCCTGCCGCCTGGCGGCTCCCCCGCCAAGGCCACCCCTTCGCGCTCGGCTTCGAAGAGCACGGCCAGTTCGCGGAACACCGGACTTTCCTTGCGGAACTGCAGGGCCGACTCCATGGCCTGGGCCCAGAGTTGACGGTTCTGGCTGGCCAGGCCGGCGCGAATGTAGCGCATCTGACGGCTCTGATCGAGGCAGCCGAGGATCTGCAACACGATATCCAGATGACGCCGGGCTTCCTCCCGCAGCACCCGCATCAGAAGCTGCGTGGCAGGCTCGGGCACCGAGTCCAGGGTCGAGAAATTTTGCAGGATCAGCAGCTTGTCCCGCGCATGGTGCAAGTGCTTTTCGGAGACCTGACGCAGCATGCTGGCCTTGTTGTCGATGTCGGATGCGGACAATTCCGAAATCATCACAGTCTGTAGTTCGAAATCGGATTCCCGCCGGGCGAGCGCCTCGACCCAGGCTTCCGCGGACTGAGGCATGAAGGATTTGGCACATTCCCGCGCCGTAGCACGAACGCGGTAATCGGTGTCCTGCAAAGCACGCGACAGCCAGTCGAAAACCGGCATGTCCGCAAAGGGCAGGGCAGACGCTGCGCGAACCGCTGCGGTACGCACCTGGTGGGCGGGATCGGACAGTGCCCGGTCGATGATCTCCACCGCCTCGTCAGATGCGGTTTGTGAACAGCGTGACCAGATCGCGAGGGCCAGTGCACGCGCCTTGACGTTCTCGTAACCCAGCATGGGACGGACCAGCGGCATCAAGTCCGGATGCGGCATCGGCTCCAGTGCGCCCAAGGCAGACAGGTAATCTTCGGGGCGCGAGGATTCCAGCAGTTCCTGCAGTATCTTAAGAGATCTGGCCTTGTGGGACGGATTGTCGCCCTGCAGGCATCCGGCCGCAATCGAGGCTCGCAGACGCGGGCTGGCTGTTTCCAGCCACTCTGCGGCATGCTCGGCCACCGCCGGAAATTGCGCCGCCATCAGCAAACGCGATGTCGTCACGACCAGATGCGTATCACCGTGCCGGGCGGCCTCCCATGCCACGTTCTCCCAGCCTGGCGGCGCAAGGCGGGCTATGCGCAACAGTAGCGGATCCTGCAGCTTGGGTGGCAGATCGGGGTAGACGTCTAGCATCGCAGCGCCGGCGTGCCCCTGTGCGAGCACTTCCAGCATATCGGCATAGTTGTTCGTCAGTGCAAGCGTCTCGGCTCGCCGCATCTGGTCGGCCAGCCTGAACGCCGTGTCCCGGTCGACCCCCCCCAGATCTGCCACCCTGTCGGCATCCTCGACAAAAACGGAATCGCCGACCATCGCCACCAGACTTTCACGGTAAGCGTCATTTTTTTTCAGCTTGATCCAGAGCAGCGCAACCGCGACGACGAAGCCGCCACCAGCCACCCATTCGAGCGGNNNNCCCAGAGAAACAGCGCTGCCGCCAGCAGGCCAACGGGAAGAACCAGGCCTGTAATCAGGGCGCGCACGCGGCCTTGCATATAGCCCGGCAGGGCCTGATAAAACAGGCCGGCAACATTGTTCCTGAAGCCTGACAGGATGCCCCGGGAATTGATCCTTCCCATTACCGCTGCGCCGAAGGTCGGGCTCACGGCCATCAGGCCCAGCGTCAGCAGGCTCGTCAACGGAAAGACCAGATTCATGGTCTTCAGGCCGAAGCGCCGGCTCAACCGACTGAACAGCAGCAGTTGGGTCAGCAGCACGCCAATATTGGTCAAGGCCGAGAGCCAGCCGAAGAACGCCGCCAGTTCGCGTTCGTCCGGATAGTGCTTGACGAAGATCCTGCCGGCTACATATTCCTGGATGCTGAGGACCATCACCAGCAGAAACATGCCGAGGGCGGTGACCCTTGCCAGCCGCGACGAGCGGGCGAACATCAGGCCCTCCCGCAGCATCAGCACAGGCGAGGCGGCATGGCCCCGCTTGATCAGGCAATGCGAAGGCTCCCCCCTATGCCGCCAGACCAGCAGGCCTACCAGCAGGGCGAGGCTCATTGTCCAGATCAGTGCGGTGTGCTGGATCGGCAAAGTCGTCCCAGCTATCCCTACGAACATCCCGCCCGCGATTCGTCCCGCAAGAAAAACCCCCATCGCCGAGGGCAGCAGTCGCTTGGCCTGCTGGGCATCGAAGAAACTCGCCAGGTAAAGATACATATGGGTCAGCAGCAGTTCGGAGATCACGCCGTAGGCGACAAAATACAAGGCGATTCCTGCTTGACCGGCGCTCACCATGATCAACCAGGCAATTCCTACGGTCGCGCAGATGCCGACCAGCATGTAAACGAACAGGCGATGCGGCGTCAGGCGATCGACGAAGGCGGCATAGGCGAGGCTCGCCGGTACCAGGACCAGGGCGATGAGGGCGTACATGTGGGGGAGGTAATCCATCCCGTACAACTTGAAGAAGAGCGCGTCGCTGGAAACCTGCCCGATCGACAGGCCGAACCCGGCAATGAGGGAGATGGTGTAGAGGAAAGCCATGACCCGGCCTTCGCCCGGGCGGAGCATCAAGAGTCGGGCAAGCCAATGGCGGAGCGTCATTCGGGCTCGGCGTTCCGGGTCACGGCAGTTGATAAAGCGGGATGAAGCTCATTCAAAGACTCCTTTGAAAACTTCGGACCTGTCTTCCTGCGGACGTGGTTTGCTTCCGGACCGATGCCGTGATGAAGGGCGGGACTGCCTGCTGCCCCACATGCGGTGGGGGGAGGAGGCAACCGATATCACCCATCCTTGTTTTTATATATTGCCGGTGAGGCGATTTGCCAAATCCATTATAAATTTCAGCTGCGCTTTTCAGTTCTTCGCAGAAACACAATAGTACTGTCGACAACAAACTGCTGACGGATCACACATCCAGTATCATGAAAAAATTCGCCATCAGATGACAGCTGGTTTTATGGGTGACAAGACACGCCGCGTGGCCATAGGGCTTGCTGTCGGGCTGATAACCGGCCTCGCCGGGGCTCTGTTCGGCCTGACCAATTGGGGTGCCGATTTCGAACGAAACGCCGGCCTGTCGTGGTTGTTCAAACTGCGTGGACCCGTTCCCGCGCCGCCCGAGGTGGCCGTCGTGGCGATCGATGGTCGCACCGGGGATCAGCTCGGCCTGCCCAGTTTGCCGCGCGAATGGTCACGCACGGTGCACGCCCGTCTGGTCGAGGAACTGACCCGGCAGGGTGCCTCCGCCATCGTCTTCGACATGCAGTTCGACAAGCCCAAGGTGGCCGCTGAAGATCAGGTCTTCGCTACCGCTGTCGACCAGTCAGACCGGGTGGCGCTGATCGAGTTGGTCACTGGCAAGCGACAGCCGTTGACCGATGAAAAAGGGCGGCTGACCGGTTCAGTCTGGGTCGAGGAACTGGTTCAGCCGATGCCGGCGTTGGTCGGGTCGGCAAAGGGACTGGCAACGTTCCCCCTGCCCAAGATCGATGCCGCGGTTTACGAATTCTGGGTATTCAAAGAAAGCGTCGGCGATGCCGCCACGCTGCCTGCTGTCGCATTGCAGATCCATGCGCTGGAGGCCTACCCGGCATGGGTTTCGCTGCTCGAGAAGCTGAACCTGCCGGACCTCGATGCTTTGCCGCGTGATCCGGGCCAGATCGGCAAGGCGACGCAAGTGCGCAGCCTGATGCGCAGCTTGCGCAGCGTCTTCGAGGGTAACCCCGAAGCCAGCGAACGGCTCGCCAGCTTGATCGAAACCGGCTCAGCGCAGCGAAACCCGGAGGAACAGAAGCTTCTCAAGGCCTTGCAAGGGCTGTATTCCGGCAACGCCCACAGGATTCTCAATTTCTATGGGCCGCCGGGCAGCATCCAGACCATTCCCTATCAGGCCTTGTTAAAGGGCGGCGAGGGGAATCCCGGCGCACAAAACTTCGATTTGCGCGGCAAGACCGTTTTCGTCGGTTTTTCGGACTTGTACGACCCGGGCCACCCGGATCGGTTTTACACCGTGTTCACCAGTGATGACGGCGTGGACCTGAGCGGGGTCGAGATCGCGGCGACCGCATTCGGCAATCTCCTGACCGATCGTTCAATCACGCCATTGGGAGCCTGGGAGACGCTGACTGTTCTGGTGGCGTTCGGCATGGGTATCGGTCTGCTGGCCTACTTTCTGCCCGCCATGATCGGGGTGCCGCTGACGATTGCCCTGGCCGTGGCTTATGCCGCGACCGCGCAGTGGCTGTTCAATGCCGGGGATTACTGGGTCCCGCTGGCCACCCCATTGCTGGCGCAGTTTCCGCTGGCGCTGTTTCTTGGCCTGATGGGGCAGTACCTGCTGGAGCGGCGCCGTGGACAACGCATCAGCAAGGCGCTCAGCTACTATGTGCCCGAGGCTGTCGCGCGTGACCTGACCAACAACCAAAGCAAACCCGATGCGTTCAACAAGGTCGTCTACGGCACCTGCTTTGCGACCGACATGTCCGGATTTTCCACCATCTCGGAGCAGTTGCCGCCGGACAAACTGGCCGTGTTTCTGAATGACTACTTCGACACGCTCGCCAAGTCTCTCAAGAAGCATCAGGTGGATGTGACCGAATTCCGTGCCGACGCGATCATGTGCGCCTGGACCGCGCCAAGTCCCACTGTCGAGGTCAGGAGAAAGGCCGTTCTCGCCGCGCTGGGTGCGGCCGAAGCCATCAACGAGTTCAAGCAGCGCAATGCCATGCTGCAGGCCGCATTGCGGGTCGGGCTGGAGGCGGACCATTTCTACATCGGTCATGCGGGCGGCG
>JAGTRY010000110.1 GCA_018262235.1 Pseudomonadota bacterium
TGCTCGCCGCGACCCCTCGGGAGCAATGAGTTACGACCGGGTTGATGGATGGACTCTTGAGCAGACGCCGTGCCCGGGTTGCATGTGGGAGCAGCAGTCGGCCAACGCTGGCTTCAAAAGCAACCCCTGCCCGCTTGTCTATAAAACAAGCGTGCGTAGGTTGAGGGTCAAGGAGTTGGGGGCAAAGTGAAGCTATTAATTATCTGCACCTGGCGACCACGCTATGCGGGCGATAAACGCGACTGGCAATTTCCACCTTTGTCCGCAGTCTTTCTGGCAGCGCTGTGTCCGAGTCATATCCAGGTCGAGGTCATCCATGAACAGATAAGAGCGGTGGACGTCGACACGGTGGATGCCGACATCGTGGCCATCACGTCCATCACAAGTGCGGCGCCACACATGTACGAGCTTGCGGACCGTCTCCGGGCACGTGGAATTACGGTTCTCCTCGGAGGGGTGCATGTGTCCCTGCTGCCTGAGGAAGCACTCCCGCATGCCGACGCCATCGCGATTGGGGAGGCAGAACTGTCGTTTCCTCAAATGCTGCGTGATTTCGAGAAGGGCCGCCTGCAAAGAGTCTACCGTCAGCCGGATGGTCTTCCCCTCGCCGGGCTGCCGGTGCCCCGCTACGACCTGTTCGAAAAGGAGTTTTCCTTTCGCCACATAGTCCAGGCGACACGGGGATGCCCTTTCCGTTGCAGTTTCTGCACCCTGAAGGCGATAGACAAGCACTTTCGGGTCAGGCCGCCCGAGGAGGTGATACGCGACATCCAGGCCAGTGATGGAGGCAGCTGGCTAGGCAAAAAACTCGTCTTATTCTGGGACGACAACCTGACCGCTGATCGTCGCTATGCCCGCGAACTGTTTCGGAAAATGATCCCGCTGCGCAAATGGTGGTGGTCGCAGTTTTCCATCGATGTAGCCGCCGATCGTGATCTGCTCGACCTTGCCGCAAAGAGCGGCTGCAAGGGTGCGTTCGTCGGCATGGAGTCCTTCTCGGCCTCGAACCTGTTGGCTGTCGGCAAGCGGCACAACCATGTCGAGCAATACCGAGCCGCCGTCCGCGCTTTCCATCATGCGGGGATTGCCGTCCATGCCGGGATCATCGTTGGCCTCGACCATGACGACGCGAAAAGCATCCAGGATATCCCAGCAGCCGTGGCCGATCTCGGAATCGACTTGCCGTTCGTGAACCTGCTTACGCCGTTTCCCGCCACGCCGCTGTATCAGGACATGGCCAAGGAGGGACGCTTGTGGGATTGCGGCTGGGAACTGCATGACGGCGCCCACATCACCTTTGACCCCCTGCATATGTCGGCAGAAGAACTGGAATCGGCCTATTGGGCAACACACCATGCTTTCTATTCCGTGCCGAGTACCCTGCGCCGCGTCTTGCGCATGCCCCTGCATATTGGACCGACTGCTGCCGCTCTAAACAGCTACGTCATATTGCGCCTCATGGTGGAGAACTTTTTGAATCCTGACCACCCCTGGCCAGAAGAAACCGTGGCAAACACGCCCAAGCTACACCCTGCAAATGCGGCGGCGAGCGGCAAGATACCGGTTGCCCTACCCGTTCCATCTCCTATCCACGCAGCGCCGGGGTATGCCCCGCCTGCTAGGACTGATCCGCGTTGAAAACCTTCCTGGGCTTTGTCTCCGGCTGAGGGAACAGCCAGGGCGCGGCATGCGCCAGAAAGCCGTGCCGCATCCGACCGCCATGCTTCAGCCAGATGAACCTGGGCGTGGGCAATGCACCCAAACGTCCCTTGAAGTCGCACGAAGTCTGCCCGAGTTCCAGGTGTTCCGCGCCAAGGGTAATGGCAGTACGAACGACTTCCGTGACAAGGTTCTGGTAGACGTGGCCGGGTCTGAGCGCCGCGTAGTCCAGCCCGGCCAGCAGGAAATGGCACGCTGGCGGCTGCCACAGCAGGATGGCGTTGGCCACGGGCCGGTCACCCAGATATCCTACGATGCTGTGAAGGCGCCCCGACGCCGCCTGCCCGAGAAGACGAAAGAAGTGCTCGGGAAGCACCTCCATCTTCAATGTCGCCCTCGCCATAACCTGACCATATAGCCTGTGTACGGTAGCGATGTCGGGCAGCAAGCCTGATCCATGTTCGAATCGCAAGCCGACACCCTCCATCGCCCGGCGGTCGAGCCGCAACTGGCGTCGATAGCCGGCGCGAAGACTGCCCTGATAATCGGGCCAGTCATGCCAGTGAATATCGAGTTTGCATCCTGGCTGGCTGGGCACGCTGAAGAATCCGGAAGCACCGAGGGCAGCCGCAAACAGGTTCTGTTCCTGTTGGGCGAATTCCTTGCAGCAAAGAAATCCGGTTTTCGTTTCGGCAGCGAAATCTTCCATGGCTGCCGTAATGCAGGCCACGACTTCGCTGGCAGCCCGGTTCGGCGCGATTCGCAGGCAGGAACCGCCCAAGGATACCGGCAGGCCGCAAAACACCACCGGAACGCGCGTCAGCGATGGCTTCAGCCGCCGCGCCAGATCGAACAGACGCCGCGTAACGCCTGTCGTGAGCAAGTCCAGCGGAACGTCCATGCGAAACAGGCTGGCCAAGCCGGCAAGCGCCCCCCCTTCAAACACCAGGACGTGCCTGAATTGTGCGGCCCCGATCCCGGACCGTTCGCAGACGCCGACAAAGCGATGGCTGGCCAGGTAGTCGCCCGGCTTGAGCAGGGAATCCCACATGGCCGGCTCGATTTCATCAATGGAATCG
Source organism: Pseudomonadota bacterium (assembly GCA_018262235.1). GTDB lineage: Bacteria > Pseudomonadota > Gammaproteobacteria > Burkholderiales > Rhodocyclaceae > Uliginosibacterium. The sequence goes on from JAGTRY010000110.1 coordinate 2,739, forward strand.
TGGACGCGTGTTTCAAGGGCCGGCATGGTCTGGCACCGGATCAACCGTCAACAGGCGAAGACAGGGAGGCAAAGGCTGTCAGGGCAAAATCGATGTCATCCTCGCCATGCGCGGCGGTGACGCACAATCTGAGCAAGGATCTGCCGCGTGGCACAGCGGGCGGTATGACGGGCATGGCGATGATACCGGCATCCACGAGTCTGCGCGACATGCGATAGGCCTGTTCGTTGGAGCCCGCCATGACCGGGATGATGGGCGTCTGACTCGTGCCGATGTCAATGTCCAGTCGACGCAGGCCTGAAGCCAGTTTCTCGGTGTTGCGCCGCAGCCTGGCAAGACGTTCCGGTTCCTTTTCCATGACACGAATGGCGGCCAGTGCGGCACCGGCGCTGGCTGGCGGCAGCGCGGCAGAGAACATGTAGGGCGCGGCAACATGCTGGAGATAGACGATGAGGTCGCGCCGCCCCGCTACAAATCCTCCACCCGCAGGAATGGACTTGTTGAGCGAACCGGTGATGACGTCGATTTCTTTCGGGTCAATCCCGAAGTGGGAGGCCGTTCCCGCGCCTCGCGGCCCCAAGGTGCCCAGGGCATGTGCGTCGTCGACAAGCACACGGGCACGATGGCGTTTCGCGACGCTGAGCAACGCGTCCAATCGGCAGACATCCCCGTCCATGGAATACACACCATCGACCACGACCAGGCAACGGCGGCCCGGGCTCAGCCGGGAAAGCTTTACATCGAGATCGGCTACGTCGTTGTGGGAGAAATGCTGTATCTCCACCCCTGCCAGCCGGCATCCATCGAGCAGGCTGCGATGCGCACGGACATCCAGCATGGCCACATCGCCTGGCCCCAGCACGGCACTCAGCACTGCCAGGTTGGCGTCATAACCGGAGTTGAAAGTGGCCACCGCCTCCACCCCGAGAAAATCTGCCAGCGCCTGTTCCAGTTCATGGTGAATCCCGGCCGTTCCGGTCAGCAGGCGCACGCCCCCTGTCCCGGTACCATAACGCTCGATGGCGGCAATGGCCCCGGCCATGATGGCGGGGTGGCCTATCAGGCCCAGATAGTCATAGGCCGAAAGCATGAGCAGGCGCCGCCCGCCGCGCTCCACCCATGGCCCGGATGACGCCGCAAGCGGCTGCTGGTAGCCATAGAGATGTTCGGATTGGCCCCAGGCAATTTCCCTGAAGAGACGATGAGCCTGTGGCAAGTCAATCAGGGAATCCGTGGGGATGGTCGGCGCCTCCCCCGCGAACATGCCGGAAAACGGATCAACAAAATCGAAATCGTCCTCACTGCCCTGACTCATGGGACCTCTCCAGCACTATTGGCCATCCCGCCCACCCCAGCAATCCTTGCCGACCGCGCTTCTTGCGTCTCCGGCAGCCACGGCGTACCGCGGTCTTCCGCCCTGCGCAATTCGGCAGCATCGTGGTGATGATGGGCGTGCCGCATCTGCAGGTAGATCTGGAACGCACCCCGCCATAGCCGCAGATAGGCCAGCGAAAACACGGGAGGCAGGGTGCGCAGCGAGAGCCTGCGCGCACGCAATGGGTTCAGGCAGGTACGCATATAGAGCCACAGCAGGGAACGATAATACTGTCGCAAGGGTACCCGGGTAGGCAGCAGGATATGGGACAGATCGAACAGGCTATGGGCATGGCGGCTGACCGTCAGACGCCCCCCGCATTCTTTCCAGAGTGTGGTGTCCGGAAGCGGCGTGAGCGGCGAGATGTTGACGTAATACAAACCCGTCTCCTGGATAAACTGCCACAGGCGTTCCCAGTCTTCAGGCCCATAGTCAGGCTGGGTGATCAGGGAGGCGTACGTATCAACGCCATGTCTGCGCAATACGGCAATGGCGCGGCGGTTGTAGTCCACGCTCGAACCCTTTCCCAACTTGTCCAGCTCTTGATCCGTGGTCGCCTCCAGACCCATGAAAACCGCAGTCAGACCAAGACTTGCCCATTCGGCGATGACATCCTCGTGCGTCGCCACGAAGTCAGTGCGGGCATAGACCAGGTATTTCTTGCGGATGCCGCGCGCACGGATAAGGTCTGCAATCCGCCGCAGGCGCTCCGGCTTGATAAGGAAGATGTCGTCGACGATGTAAACATCTTCCTCATCGATTCCCGCCAATTCCTCGACGATGGATTCCGGGCTTCGGGTATAGGGAATGCCTGCCGTGATGCGCCAGGTGTAGCAAAAATTGCAGTGGTACCAGCAACCCCACACGGTTTTCAGCAGCGCCACGGGCCGGTGAAACAGGTAGTAGTAGCGGTGGCGGAGATGCTGCGTCAAATCGCGCCGGGGAAAAGGCAGGATGTCCGGATCCGGCATGTAGGGGGCAGCGGGGGTAAAGCTCAAGCCGTCCTTGCCGGGCAGGGCCAGGCCCGGCACATCGGCCAGGCTTCTGCCCTCGCGCAAACAGTCCAGGATGCGCGGCATTGTTGTCGTGCCGTCCCCCAGGGCAATGCAATCGACCGCGTCATCGGCAAAATCCTCCGGCGCGCGGGCGGCATGGACACCCCCGACGACAGTCACGCATCCCGGGTTCCAGCGCTTGACTTCACGGCATAGCCTGACCGCCTCGTTGACCCCGGTGATATAGCAGCTGGTCCCTACCACGTCAGGGCGGAAGCGCGCCAGGCGGCGGGTGAATCCGCGCTCGAGAATCAGGTCCATGATCTCGACCTCATGTCCTGCCAGGCCTGCCGCGACATATTCCAGTTCCAGCGGCTCGCAGATCATGACGTGCTTCAGCCCCATCGTCTGGGGGGGCACCGGAGGCCGGACCAATAGCACGCGCATAGCCGGGCCTCAGACGATTCCGGGGACGATCCGGTGATGGATGTGGCGACGGTAATGCAGGTTGGTGGCGAGGACCAGGGCGCGCATATAGGCTCCAAGATGAGCGCGGTTGAGCGCAACCCGACGCAGTATCGACGTCCAGGAGAACAGCCGTTGATAGAGATCCCAGTAGGCCTGCTGCAAGACTTCCGGATCAATCTGCCGGGGTCTGAAAACGACCTGGCCGCCGGAATAGCGGCTGTAGTCCGTGCTGAGCAGGCGTCCCGCCCGTTCAAGCTCGCTATACAGGGGCGTGCCCGGAACCGGTGTCAGAATATGTACCCGGGGCACCGAAATCGCAGCCTCCATGAGGAAATCGTACGTACGCTGGAACACCGTGATGTCATCGCCGTCCAGCCCAACGATGATCTCCGCCGAGACGTCGATGCCCTGGCGACGCATGGCATCGATGGCAAGCAGATAGCGGTCAGGATGGTTCCAACTCTTGTCGACTGAAGCCAGACTTTCTTCATTGGTCGATTCGATGCCGACAGAGAACATGCGACAGCCACTGCGATGGGCCAGGGCCAGCAGTTCGGGCTTCTCGGCGATCTTGAGACTGCATTGGCTCATCCAGATAATCTTCTCGGGAATCAATGCCTCCCAGAGTCGGGCGCAATAGTCCCAGTCCACACCAATGTTGTCGTCCATGAACGTGATGTAGCGCGTGCCATGCCGCTTCGCAGCCCGGATGTCCGCCACGACCTCCTCGACCGGACGCTTGCGGTAATGGTGATGGAAAAAGGCGTTGACCGAACAATAGGTGCAGGTGTGTGGGCAGCCACGCGTAGCCTGAACGGGGCGCCAGCGTCCCATGCGGCTGGCGTTCATGAGATCGTATCGTGGCGTAGGCAGACCTTCGATGCTCGGAAGTCGCTCCATGCGGTAGACAGGTGCCATGCGACCGGACTGGAAATCCCGCAGCAGCCGCGGCCAGAGCTCCTCCGCCTCGCCGATCACCAGGACATCGGCATGCGCCAAGGTCTTCGCCGGATCGCCAAGGCTCGCCGCGACACCGCCGATCACAACCTTGACGCCACGCGACCTGAATTCATCGGCGATCTGCCAGGCACGTACCAGGCCTGACCCCATGCTGGTCAGGCCCACGACATCCCAGTGCTCGTCGTAAGGGATGTCTTCGACGGTCTCAAACAGCAGGCGGACATCAAACTCTGCCGGTGTCAAAGCAGCCAGCATGGGCAAGGTCAAACCGGGAAGATGCATGCGCCACTGCTTGATCGGTCGGCCGGAAAAATCCAGCGCCGTCGGGGCGATCAATAATATCCTCGGGCGACTGCTCATCAGGCGCATGAGACGCTTCTCCTCGTTCACTATAAATTCATTATGGATGCAAAAAACACCTCAAGAATCCGGATTTCGGAGGTTCGATCGCGCCGCGACCATGCGCAGTTCTTGGCGTTGCCCTACCGGCTCTATCGGAACGATCCGACCTGGGTTCCTCCTCTGCGCCTGGAGGAAGCAAGGCGTTGGGACCCAGACCGCAATCCTTCCCTGGCCGGGCGTCCCCACTGGCGATTCCTGGCCTGGCGTGGCGAGTCCGTGATCGGCCGGATCTGCGCCAGCCTCGATCCGGTGTTTGCCGAACGCTGGCGCCCGGGAACCGGGTTGTTCGGGTTTTTCGAATGCGAAAACGATCATGAGGCCGCCCTCGCCCTGTTGACGGCCGTGGAACAACGCCTGTCGGAGCAGGGTGCAAGGGAAATCCTCGGCCCTGTGAACCTGACCAGCCAGGACGAGGTCGGCATGCTCACTTCAGGCTACGCCGATCGCCCTCGCCTGCTTTCGCCCTACAACCCGCCGTGGTACCCCAGCCTGCTGACCACATGCAGGTACATGCCATTGCGTCGCTACCACGCCTATGCCTGGTCACCCCGGATGCAGCCCTCCGCCACCATGGCACGGTTGATCAGCGATCTGCAACGCAGGGTTGACCGCAGCCGCGTAATCCTGCGCAAGGCCAATCCCGATAATTGGGACAGCGAATTGCGCCGCATGCTTGATCTCTACAACCGTGCCTTCGACAAGGTCTGGGGCTACACCCCGATTTCCTGGCCGGAGTTCCGCGAACGCGCTGAACGCTTCCGGCCCTTCTATCAGCCAGACCTGGTCGTGTTCGCAGAGCGTGGTGAGGAGCTTGTCGGCTTTGGGCTGGCCTTGCCTGACATCAATATCCTTCTGCAGAAAATGCATGGCCGCCTGCTGCCTTTCGGTTGGCTCAGGATGCTCACCCAGCGTCGCAGCATACGCAGCGTCCGCTATGTGCTTCTGGCCGTCAGGCCCGATCTTCAGGGTTCCGGGCTGGGACTGCTGGTCACGGCGATGTTGATGGAGCGCGCAAGGGAGCTCGGCATCGAAGATGCCGAACTGTCATTGGTGGACGAGAACAATGCCGGTGTTCGGCGAATGATCACTGCAAATGGATGTTCACCGGTCAAGACCTACACCTTATTTTCCAAAGCGATCAAAGCGCCCCCGGTCGACTGAAAGTCGGTAATGCCTCGCGATCAGCTTGAGATTCAGACTGTCTGGAAACATACGGCTTGCCAAAGCAACCAGCAAGGCCGACGGCCCCACCGCATAGCGGGCGCGCGGTTCCGGGCTGTCCAGAATTCGCTCGACAATATCCACAACAACCGCAGGACCCGGCGCAACGTCCATGTTGCCGGTAATGGCCACGGCGCAGCGCGCCAACCAAGTGGCATAAGGGGAATCGGGCCATACCCGTCGTCGCATGGCCTGATTGAAGTTGCTCTGGATGTCTCCCGGCTCGACCAAGCTGACCTTGATGCCAAAGGGAGCCGTCTCAAGGCGCAGCGCCATGCCAAGTGATTCAAGGGCCGCCTTGCTGGCAGCGTAATGCGCCTGAAATGGCAATGGCACCCTGCTGGAAAGAGAAGCCATGATCACGACATGCCCGCCACCCTGCGCACGCAGTCGGGGCAGCACGGCCTGGAGTACGTTGATCACGCCGAAATAATTGGTCTCGAAGAGATCGCGCGCCTCGTCCACCGGCACCTCTTCGATGCTCCCCAGCATGCCCTCGCCGGCGTTGCAGATGACGGCATCGAGCCGATCCTGGCCCGCCAGGAGGGCATCTATGGCCGGCGGTACCGAGGACGCGTCCCTGACATCAGCCACGTGCCAGCTCACGCCGGGGTTGGCTGGCCGGCGTCTCGACAGCCCCAGAACCCTGTCGCCACGCCGAATGAGCCGGTCTGCGATTTCAGCGCCAATCCCAGACGAAATGCCACTGATTAATATCGTCCGTTTCATGTTGTCATTTATGTCGTTATGGATGTCATGGCGAGTCAGGGATGATGACCCCGTCTGCAATATTCAGGTCGCGGGTTGCGATGTCTTCGAGCCTGGAATCGTGCGTAGCCACGAGGACCGCGGCGTTCCTGGAACGCGCTATGTTGAAAAGGGCTTCCGTCACCGCCCTTCCGGATACGCTGTCCAGATTACCCGTCGGCTCATCTGCCAATACCAGCGCGGGCCGATGTACCAGGGCACGCGCCAGGGCTATTCGCTGCTCCTGGCCACCGGATAGCTCACTGGGATAGCGATCCGCATACGCGTCCATAGCCAGCGACTTCAGCAATCCAATGGCCTCTTCCATCGCAGTTGCCGAATCCATGCCAGCCAATGCCGCGCTAACCAGGACATTGTCGAGCGCGGACAGGTGGGCGAAGAGATTGGATCGCTGAAAAACGAATCCCACCTTCCGGGCGCGGACCTGACGAGATTGTTCCGGATCCAGTTCACCCAGAACCTGGCCGTCCAGACAGACGCGCCCCTGGTCTGGCACAAGCAGACCGGCCGCCAGTGCAAGCAAGGTGGTCTTTCCGGATCCGCTTGGGCCTTTCAGAAGCACGACCTCCCCCCGCTCGATGCTCAGGGAGATGCCCCGGATGACCGGGATCGTTCGGGTACCTCGACCGCGCATCTTTCGGACATCTTGCATCACCAGCACCGTCATGGCCGGAATGCCTCGAGGGGATCCAGCCGGCGCAAGTTCAATATTGGGGAACTGGCAGCTACTAGGCTGGCGAGTGTAAAGATGATGATCAACTGCGCAGCATCATAGAATCCGAAGCTCACCGGAAACACCGGATAGAACCTGTCCAGGAGCAAGCCGAGCACATAGGCTAGACCGATACCCAGGGAAGCTCCCGAGAGGGCCAAGGACAATCCCTGAGACCCGACAGCAAACCAGAGTTTCCGTTCAGGAACCCCCAGTGCGAGTAACACGGCAAGCTCGCTCCGCTGCTCCTCCGTCAGCGCATGGACGAGCAGTGCGGTCAGGGCGGCGGCAGCGGAGACGCCCAGGACATAGACGAGCGTGAGCATTGGCAGATAACCGGACGCCACTTCGCGGCGGCAGTTCTCGAGGAAGGTGGTCCGGCTGAATACTTCAATTTCCGGATTGGCCTTGCGCATCGCTCGCATCAGGGCGGGTATATCCGAGCCGGGCTGAGCCCGGACGAGCAAAAACGAGGCACTATCGACGAAACCGCTTGCCAAGGCCGCGGCGTCGAAGTTGCCGAACAGGAAATAACTGATGGCCAGATTAGTGTCGTCCGTCAATCCCGAGACTTTGCGCTGGTGGCCGTTGATGGTCACATAGTCACCGACCACGACATGCAGGCGCTTGGCCGCAGCACGATCGAGCGTGATTTCCAGAAACCCCTTGGGCGGCTGGCCCGCAATGATGCGGGGAGGGCCGCCCAACCCATGTGGGCTCTGATAACCGATACCAATACATGTGATCGGCAAGTCTGGCCTGCCCGCGGCAGGCAGCCGCTTAAGGCTGAGAAAACCGACCACGATGGGATCCACGGCGTGGACCCCGGGCATGCCCAGCAACGCATCCCGGTGCTCCAGGGAAAGCAGCGAGGACGATCGAACCAAATTATCGGTTCCCCGCGGCGCAACCCAGATATCCACACCCGGTTGGTCTATATACCCCGTTATGGAAAGCGTCGCGCTGCGGTAGGCGGCGGCGATGGTTAAAACCAGCAAGGCACTCAAGGACACCCCGAGCGCGGCCAGAATGAAGCGCCATGGACGGATGCGTATAGCTTGTCGCAGGAATCCGGCCAGGTGCTGATCTGGCATCCTCGTTTTAAACGGGCGCATAGAGTCCACCCCCTACCCCTTTCAGAAAACTTCGACTTCACGTCCCGCTCGAAAAAACCTTCGCCAACACTTCCTATGGCGCCCTCTTCGGCACTTGGGGTTCATGCGGAAGAGCCCCGGTCTTTGGCCTCCCCCAGCGTCTGGATCACCCAATTCCTCGCATAACAGACTATCTATTGTTGAGTATGGC
>JAGTRY010000111.1 GCA_018262235.1 Pseudomonadota bacterium
CCAGGCGCAGCCGATGGCCACGATCATGCCGATGAGGGTGGCGACCACGGTCAGGACGATGGTCAGGCCGGCCCCGGCAAGGAGCATGGGCCATTGCTCGAGAATGGGCTGGAATTGCAGTTCGATGGACATGGGGGACGCACCTCGGCGCGGAGCAGGTCAGGCCGGACGCTGCGCGAGGGCAGGCGTCCGGGTTGCACGGGGCAGATCAGAGCGGCAGCTCGCCAGCATCACGCTTGAGCCATTTCTGCGACAACCTGTTGAGCGTACCGTCAGCTTTGGCCGCCAGAACGATCTCGTTGATTTTCGCGAGCAGTGCATCCTCGCCTTTGGCGACACCCATGAAAGCCGGGCTTTCACGCAAAGGCAGCTTGAGTTCGACACTGGACTGGCGCTGGGCGATGACTGCGCCGCCCGGCAAGGTGGTGCCAATCGCCTGCGTTTGTCCGGAGGTAAACGCTGCCTTGGTCGCGGCCTGGTCCTCGAAACGCTTGATGATCGTGCTGGGCGGGGCGGCCTGGGTCACCAATTCGTCTTCCATCGCGCCGCGTGCCACGGCCACGGATTTTCCCGCGAGATCGGCAAAGCTCTTGATCACCACATCCTTGTTGGCAAAGAGTCCGAGACCACCTGGCGCATAGGCGTGGGTGAAGTTGATGATCTTCATGCGTTCTTCATTTTTCCCCAGGGTGGAGACGATCAGATCGATCTTCTTGGTCTGCAGCGCTGGAATGCGGTTGGCGCTGACCACCGGCATCAGCTCGGCTTTCACGCCCAGCTTCTGTGCCACCAGTTTGGCGACATCGATGTCCAGGCCTTGTGGCTGCATGTCGGCGCCGACAAAACCAAAAGGTGGCACATCGACCGGGACGCCGATGCGGATGAGTTTGGCCTTGATGATTGTGTCGAGGGCGGTCTGGGCGAATGCGGCGAGCGGATTCGCGAGACAGGTGATGATACCGAGGACGAGGAGCAAGTGACGTTTTGAGTTTGTCATGGCTAACATTCCTTATGAGATCAAAATCGTGCTGTGATCAGCACTGGGAGACTGCCGGATTCAGAAACTTTTCGGTGAGATACACCCAGTAACTCGCGGCGACCGGCAGCAGCTGGTCATTGAAGTCATAGCGCGAGTTATGCAGACAGGATCCGCCGTGGTCCGTGGTTTCACCATTGCCGATGATCACGTAGCAACCGGGGCAGGCTTCGAGCATGAAGGAGAAATCCTCGCTGCCGGTCAGCGTTCGCTGCTCGGGGTTCAGTGCCTCTTCTCCGAATGCTTCGCGGATGGTATCGACCGCGAACTGCGTCATGCCCGGATCGTTTTTCAGTGCCGGGTAACGCCAGCGGTAATCGATATCCACCGTTGCGCCGAGGGCACCGGCCTGTTGTTCGGCCAGCGTGATGATGCGGTCCCGCAGCAGGGCGCGGACTTCCGGGGCGTAGGCGCGAACCGAGAGATCGAGCTGAGCGGTCTCGGCGATGACATTGGAGATGCTGCCGGCCTTGAGATTGCCGACGGTGATCACCGCCATCTCGCGAGGATCGATGTTGCGCGCCACGATGGTTTGCAGTGCGACCACGATGTGCGCGGCAACCACCGCCGCGTCCACGCAATCATGTGGCATGGCTCCGTGGCCACCGCGGCCATTGACGGTGATGAACACGGTGTCCGATGAAGACATGAAGATGCCCGGCAGCACGCCGAATTTTCCGACCGGCAGACCGGGCCAGTTGTGGAAAGCAAATACGCCATCGCAGGGGAAGCGCTCGAACAGGCCGTCCTCGATCATCTTGCGTGCGCCACCCAGACCTTCCTCGGCGGGCTGGAAGATGAGATTCAGCGTGCCATCGAAACGCCCCTGGTCGGCCAGGTAGCGTGCGGCACTGAGCAGGCTGGCGGTATGCCCGTCATGCCCGCAGGCGTGCATCTTGCCGGTGTGGGTGCTGGCGTAGGGCAGGCCGGTTTCTTCAAGGATGGGCAGGGCATCCATGTCGGCACGCAAGCCGAGGCGACGGGGGCTGTCGCCCCGCTTGAGCTGGGCCACCACGCCGGTTCCACCCAGTCCGCAATGCACGTCATAACCGTAACTGCGCAATTTTTCCGCGACCCAAACGCTGGTGTCGTGCTCCTGGAAAGCCAGTTCCGGATGCGCATGAAGGTGGTGGCGCATCGCAATGTTTTCGTCATTTTTTTCGAGGATGCCAGGTATGAGGGGCAACTGCGTAGGCATATGAATACAACTCCTGTTGGTTTGCTTCTTGTTGAAGCGTTTGCTCCTTCCTCAGCAGATTGCGTTCCGTTCTGGTGATTTCGCACGAGTGCGGCGCAAATCATTCCAATGGGGTATGAGTGAGGCAGCTAAGTTTTTGATGGAGATGAAAAAAATCCGGGAGCCCGTTGCGTGACCATTGGTTGACATGATGAGTTTTCGTCATGACGCAGCAGAAGAGGCATGCGGCGGGTCGCTCATGCACGGTTCTGGATACGTATCCGGGGGCATTTGCCCGCTTATGAACAGCGGGCTGCTGCTCAATCACGCCATGGTGATCCGTCTGCCGCCAGCGTCACGCCCTTGCGTGCCACGATCAGGCCGTAGGTTTCGGGGTGGCGGTGCAGATCGAAGTTGAACGTGGTCTGTTTGTAGAGGGCGCAGAAATCCAGATCGCAGCGTGCCACCACGACTTCGTCTTCCTTGGTGATGCAGCAGGCGCGCACTTCACCCGAGGGTGCGATGATGCAACTGCCGCCGATGCTGTCCACGCCTTCTTCCATGCCGGCCTTGGCCACGCCGACCACCCAGGTGCCGTTCTGGTAGGCGCCAGCCTGCATCGAGAGCTGGTTGTGGAACAGCGAGAGATCATCGTGCTGTGGCGCCGGGGCGTTATGCACCGGCGTGTTGTAGCCGATCATCACCAGCTCCACGCCCTGCAGCCCCATCACGCGATAGGTCTCGGCCCAGCGGCGGTCATTGCACAAGGCCATGCCGACGATGCCGCCAAACGCCTGATGCACGTCGAAACGTTTGCCGGGGGTGAAGTAGCGTTTTTCCAGATGCTGAAAGCGCCGCCAGGGTTCGTGCTCGGCATGTCCCGGTAGATGCACCTTGCGGTATTTGCCGACGATGCGCCCGCCCTGATCGACCAGGATCGCGGTGTTGTAGCGCATCCACTGGCCCTGCTCCTGGGTCAGCTCGGCGTAGCCCAGATAGAACCCGATGCCCAGTTCGCGGGCCAGATCGAACAGCGCGCGGGTTTCGGGGCCGGGCATTTCGCGCTCGAAGAAACTGTTGAGCTCGGCTTCGTCTTCGATGTACCAGCGCGGGAAGAAAGTCGTGAGGGCCAGCTCGGGGAAGACGATGAGCTGTGCGCCTAGCGAACGGGCTTCACGCATCATTTCGCACAAGCGTGCCACCACCTGATGGCGGCTGTCACTGCGCTGGATCGGGCCTAGCTGGCCCATGGCGACGTTCAGATATCGGGTCATGCGAATGTTCTCTCTGATGAAATCAAGGCCGGTTGGCCAGTTGCCACACCACCTGCAACAGCACCTGGGCGCCTTGAGCCAGATCCTGCGGGGCGGTGTATTCGCGCACGTTGTGGCTCAGGCCACCTGCGCTGGGAACGAAGATCATGCCGGCCGGGCAGACGCGGGCGAGAATCTGCGCGTCATGGCCTGCGCCGCTGGGCAGCCGTAGCGTGGAGAGGCCCAATGCTGCCGCCTGCAGCGCCACCTGTTCGACCACCAGCGGGTCGAAGGCCACCGGGGCAAAACGGGCCAGTTGCCGGGCGCGGCACTGCACGCCTTCGGCCTTGGCGGCTTGCGCGGCAAACGCCCGCAATTCGGTCTCGGCCTGCTGCAAGAGCATGTCATCGGTATTGCGCAGATCCACCGTGAACACCACCTGGTTTGGCACCACGTTGACCAGATCCGGCCGGAATTCCATCCGCCCCACGGTGGCCAGCTGGCGGCCACCCAGGCGCAAGGCCAGCTCGCGGGCAAACACGGCGATGCGGCTGGCGACCAGACCAGCGTCATGACGCATGGCCATCGGCGTGGTGCCGGCATGGTTGGAGACGCCTTCGAGGGTGAACTCGGTCCAGGCGATGCCTTGCACCCCTTCGACGATACCGATCTGCTTGCCTTGTTGCTCCAGCACCGGGCCTTGCTCGATGTGCAGTTCCACGTAGCTGTCGACCTGCGGCATGCCGACCGGCGCCGGTCCGGCATAGCCGATGCGGCTGAGTTCTTCACCCACCGTTGGGCCGTCGATGCCTTGCGTGGCGAGTGCTTCCGCCAGCGGCAGTCCGCCGACGTAGACCAGACTGCCCAGCATGTCCGGCTGGAAACGCGCGCCTTCCTCGTTGGTGAAGAACGCTACAGCCAGTGGCCGGCGCGTACGCAGACCGGCATCGTGCAAGGTGGCGATCACCTCCAGACCGGCCAGCACGCCGTAATTGCCGTCGTACAGTCCGCCGGTGCGTACGGTGTCGATGTGTGAGCCCATCATCACCGGCGGCCGCTCTTCCTGCCCCGGATAAATCGCGATGCCATTGCCGATGGCATCGATGTGCACTTCCATGCCCAGCGCACGCATGCGCTGCACGGTCCAGTCGCGACTCATGCGGTCGGCATCGGTCAGGGCGAGTCGATTCACGCCGCCGCCGGGCAGGGCGCCGAGTTGCCCCAGTGCTTGCAGGCTGGCGAGCAAGCGTTCGGCATGGATGCGCGGAAACGTGGTTTCAGTCACAAGCGGCCTCCTCGCGGATCTGTGCCGCGCTGGCGCCCACCAGTTTTTCGTAGAGCGCCGGGTCGGTATCGGCCTCGCTGCCGAAGAACAGCAGGCGACTGTCATGATCGATCTCCAGCGCGGCACGCTGTGCCGGGTTCTGGGCAATGGCGATGGCAGCAGCCAATCCGGCCACGGCGGATTCACCGGCGACGATCACCGGGTCGCCGGGCAAGGGATGGGCGAGCAGGCGCATCACGGCGACGGCCGCGGCATCGCTGATGTCGCAGAAGGCGGCCGTGCCGCGTTCCAGAATATCCCAGGCCAGCAAGGACACTTCGCCGCAGGCCAGCCCCGCCATCAGCGTATCCAGATCGCCGGTCACTGCCGTGACGCGGCCCGCGCGGGCACTCTGCATCAGGCAATCGGCACGCTCGGGCTCGACTACCACGAAGGTTGGCGGTGTTTCGCCGGGACGGGTTCGCTCCCAGAAATAGGCACACACCGCTGCCGCGAAGCCGCCCACCCCGGCCTGTACGAAGATGTGGGTGGGCCATGGGCGGGCGTGCTGGGCGAGTTGGCCGATGGCTTCGTCCACCATCACCTGATAGCCCTGCATCACGTCACGCGGTACATCCATGTAACCGGGGTAGGAGGTGTCGGAAATCACGAACCAGCCTTGCGCACGCGCATCACGGTCGGCCTGCTGTACGGCTTCGTCATAATTTCCGCGGGTACGTACTACCTCGGCACCGTAGGCAGCAATGGCGGCGCGGCGCCCATCGCTCACGGTGGCATGGATGTAGATCACGCAACGGCAGCCGAACATGCGTGCGCCCCAGGCTACCGAGCGGCCGTGGTTGCCATCGGTGGCGCAGGTTACGGTGATGCCGGCGCAGTGTTCGCGCAAGGCAGGCAGTTCGTCGAGACTGACCGCGCGTCCGAGCTGGCGTTCCAGCTCGCGGCACAGTTGCCGGCCCACTGCATATGCGCCGCCCAGCGCCTTGAAACTGCCGAGGCCGAAACGCCCGCCTTCATCTTTGTAGTCCAGGCTTGCCACGCCCAGTGCGTGGGCGAGGGCCGGCAGGCCACGCAAGGGTGTTTGCGCATGGCCGGGCCAGCGGCTGATCGCCTGGCTGGCTGTATCGAGTGCGGTGCGGTTGAGGATGCGGGCGCGTTCTGCTCCGTAAGCTTCGGTGGGAGCAAACGCGGGGTTGATGAACAGATCTGCCTGCAGCGAGGGGAGGGAAGAATATGTCATGGTCGTGGAGTCATTCGGTCAGGTAAGAGGGGGACGATCACGTCTAAGCATCATCAATGTCATCCAGTGCAGCATGTAGTTGTTCGATGGCAGCCAGTCGAGCGCGGGCCTTGCCACGCAGCAAGCTGGTCACGCAGGTGGCGAGGTGATTCACCACGCTCACGGCGGCAACGTAGGAGTCGAACACCTGCTCGTCCTGGCGCGGGCAGGCCAGGACGGTGCTGGCCTGGGCGGCCAGGCTGCTGACGGCACTGTCGGTCAGCAACAGCACTTTGGCGCCGGCCTGCGAAGCTGCACGCACCATGCTTTGCAGGCGCCGGGTGCGCCGGCGGAAATCCATCACCAGCAGTACGTCCTGGGCACCGATCTCGGCGAGACGCTCAGCCTCCTGCCCGGTGGCGTCGTTGAGCAACTGCACGCCGCCGCGTAACTGGGAGAGCAAGGCATGTGCATAGAAGGCCGCGAGGAAACTGTTGCGATAGCCCACGACCCACACGTGTCGGGCGCGTGCCAGATGCTGGCTGGCTGCTTGGGCGGTCGCTTCGGATAGTTGTGTGGCCAGCGTGGTCAGGCGTTGCGCATCCCGCAGCAGATGGGGCGCCAACGCGGCATCCGCACTATCGAAATGCGAAAGCGGCGAGGGCGATGGTGCCTTTTGCTGGCGCAGGAAATCCCTGAAGGCCGAAAAATCATCGAAGCCCAGGCGCCGGAAGAAGCGCGCTGCACTGGCCTTGGAGACACCGGCCAGTTGCGCCAGCTCGGTGGCCGAGTAGCTCAGCAGTTCGTGCTGGTGTGCCACCAGCGCATCGGCCAGTTTGCGATCTGCGGCTGAAAGCGAGGCGTACTGCGCACGGATCCGCGCATCGAGCGAAGCGTTCAGGGTATCAGGGGCAGGATCGGCGGTCGTCATCATGAAGGCTCCGGTGTGCGCCCCGAGCTGGGGCGTGCGATGCACCAAAAAGAAACAGAAGTTTCTTAATTGTCGTATTGTGAAACAAAGGTTGCAAGCCTGGAAAATGTAATTTTTTTGAGGGAAAGGGCCGTTCAAAAATCCATGGAGATATTTCAATGCATTGAAATAAAAGGGGTTGTCGAACGTTTTGGCACATTGGAACGGATGTTTCGGGCATGTGTTCCGGTTGCGTGGCACGCCATTTGCAACGCAAGAGGCGTGTTGGTCTTGAACTGCCTCTTAACCTTTTGCACGGAGAATTGCCTCATGAAACCTCGTTCGCTGATGTCCCTGGTCTCCAGTCTGCTGGTCGGCATGACCTTGTTTGCCTCCGCTTCCGCCAGCGCCGAAGACACGCTGGAAACCATCATGGCCCGCAAGTCGATTGCCATCGGCATTCCCGCCGATTTCCCGCCGTATGGCTTCATCGGCCCGGATTTCAAACCCCAGGGGCTGGACGTGGCGGTGGCCCAGCTGGTGGCTGACAAACTCGGCGTGAAGGCGGAGCTGATGCCGGTGAGCACGCCCAACCGGATTCCCTATCTGCAGGTGAAAAAGATCGACCTGATCGTTTCTGCCCTCGGCAAGACGCCCGAGCGCGAGCAAGTGATCGATTTCACCATCGCCTATGCTCCATTCTTCCAGGCCATCTACGGACCCAAGGCATTGTCCATCAAGAGCTTCGACGATCTGGCCGGCAAGAGCGTTTCCGTCACGCGCAGCACCATCCAGGACAACACCTTGACGCAGATGGCACCGCCGTCAACCAAGATCATGCGTTTCGATGATGACGCCGCCACCGTTGCTGCATTTGTCAGCGGGCAGGCACAAATGCTTTGTACGGGCGCCGCCGTGGCCGCCGCCGCGGTTCAGAAGAACCCCAACCTGCAAGCCGAATACAAGCTGCTGCTCAAGGATTCGCCGAACTTCATGGGCGTGCGCAAGGGCGACAAGGCGCTGCTGGAGAAGGTCAACGCCATCATCCGTCAAGCCAAGGCCGACGGCACCCTGGAAGCCTATGCCCGCAAATGGCTGGGGCGTGGCACGGGTAATCTGCCGGAATAAATGCTTCAAGTGGCACTCTTGATGGGGCGCCAAATGTGCAGACCTCCTCTCCAGCCAAGGGGAGGTCGGGCAGGGTTAAATGACAAACGGAAGTGTGGGCACTGATGCGCAGATAGCCCCGGGTACTGGACACGCCCAGCCACATTCGGGGGATGCGATTTGCATTGATCCGCTTCTGGCGTTTCTACGGTGAGCATCCCCTGTTTCCCGGGTGGCCCATGCTAAAGTGAATCCTCGAATCCGGCGGTGCCGCGGTGGCTTGCCTGGATGTTTTCGCTGTAACTGGCGGGCATTGTTCCGGGTAGCCTTTTCTGGATGAGTCGATGGATTTCAAACCGTATCAGTTGCAATACCTGATTGCTGTGGCCGAGCAAGGCAGCCTGCGTCAGGCGGCGCAAGGGCTGGGCGTGTCGGCCTCGGCGGTGAGCAAGGGGCTCAAGGAGCTGGAAGATGTTGCGCAGACGCCGCTCTTCGAGCGTCACGCACGCGGACATGTGCTGTCGGCGGCCGGGCGTTTGTTGCTGGCGCGGGCGCGCACCATCACGGCCGAGATGCACGCGGCGATGCGCGAACTCAAGGACATGCAGCAAGGTGCGATCAGCCTGCTTTCCATTGGGGTCACGCCGTGGATTATCCACAGCATCCTGCCGGCGGTGTTGCAGCGGTTTTCCACGGTACGGCCGGATGTCCGGCTGCGCATCCAGGAGGCGCTGGGAACCGATTATGCGGAGCTGCGCGATGGGGAGGTGGATCTGGCCATCGGCCTGTCTCCTCCGCCAGAGAGCTCGGCCGAGTTTGTTGTGCGCCCCTTGTTTTCGTATGCGCAAGCCGTAGCCTGTCGCGTTGATCATCCGTGTGCCAAGGCGCGTGCATTGCAGAGCCTTGCCGGGCAAGGGTGGATCCTGGCGCACGGCATCAAGCAGTATGGCCCGCCGTTCCGCGATTTCTTCCTCGCCAATTTTGCCGAACGCAGCGACGGCAGCTGGCCGGCGACTTTGCACTTCGCGCGTTCGGCGATGGCGGCGGTGCATCTCATCGAGCACAGTGATCTGCTGACCATCCTGCCCTGGCCGCTGGTGGAGACGATGCGGGATCACTACCGCATCACGGCGATTCCGTTGCGGGATTCGATTGCCGAGCGTCAGACCAGCGTGGTGACCCGCCGCAATACGGCTTGCAATGGTGCGCTTGGGCAGTTCATCGAGGTGATGACGGAAGTCATCCAGGACGCGACCGATAATCGCGATGGCATGTGGTTGCGCCTGTTGCGCACGATCAGTCCGGTTGCCCGCGGGGCGTAGGGGCGCTTTTCATTATGCGGTGCCGGCGTGCCGGGCGGACGTGAAAACGCCCGGACAAGCCGGGCGTTGATGGGGCTGTGGGCGTCCGGCCTTGCTTACTTCGGAATCGAGCCTTCCACGCCTTCGACGTACACGCTCATCTTGCGCAGATCAACATCCGCCAGGGTCTTGCCGGCGGCGACGAATTCCTTGCCGGTGTTGTCCTTGAGCGGGCCCGAGAAGGGATGCAGCTTGCCGGCCTTGAGGGCATCGCGGCGTTCTTCGGCGAGCTTCTTTACGTCCGCCGGGGTGGCCGGGCCGAAATTGTCGATATTCACGGCGCCTTCCTTCACGCCATACCAGAGGTCGGTGGTCTTCCATTCACCCCTCTGAACTTTTTCGATCTGCTCGTTGTAGATCACGCCCCAGTTCAGCACCGAAGCTGCGAGCTGGGCCTTGCCACCGAACTTGCTCATGTCCGAATCCCAGCCGAAGGCGTACACGCCTTTTTCCTGTGCGGTCTGCACCACGGCTGGCGAATCGGTGTTCTGCATCAGCACATCAGCGCCTTGCGAGATGAGGGTCAGGGCGGCTTCACGTTCCTTGCCCGGATCGAACCAATTGTTCACCCAGATTACGCGGGTGGTGGCTTTCGGGTTCACGCTGCGGGCGCCGATGGTGAAGGCGTTGATGTTGCGGATCACTTCCGGAATGGCGATCGAGCCGACCACGCCGAGCTTGCCGTTCTTGCTTATCTTGCCGGCCACCACGCCGAGCATGTAGGCGCCTTCATAGGTGCGTACGTCGTAGATGCCCAGATTCTTGTCGGTCTTGTAACCGGTGGCGTGCATGAACACCGTTTTCGGGAATTGCTTGGAGACCTTCGCCATCGCGTTCATGTAGCCGAAGGATGTCGCGAAAATCACCTTGTTGCCTTTGGATCACACGTTCAGCGTCTGCCGTTTCCGGCACGTTCTCGACGAAAGTAGTTTTGACCTGATCGCCAAACTTGGCTTCGACGGCCTTGCGCCCCACGTCGTGGGAGTAGGTCCAGCCATGATCACCGGTCGGGCCGATGTAGAGGAAGCCCGCCTTGAGCGGCTCGGCAGCCATTGCGCCAGTGGAAAGTGCTGCGGTCGTGGCGGCCAGGGTGGCCAGACGCACGAAACTCCTGAAAAAAGTCATCGAGGGATCTCCTGATCGGGTTCGCATGAAAAAGGCTGCAGGCGGGGGAACCACTTCTGCAGAGTGGGCCAGATTATGACCCCTGTCAGGCCTTGTGGAGAATGCCTCCGCAGATGAAAAGAAAGGATTATTTGCGGTGGCGCAGGCTGCTAGACTTCCGTCCTTTCGAAGAATCGTGTTTTCTTTGTTACATGAGTGTTCCTGCCCATTCTTCTGATTTGCCACCGCGCCTGGCGCTCTGGCACGTGACCAAGCGCTACCCCGGCGTCGTGGCTAACAACGATGTCAGCCTGACCGTGAAACCCGGCGAGATTCATGCTGTGCTTGGCGAGAACGGCGCCGGCAAGAGCACCCTGATGAAGATCATCTACGGCGCTGTGCATGCGGACGAGGGGCATCTGGTCTGGAACGGACAAACGGTTCATATCGCCAATCCGTCGGCTGCGCGCCAACTCGGGATCGGCATGGTGTTCCAGCATTTCCAGCTGTTTGAAACCCTGTCCGTGGTCGAGAACATCGCACTGGCGCTGGAAGGCGCTTTCGATCTCAAGCATCTGGCCGAGCGAGTCAGTGAAGTCTCGGCCAGATACGGCCTGCCGCTGGATCCCCAGCGCCTGGTGCACAGTCTGTCGGTGGGCGAACGCCAGCGGGTCGAAATCGTGCGCTGCCTGCTGCAGAACCCGCAATTGCTGATTCTTGACGAGCCGACATCGGTGCTGACGCCGCAGGCTGTGCGAGCCTTGTTCGGTACCTTGCGGCAGCTGGCCAGCGAGGGGGTCAGCATTCTCTATATCAGTCACAAGCTGCATGAAATCCAGGCCTTGTGCGACCGTGCCACCGTGATGCGCGACGGCCGCGTGACGGGCGAGGCCGATCCGCGCCAGGAAACCGCGGCCAGCCTCGCCAGCATGATGATCGGACGGGAACTGCCCGTGTGTTCGGCCCCGCCGTATCACGGTGAAAGCTCGGCGGTGCTGGAGGTGCGCGGACTCGATTATCACAACGAAGATCCGTTTGGCGCTTCGCTGCACGGTGTAGATCTGGTCGTCAATCGGGGCGAGGTGGTCGGGATCGCCGGGATTTCCGGAAATGGTCAGGCCGAGTTGCTGGCCGCCTTGTCGGGCGAGCAGCTGTCCGCTCCCGGCTGTGTGCTGATTGGTGGTGAGCCGGTCGGGCATCTGCATGCCGGCAAGCGGCGCGATAAAGGCCTGGCTTTCGTGCCCGAAGAGCGCCTCGGACGTGGTGCCGTGCCGGCCATGACCCTGGCCCAAAATTTCCTGCTGACATCGCATCGCAAGCCCGCTTTGCGCCGCCATGGCCTGATCAGTCGTACCCGTGCGCGGGAGTTCGCCGCGCATTGCATCGAGCGTTTCGATGTGCGCTGCAACGGTGTGCTGTCGGCTGCACGCAGCCTTTCTGGCGGGAACCTGCAGAAGTTCATCGTCGGGCGCGAAGTCCTGCAAGAGCCCAAGGTGATGATCGTGGCGCAGCCAACCTGGGGCGTGGATGTCGGGGCCTCGGCCTTTTTGCGCCAGACCCTGCTGGATATCGCCCGGAGCGGGGTAGGGGTGCTGGTGATCTCTGAAGAACTCGAAGAACTGTTTGAAATCTGTGATCGTATCGCCGTCCTGGCGGGTGGGCATCTGTCGATGCCTGTCGCCAGAGCGCTGACGGATGCAGAGCAGATCGGCTTGTTGATGGCCGGTCCACAACAACAAGCGGCGTAATCCCATGCAACTTCTCGAACCTCGTGCCAATCCTTCAAAGCTGATGCGCTGGGCTGCGCCGCCTCTGGCAATCATGCTGACCCTGCTGGCGGCTGCCGCAATCTTCGTGCTGCTTGGCAAACCGCCGCTGCAGGCGTTCCACGTCTTTTTCATCGAACCCTTGCAGGACGCCAATGGCTGGAGCGAATTGCTGCTCAAGGCGTCCCCCTTGATCCTGATTGCGCAAGGGCTGGCTTTGGGTTTCCGGGCACGGATCTACAACATCGGTGCCGAAGGGCAATTCCTGATGGGTGCGATCTGTGCCAGCGGCGTTGCGATTTATACCGACGGGATGACGAGCGCCTGGATCCTGCCGGCGATGGTCGTGGCCGGAGCCATCGGAGGAGGCTTGTGGGGCGCGCTACCTGCCTGGCTGAAAACCCATTACAACGCCGAGGAAACGCTGACCACGCTGATGCTGACCTACGTGGCGAGTTATCTTTTGTCGTGGCTGGTGGGCGGGCCGTGGCGTGACCCGGGCGGCACCAATTTTCCGCAATCCATCCTGTTTTCCGAACCAGCCATGTTCGCGCCGCTCTTCGAAGGCTTGCGTGTGAATAGCTCGGTTTTCATCACCGTGATCGCCGTGCCATTGTTCTGGCTATTCGTATCAAAAAGCTTCATGGCATATCAGCTGGCCGTAGGTGGCGAAGCGCCTGCCGCTGCACGCTATGCCGGCTTCTCTGCGCGGCGGACCGTCTGGGTGAGCCTGATCGTCTCGGGTGTGACCGCAGGGATTGCGGGCGCTTCAGAGGCCGCCGGGCCAGTAGGGCAGCTGACTTTGTCATTGTCGCCGGGATATGGCTTTGCGGCGATCATCGTTGCATGGGTCGGGCGTCTGCATCCGATCGGGATTGTGCTGTCTGGCCTGCTGCTTGCGTTGATCTATATCGGTGGCGATGCAGCGCAGGTCTCGATGCAGCTGCCATCGGCCATCTCCTGGTTGTTCCAGGGCATGTTGCTGTTCTTCCTGCTCGGAGCGGATGCATTTGTTGATTTCAGGCTGAAGCGGCGACGCGCCAAACCCCGGCTCAAGGATCATGTGAATGACGAGGAGGGCCGCGCATGATCGAGGATCTGATTCCGATTCTGGCGACCACCCTTGCCGCAGCGACTCCGCTGATATTTGCCGGGCTGGGCGAACTCGTGACCGAGAAAAGCGGCGTGATCAATCTGGGGGTGGAAGGCATGATGCTGGTCGGCGCCATCGCCGGTTTCGCTGCCGCCTTGCAGTGGGGCGTAGCAGGCGGGATTCTGGCGGGGGCCCTGGCCGGGGCTTTGGTGGCTTTGCCGTTTTGCTTTCTCACTCTTTCACTGGGCGCCAATCAGCCCGCCACCGGATTGGCGTTGACCATTTCCGGGATTGGATTGTCGGCGTTCATCGGGCAGTTCTATGTCAGCCAGAGTCTGCCGGGACTTCAGCCCTATGCCATTCCACTGCTGGCGTCGATTCCGCTGATCGGGCCGGTGTTCTTTGCGCAGAGTGCGGTGGTTTATCTCTCGTACGTGGCTTTTGTTCTGGTTGCGTGGATGCTGGCGCGCACGCGCTGGGGGCTGATCCTGCGTGCTGTAGGCGAAAGCCCCGAAGCTGCTCACGCAATTGGCTACTCCGTCATCGGCATCCGTTATGCCGCAACGTGTTTCGGTGGGGCCATGGCGGGAATTGCCGGAGCATATCTGTCGACCGTTTATACCCCGCTGTGGGTACAGAACATGACTGCCGGGCGAGGCTGGATTGCGGTGGCCTTGGTGGTGTTTGCGACCTGGAAACCTTCTCGCCTGATGCTGGGAGCCTATCTGTTTGGTGGCATGACAATCCTGCAACTGCATGCGCAAGGACTCGGCGTGGAACTTCCCTCCCAGTTGCTGGCCGCCGTGCCCTACGTAGCCACAATCCTGGTCCTGGTGTTGATCTCGCGGGACCGCAAGGTATTACGCCTGAACCTGCCTGCATCCTTGGGTAAGCCATATATCTCGGGAGGGTGAGCCAAACGTCTCCGGCACATCGTGCTATTCGTTTGGACCTGCGTGAGCATTTCATCAGAGCAAGGTCTTGAAACGCCACGCGCCGTTCCGTTTTGTCTCCAATACAAAGAATGTGAATGCCGAAAGCATTATTTTGTGGACGGTATGTTGGTTACATACCATCCATCCTGCAGGTGGAATCTCAATGAGATTGTGATGAGAGCCTTGACAGCGAGGGTGTTCTGTACCATAATCTTGTTTCTCTGACGCGGGGTGGAGCAGTCTGGCAGCTCGTCGGGCTCATAACCCGAAGGTCACAGGTTCAAATCCTGTCCCCGCAACCATATTTATGTAATTAAGCCAATCACTTAACGGTGGTTGGCTTTTTGCATTTCAGACCCCTAAAAATTTTTGTGCTTTCTTTATGGTGCCCTTGCGCATCGCCGGTGTCGGGAATGAAAGGCGATTCATGGCGGTTTAAACCAAAAAGGCTCTGTGGACAAAATGGCGTGACAGCAGATCTATCTGCTGGCCTGCCGAAATTGGCGAAGTCTTCCGGAACCGTACTGGATTTTCTGAATGCCTTTGTCATTTTTACGCGCATCATCCCGGATGAAGAACAGGCAAATGATTTCATGTTGTGCGCGAATGGCGGTCAAGTTAGCGCAGGTCTTAGGCAGGACTCAACATGAGCAACTGACTCCGTGCAAGCCCTATGCTAGTCTGGGGGCGATAGGCGGGGAGAGTGGTTAGTCGGGCGGGCAGGGCAGACGCCTGGCTGTAAGGGATAATCTGGTTTTCGGTCGCTGAAACGAAGAAAGCCAGCACCGGAGTGCTGGCTTTCTAATCTGGCTCCTCGACCTGGGCTCGAACCAGGGACCTACGGATTAACAGTCCGGCGCTCTACCGACTGAGCTATCGAGGAATTGAGAGGCCGAATAATAGATACGGCAGCTCGCCGTGTCAAGGTTTTTGCGCTAATTTTGCTGTCTTGTTGTGAGCTTGTGGGTTCGTATTGTGTTCATCAAGAGTAAATGTTTCAGGAGAAACATCGTGAAGCTTCGTAAGTTGCAGTCCTTGCTCTTAGCGCCGGCGCTGTGTGTGCTGGTTTTGTTGCCCCAGACAGGCCTGGCTGCGACTGAAAAGGAAACCTGGCTGGGGTTGCCTGTCGAGTTTGCGAATCAGCAGTATGCCTTCAAGCAGGGGCCCGCCCTTGAATTGAACAAAGTGAAGGTGCAGACCACGGCACCCATCGAAATCGAAAGAGCCTGGGTCACACCGGATTGGGCGGATTGGATTACGCAATTCCGCACTTCCAGAGTTAGGGTGAGTACAGGGGAGATCGTGGCTCGTCCCAGTTCGCTGGCACGTCTCGGGTTTGTGGATGGACCGTCGACGCACAAGGTCAGCAAACTCGAGTTTTCGAGCCTCAAACTGCTGCTCGGGACTACACCCCTGGTGTTGCCTGCGGGCGAAATGCGGTTTGGTCCGGATGGCGCATTGAGTGCGATACGGATCAAATTCGAGAGTGGTTTCAGTCTGGATCTTTCTCCGCAGGAAGGTGGCAGGTTAGGTGTGTTGCTGCAGTCGGACGCGATGAGATGGGCTGTTCTGTCAGCCTTCAGTTTTGATAGCGTGGTAGCGCAAGGGGCGATGTCGGATGATGCGGTAGTTCTCGACAAGATCGGTACGAATGGTGATGGGGGCTCAATTCGTGGCAGCTTGCGCTTGATTTCTGCAGGCAAGTTTCTGCTTGATGGCGATCTGAAAATGGAGAGCTTGCGCGCTCGGGATGTTCTCGGCCGCTTGTACCCGCGCCCCACGGTTGATGGCGTTCTGAGCGGGAGCTTCAAGCTGAGTGCTTCTGCCGAATCTTTCGAACAGCTGGCCTCTACCGTGGCTGTGAGCGGAACCTATGTGCTGAAGAATGGTGCGATTGATCGCTTCGGTTTGCTGGAGGGAATGCGGCGAAGTGGCACAGGGGTGGTTGGCGGCGGGCTGATGCGGTTTGATAGCTTGAATGGCCGGTTCAGCGGCCGTGCTGGCGAACCTGCGCAGGTTGACTATCAGGGACTGGCATCCGGGGCCTTACGCGGCTCCAGCAGCTTTACGGTTCTGCAGGACGGTCGCTTGAAAGGCTCTGTGAGCGGATCCCTGACCTTGCCAGGAGGCGAAAACGTGTCGCGCAATTTTGAATTGTCCGGCAAGGTTGATGCTCCTACTTTGACGGTGCGGTAGTATCTGCCTTGTCAGCAGGCCTGATCCGGGCGCTGCCCGGATCAAGGTTGAGGATTTTTGCCGTGCCGTCGCATCTTCGCGAAACAGAATTTCTTGTGTCCTGCTTGTGCGCTGCCTGGTGCGGGACTTGTCGTGAATACCGTACAGGGTTCGATGCGTTGCAGTCGCGTTTTCCAGAGGTTGGTTTTATCTGGGTTGATGTCGAGGATCAATCGGATATCGTAGACGAGCTTGATGTCGAGAACTTTCCGACTTTGGTTATTCAGCGGGGCGTACGGGTATTGTTTTGTGGCCCGATGCTTCCGCAGCATCATTTGTTGGAACGTCTGCTTGAAACGTATCTGGCGCAAAGCGAAGAAGAATCGGTAGCGTATGCCTTGGGTAATCCGGAGAGGCGGGCCTGGCAGGGCGTTGCGGACATCCGCTCGCGCTTACCCGTGAGGTGATGTAAAAGAAAATGGGCCTGAGAAGGCCCATTTGTCATGTATCAGGCGCGAGATTACTTGAGTACAGCTGCGATTGCGTCGGCAACGTAATCGATGTTCTTGGTGTTCAGTGCCGCCAGGCAGATGCGACCCGTGGAAACGGCATAGATGCCGAACTCGGTTTTCAGGCGTTCGACCTGCGCAACGCTCAAGCCGGTGTAGCTGAACATGCCGCGTTGCTGGATCACGAAGCTGAAGTCCTGCGCCACGCCACGGGCAGCCAATTTCTCGACCAGACTGGTGCGCATTTCACGAATGCGCAGGCGCATGCCTGCCAGTTCGGTTTCCCATTGCTGGCGCAGCTCGGGGGAAGCCAGAACTGCGGCAACAATGGCGCCGCCGTGGGTGGGCGGGTTGGAATAGTTGGTGCGTACCACACGCTTGATCTGCGACATTACCCGGCCCGCTTCTTCTTTGCTGGCACAGACGACGGTTAGTGCGCCAACCCGTTCGCCATAAAGCGAAAAGGACTTCGAGAAAGAGCTGGAGATGAAGAATTGCAGACCGGATGCGGCGAAAGCACGAACAGCTACCGCATCGGCATCAATGCCCTCGGCAAAGCCCTGATAGGCCATGTCGAGGAAAGGTACAAGACCGCGTTCCTGGCATACGGCGACGACCTCCGCCCACTGTGCATCGCTCAGATCTGCACCGGTCGGGTTGTGGCAACAGGCGTGCAGAACAACGATGGAGCCTGCCGGCAGGCCAGCAAGGCAGGCTTTCATGCCTGCGAAGTTCACTCCACGCGTGGCTGCGTCGTAGTAAGGATAGCTTTCTACGGTGAAACCGGCCGACTCAAACAGGGCACGATGGTTTTCCCAACTGGGGTCGGAAATGTAGACCTTGGCCTGTGGCAGCAGACGTTTCAGATAGTCTGCGCCGACTTTCAAAGCAC
Organism: Pseudomonadota bacterium; assembly: GCA_018262235.1. GTDB lineage: Bacteria > Pseudomonadota > Gammaproteobacteria > Burkholderiales > Rhodocyclaceae > Uliginosibacterium. The sequence goes on from JAGTRY010000111.1 coordinate 17,823, forward strand.
CCGTGCCGCCAAGCGCTTCGATGGTAATCGTCTTGCCTTCGGAGATCAGTGCAGAATCCGCGCCAAAGAGCAATGCCGCAACCGCCTTGTTGTAGGCGGGCAAGCCATCGATGGGTTGGTAACCGCGGGCCGGCGCGGCTTCCAGACGGACCTTCTCCGCCGTTTTTACTGCTGCGAGCAGAGGGATCTTGCCTTCGTCGGTGAAGTAAACCCCGACGCCGAGGTTGACCTTGGTGCTACGGGAATCTGCGTTGAATGCTTCATTCAGACCCAGAATCGGGTCACGCGGGGCCATTTCGACGGCAGCAAAAATCGACGAGCTCATGAATACTCCAGTGATCAGTGATAAGCCCCGCAATAAGATCGCATCGGGGCGGGAAATCCGTAATAATCAACGGCTGGCCGCACCCGCAGGTTGACCGTCCAGTCCCTGAAAGAAGCAAATTTTACCATGGCCGATACCCCCGCCTCTCCCGCAATTGTGTCCTTTCCGGGCAGTCCGTTCCGTCTTCACCAGCCGTTTGAACCGGCAGGAGACCAGCCTGCGGCCATCAAGCTGCTGACCGAAGGTATTGAAGATGGCCTTATGTTTCAGACCTTGCTGGGCGTAACAGGGTCCGGCAAGACCTACACCATGGCCAATGTGATTGCGCGTTGCGGGCGTCCAGCGCTGGTGCTGGCGCCAAACAAGACGCTGGCGGCACAGCTTTACGCAGAGTTTCGCGAGTTTTTTCCCGAAAACGCGGTCGAGTATTTCGTTTCCTATTACGACTACTACCAGCCTGAGGCCTACGTGCCCTCGCGGGATTTGTTCATCGAGAAAGACTCGGCGATCAATGAGCACATCGAGCAGATGCGTCTTTCTGCGACCAAGAGTCTGCTGGAGCGGCGTGATGTGGTGATCGTGGCGACCGTTTCATGCATCTATGGTATCGGTGATCCGGTGGATTACCACAGCATGATCCTGCATCTGCGCGAGGGCGAAAAAATGCCCCAGCGCGATGTCGTGAAACGGCTGGTGGCCATGCAGTACGACCGCAATGATGTGGATTTCCAGCGTGGTTGTTTTCGCGTGCGCGGTGACGTGATCGATGTGTTCCCGGCAGAAAGTGCAGAGTTGGCATTGCGGATCGAGTTATTCGACGATGAGATTGAACATCTCACGCTCTTTGATCCGCTCACAGGCCACCTCAAACAGAAATTGGGGCGGTTTACGGTGTTCCCTTCCAGTCACTATGTGACGCCGCGCGCTACCGTGATGAAGGCTATCGAGAAGATCAAGGAAGAACTGCGCGAGCGCGTTGAGTTCTATCAGCGCGGAGGCAAGCTCGTCGAGGCTCAGCGGATCGAGCAGCGTACGCGGTTCGATCTCGAAATGCTGTCGGAATTGGGCTTTTGCAAAGGGATCGAAAATTATTCGCGGCATCTTTCCGGGCGCTTGCCCGGCGATCCTCCGCCAACCTTGATCGACTATCTGCCACCCGATTCTCTGATGTTCGTGGATGAGTCCCACGTTGCGATCCCGCAGGTAGGCGGCATGTTCAAAGGTGACCAGGCGCGCAAGATGAACCTTGTCGAGTATGGTTTTCGCCTGCCCTCTGCTGCGGATAACCGGCCACTGAAATTTGACGAGTTTGAGCGCCTGTTGCCGCAAACCGTGTTTGTTTCGGCTACGCCTGCGGCATATGAAGAGGCCAATCAAGGGCAGGTTGTCGAGCAACTGGTACGTCCGACAGGGCTGGTTGATCCGCTTATCGAGGTGCGTCCGGCAATTACCCAGGTCGATGATTTGCTGACCGAAATCCGCAAGCGTGTCGTGGTAGAGGAACGTGTGCTCGTTACTGTCCTGACCAAGCGCATGGCGGAGGATCTGACCGATTATCTGGCCGAAAACGGTATCCGGGTACGCTATCTGCATAGCGATATCGATACGGTGGAACGCGTCGAGATCATCAGGGATTTGCGCTTGGGTGAATTCGATGTACTCATCGGTATCAACCTGCTGCGTGAAGGCCTGGATATTCCAGAGGTATCTCTGGTGGCTATCCTCGATGCGGATAAAGAAGGCTTTCTGCGGTCGGTGCGGTCACTGATCCAGACCATTGGTCGGGCTGCGCGACATTTGCATGGTACCGCCATTCTGTATGCTGACAGGATGACGGACTCAATGCGTGCAGCGATTGGCGAGACCGAACGACGTCGCAACAAGCAGATTGCCTTCAACGAAGCAAACGGGATTACGCCAAAATCGGTTAACAAGCGCATCAAGGACATCATTGATGGCGTGTATCAGGATGATCAGGCGAATCCGCGTACAGGACGGCTCGCCGCTGAGCCGAAGGCTGACTATGCATTGATGGACGAGAAAGGGTTGGCGCGCGCCATCAAGCAGCTTGAAAAAGAGATGCAGGAGCATGCCCGTAACCTTGAGTTCGAGAAAGCAGCGGCGGCACGCGACGAGCTGTTCAAGCTACGCCAGCGGGCTTTTGGCGCGGATCATCATTGATGCGTGAGTGAGGGTTGCGCCATGAAACGTATTTTGTTCGTTTGCACCGGCAATATATGTCGATCTCCTACGGCCGAAGGTGTCGCACGGCATCTGGCACGCGAGATGGGGCTCACAGGCTTTGAGTTTGACTCGGCTGGTACGCATGCTTATCACACAGGTGAAGCTCCAGATATGCGAGCGCAGAAAGCCGCGCGGAGACGGGGCTACGATTTGTCCGGATTGCGGGCTCGCACTGTCATGCAGGAGGATTTCGAAAGTTTTGATCTGATCCTGGCAATGGACCGGGGGCATCTTGCATGGCTACAGCAAATCTGCCCTGAACACTTGAGGCACAAGCTTGCCCTGTTCCTGAAATATTCCAAAATGCATGCCAATGGAGAAATCGAGGACCCATACTATGGTGGCCCAGCAGGTTTTGACCGGGTGCTTGACCAATGCGAAGAGGCAATGCGTGAAGTTTTCGATCAACTGGGTTGACATGCCCGATTGGCTGTAGGGGTTTTCTTGCTGCTATGCAGTTTGTCGCGTACCGTATTGCCAGCCGTGGTCGGTTCGTTGTTCGTTCCCCGTGCTGAAATTGCACGTTTCACCTGAAACGCTGTGCCCTGTACCTCTGTTTGCAAGGAATGCTGTATGGCTACTGGAATTGTGAAGTGGTTCAATGATGCCAAGGGATTTGGTTTCATCACGCCCGATCAAGGTGGTGAAGACCTGTTTGCGCATT
>JAGTRY010000020.1 GCA_018262235.1 Pseudomonadota bacterium
AGGCGCGGGATATCGAATTTGGCAGCGCCCTTACTGGCGCAATGCAAGGCCGTATGGGTCGCCCGATTGCACTGACGACAACAACGGGCCGTCATCTGAATGCTACTGGCGTAGCGACAAACCCGCAATTGATGTACCGCGGTGAGGATCAATCGAGTGTTGATGGTAATACCGTGAATATGGATACCGAACGTGCTGCCTTTGCTGAAAACGCAGTGCATTACGAAGCCAGCCTGAGTTTCATCAGCGGTCTGCTGAAAACGATGCAGCAAGCTGTTTCCGGTCAATAAGGATCGCTGTCATGAGTGATCTGTTCAACGTTTTCAATATCGCAGGATCTGCGCTCAATGCGCAATCCGTACGGCTTAACACGACCGCCAGCAACATGGCCAATGCCGAAAGTGCCCTGGGCGCCGATGGTAAGCCCTATAAAGCCAAGCAGGTTGTTTTCCAGGCTGTGCAGATGGGTGCGAACGGGCAGGGCGTGCGTGTACAGCAGGTGGTGGAAAGTGCCGCGCCGGGGCGTACGGTGTATGACCCGAAGAACCCGGTCGCGAACGCGGATGGCTACGTCACCATGTCCAACGTGGATGTGGTGGAGGAAATGGTGAACATGATTTCGGCTTCGCGCGCATATCAGTCCAATGCCGAAGTGATGAATACCGCCAAAACGCTGATGCAGCGCACGCTCGCGTTGGGTCAAAGCTGATGGATGTCTGAGCAGGAGACCTTGATATGACCACGACAAATGCATCGACGAGCACCAGTACTCAGGCGATATATGCCGCACTGAATGGCTCTTCAAGCACGAAGACCACTGCTACGACGACGGCAGAAGATACGCAGACCCGGTTTCTGACGCTGCTGACCACGCAGTTGCAGAACCAGGATCCGCTCAATCCGATGGACAGTTCGGAAATGACTTCGCAGTTGGCACAGATCAGTACGGTGGAAGGCGTTACCAAGCTCAACGATACGTTGAATACCTTGATGAGCAACTTGCAAGCGAGCGAATCAGTGCAGGCGGCAGATTTGGTTGGCCATACCGTGCTGGTTCCCGGGTCGGGTCTGGTGCTGTCTTCCAGTGTGGCGGCGGGCGGCGTGCAGCTGGATTCCGATGCGACTACGGTAACCGTCACCATTACGGATTCGAATGGTCTGGAAGTACAGAAACTCAGTTTGGGAGATCTGGAAGCAGGGACCCACGAATTTGTCTGGGATGGCAAGAACGCAAATGGAACGGTTGTTGCTGATGGGACGTACAAGGTTTCGGTAAGCGCCTATCAAGGCGATACCAAGGTTAAGGCAAGCACGTTGCAGTTGGCTGCGGTCAATAGCGTGATTACCGGTGGAAGTGAACTCCAGGTTGATGTAGGCAGCTTGGGCCGTGTGTCGATGAGTGACATCAAACTCATTCTGTAATCGGGAGCAGAATCATGGCATTTCAACAAGGTCTTAGCGGACTCAATGCTTCTTCAAAGGCACTTGATGTCATCAGCAATAACGTGGCGAACGCCAGCAACGTTGGCTTCAAGTTGTCCGGCACACAGTTTACGGACGTCTACGCCTCTGCACTGAATGGTGCCTCCACGGGGTTGCAGATCGGGATCGGTACCCAGGTCGGGCAGGTCTCTCAGGTGTTCAACCAGGGCAACATCACGGCGACCGACAACCCGCTGGACGTTGCCATCAATGGTTCCGGTTTTTTCCGCATGGACAACAACGGGACAGTGGCCTATACGCGCAGTGGTCAGTTCCAGATCGACAAGAATGGTTATCTCATCAATTCCCAGGGTTACCAGCTGACGGGCTATCCCGCTAACGCTGCCGGTGAAATCCTGTCGGCCAGTCCGTCGAGCATCTATATCGATACCTCCGATTTGATGCCGTCCCAGACGTCTGCAGTGACGATGGGCTTGAATCTTGATTCCCGGAGTACCGTGCCGACGAATGCCTGGGTCTATGGCAGTACGACGCCGGATCCGAGCACCTACAATTATTCGACTTCGATCACTGTGTATGACAGTCTGGGTAATTCACACACGGATACCCTGTATTTCCGGACCATGGGCAATGGTGACTGGTCGATGTTCTCTCAGCTTGATGGGGGGGCTACCACCCCGGCCGCCGCTACCGGGACTGCGGATTTGCAGTTCTCCACGACCGGCCAATTGCTCACGACTATGCCTCTCACTCTGTCAGGCCTGACCGTGTCGACGGGGGCCGTATCGCCCTTCAGTGTCGATCTTGATCTGACGTCCAGTACCCAATATGGCAGCACATCCGGGGTGAACAAACAGACTCAGGACGGGTTTGCTTCAGGACGCCTTTCCGGAACAACGATTGGTGAAGACGGAATCATTCTGGGTAAATACAGCAATGGGGAAACCCGCACGCTGGGTCAGGTTGTGCTGGCTAATTTCCCCAACTCGCAAGGGCTGATCTCGATGGGGAACAATCTGTGGGCCGAGTCCCCGCGTTCAGGGCAGCCTCTGGTGGGAGCGCCGCAGAGCGGTAGTCTTGGGTCACTGACTGCGGGGGCAGTGGAAGAGTCCAACGTGGATTTGACGGCCGAACTGGTCAACATGATCACCGCTCAACGGAATTACCAGGCCAATGCACAATCCATCAAGACGCAGGATCAGGTCATGCAGACGCTCGTGAATATGCGTTGATGATGCATAAGGCATAAGGCATAAGGGGCGAGACCATGGACAAGCTGATCTATACCGCAATGAGTGGCGCCAAGTCCACCATGGCCCAGCAGGCGTCTGTTGCCAACAATCTCGCCAATGTTTCGACCACTGGTTTTCGTGCGGAACTGAACACCCTGCGTGCCGTGCCGGTGGTTTCCCAGGCGTTGCCTACACGAGCCTTCAGTGTGGATGCGTCGGTTGGCAATGATTTCACTTCCGGACCCCTGGAGCATACGGGGAGCGAACTGGATGTGGCTGTGAATGGTAAAGGTTGGCTGGCGGTGACTTTGCCGGATGGCAAGGAAGCCTATACCCGATCCGGCAGTCTGAAGATCGACGAGAACGGCATATTGCGCACCCAGGGGGGGCTGGAGGTAGCAGGGGATGGCGGACAGATCGCGATTCCGCCGGATAACGCGGTCGAAATCGCTTCCGATGGCACGATCACGGCCGTGCCGCTGACGGGCGCGCGCAATGCTGCCAACACGGTCGGGCGTCTGAAGCTTGTGAATCCTCCTGAGGATCAGCTGGTGCGGGGGGGGGATGGCTTGTTCCGGCTCAAAAGCGGAGAGCCTGCCGATGTGGATGAAGGCGTGCGGGTCGGAAGCGGTTATCTGGAAGGCAGCAACGTCAATATGGTCGAGCAGATGGTGACGATGATCTCGCTGTCCCGCAATTATGAATTACACATCCGCATGCTGCAGAGCGCTCAGGAAAATGACAAGGCGGCTACCCAGGTTCTGACGATGAGTTGACAATGAGCCGAGGATTGCCGGGTAAAACCGGCGGTAATCAGGGCGATGCCCAGCGGGTAGGCGCTTAAGCTTGGTGGCGAGAGGGAAAGCAAAATGATCAAAGCACTATGGATTGCACGTACCGGACTGGATGCCCAGCAGACGCATCTGGATGTCATTTCCAACAACCTCGCCAATGTCAGTACCAACGGTTTCAAGCGGGCCCAGGCTGTGTTTGAAGATCTGTTGTACCAGACACTGCGCCAGCCTGGCGCACAAAGCTCGCAGAGCACGCAGATCCCCTCCGGCCTGCAAATCGGGACGGGGGTTCGTCCGGTCGCAACGCAACGCATCCAGACGCAAGGCAACCTGACCCAGACGGGAAATTCCCTCGATGTGGCCATTCAGGGGGCCGGTTATTTCCAGATCCAGATGCCGGATGGTTCCACCGCCTATACTCGCGATGGTTCCTTCCAGAAGGATTCGCAAGGGCAATTGGTCACCTCCAGTGGCTACGTGGTACAGCCTGCCATCACCATTCCTTCCGATGCACTATCGGTCACGATTGCCAAGGATGGCACCGTCAGCGTGACCCTGCCTGGGCAGACTGCCGCTTCGCAGATCGGTACGATTCAAATAGCAGGCTTCGTCAATCCTGGTGGTTTGCTCAGTACCGGTGAAAACCTCTTTCTCGAAACCGCCTCCAGTGGCACGCCCACGGTGAGCACGCCGGGGACCAATGGCACCGGCGTACTCAACCAGATGTATGTCGAGTCCTCCAACGTGAACGTGGCCGAAGAGCTGGTCAGCATGATCGAAGCGCAACGGGCCTATGAAATCAACTCCCGCGTGGTGACCACCGCTGACCAGATGTTGTCCAAGCTTGGGCAGATTTAAAGCAGGAGGTTGAGATGGCTGCCGCTCTCATCGTTCGCATTGCTCCACTGTTGATGCTGATCTTGTTGCCCGCTTGCAGCATGCTGCAGCAGACCACCAACGTGCATCAGCCGATGACAGCCCGGCCGGTACCGCCTGCCAATGTGGCTGATCCGAGCGGTTCCATCTTTGGAGGCTCTTCACGTTCCCTGTTTGAAGACCGGCGTGCGCGCTACATCGGTGATACGCTGACCATCAATCTGGTCGAGAAAAACACGGCCAGCAAATCCTCCAATGCGTCCGCCAACCGGGATTCATCCGTTGCTGTCGGTCTGCCTGTGGTGACCGGGTTGCTGGGCAAATCGGTGGTCAACAAGATCGGTGCGAGTGCCGATGACGCCCAGACCTTTGCCGGCAAGGGCGCAGCGGGTGCAGCTAATGCCTTTACCGGCACAGTGACGGTAACGGTCATTGAGGTTTATCCCAATGGCAATCTCCTGGTGTCCGGCGAGAAGCAGGTGGCCATCAATCAGGGGCAGGAATTCATCCGCTTCTCGGGGGTCGTGAATCCCACCTACGTGACAGCTTTGAACACCGTGCAATCGACACAGGTTGCCGATGCCCGCGTCGAGTACAAGGGTAGCGGCTATATGGATGAAGCCCAGACGATGGGCTGGATGCAGCGCTTGTTCATGAACATCCTGCCGTTCTGAGATGGCGCAGTGAGAAGTTGAGTATCAAGAAAGCAGTCCGGGTACACACATGAAAACGCTCAAGCAAACTCGTCAGATATTCCGCATGCTTGCGATCACACTGTTGCTGGTCACCGGCACTGCGCAGGCAGAACGCATCAAGGATCTGGCAAGCCTGGCTGGGGTGCGCAACAATCAGTTGGTGGGATATGGGGTCGTAGTCGGTCTGGATGGCACTGGAGATCAGACTTCGCAAGCGCCGTTCACGACCCAGAGCCTGATCAACATGCTGGGTAATCTGGGGGTGACCATCCCTTCCGGTACGACGCTGCAACTCAAGAACGTGGCAGCCGTCATGGTTACCATGCAGATGCCGCCGTTTGCTCAGCCTGGCCAACAGTTCGACATCACGGTTTCATCGATGGCCAATGCCAAGAGTCTCAAGGGCGGAACTCTTTTGATGACACCGCTCAAGGGTGTGGATGGGCAGATCTATGCCATCGCACAAGGCAATCTCATTGTTGGCGGTGCCGGAGGTTCGGCGGGTGGAGCCAAGACCCAGATCAATCAGCTGGCGGCTGGACGCATTCCTGCGGGGGCTACGGTGGAGCGTGCCGTGGCGACGGCGGTGGGCAGTGGAGATAGTGTTCTGTATGAGTTGTCTACCGCAGATTTCGGTACGGCACAGCGTGTGGCAGAAGCCATCAACATCGGGGTCGGAGACGCAGTGGCTGCTCCACTGGATGGACGCCGGATCCGGGTACGGGCGCCCACGCTGCCGAATGAGCGCGTAGCCTTCATCGGGCGGATCGAGAACCTCGAAGTCACGCCTTTCAGTGTTGCTGCGCGGGTGACGGTCAATTCACGGACGGGCTCCGTGGTGATGAACCAGAACGTTTCTTTGCTCGAATGTGCCATCGCGCATGGCAACCTGACGGTCACGGTGAATGCTGAAACCCAGATCAGTCAACCCAATCCGCTTTCCGCTGGACAGACTGCGGCGACCCAGACCGGTCAGGTCGATATCAAGCAGGATCAATCCAGCCTGATACGTTTCAAGCCTGGCGTTACGCTGACTGAAGTCGTGAAAGCCTTGAATTCAGTGGGGGCCACGCCGATGGATCTGATCAACATCCTGCAGGCCATGAAGGCAGCCGGCTCTTTGCGGGCCGAGCTTGAAGTGATCTGAAAATGATTTCGTCACAGATCAATGCACTGGATCCGAATAGTCTGAGCAGCCTGAAACTGGCGGCGAAGAACAATTCGCCGGAAGCCAACAAGGCGGTGGCGCAGCAGTTTGAGGCCATGTTCCTTCAGATCGTGATGAAGAGCATGCGCGATGCGACATCCAGTGCAGGTCTGTTCGACAGTGATGCCACGCGGATGTACCAGAGCGTGTATGACCAGCAACTTACCTCCGTCATGTCCCAGAGCGGCGGAATGGGGCTGGCGAAATTCATCGAGCGCCAACTCGATGGCAGTGCCAGCCTGCGTCCGCCGACTTATGACCTGAAAGGTCCGCCAACGGATCAAAACCAGGCGGTTAGCAAGTCATCGGCCTCCACCGGTCTGAGCGTGCCTTACAGTGCCGGTGCTCAGGAGTTTGTCGCCCAGGTCTGGCCACAGGCCCAGCAGGCCGCTAACAGTCTGGGGGTACCGGCGCATTTCCTGGTGGCACAGGCTGCACTCGAAACCGGTTGGGGCAAGTCGGTGATCGCCCGGGCGGATGGTACGTCCAGCAACAACCTCTTCAACATCAAGGCGGGCAAGGACTGGAAAGGTGCGGTGGTTGAAGCCCGTACCACCGAATATGAAAACGGCCAGCCGGTTACGCGTACCGAGCGCTTCCGTGCCTATGGTTCGTATGCCGAATCCTTTCAAGATTATGCCAATCTGGTAGGGCAGTCATCACGCTATGCCAGCGTGCGGGGGCAGACCAGTGCCGAAGGTTTTTCCCGTGCGTTGCAGCAAGGTGGCTATGCCACGGATCCGGCCTATGCCGAAAAACTTACCCGCGTGATCAACGGCAACACCCTTCGGCAGGGGCTGACGGCTTCTGCGCAATAGCAGCTGTATCCTGTTTCCTCTGGCAGGGGCTGACCACCCTTTACGATCTGCAGCAAGTACTCACGCCTCATGTAATGATCATCAGGGCCTGAGCTTGCTGTCCAGATAGAACCTCGCCAGCATCATCCTATAAAGATCTTGCGCCTGCGTGTGGTGCGGCTGTGTCTGCCTTCTTGCTGTGGGTGCGTCACGTGCTCGGACGGGCAGGGGGAAAAGTTCTTCTTGTTATTCTCGCAATGTGGGGCTAAAGATTTTTTCCCGGATGCCGATACGATAGAAGTTGTTGTCCCGATATTCCTGCAGTCTGTTTGGATTTCTGCTTGTAGCAGCCAAATCATGCAAGAACACGCGCTTCCGACTCTCCCTTCACAAGCGAATCAGCACTTCATGGAAGCGCTGGTCGATCTTTCTGAACATCATGAGATCGAGGTTTCTGAAGATATCTATGCGCACAACGGGACCAAGCTGCTGGCACGTGGCTCCCGCGTAGACGCCAAGCTCTACGAACGCGTGATCAACCACAAGCTGCGTCGTCCGATAGAGACCACGCTGGTTTCGAGCCGGGCATTCAGCACGAAGGACTTGTGCAGCGAAGCCGAAAAGCTGCTCGACGAAATTCCCTTGTTGAGAAGCTTCTGCAACTGGTCCATGGGGCGCGTCACGCCACTGGGCATGCTTGAGCGGGTCAAGATATCCCCGCAAGCAGGTACTCTGCTGGCGGTGGCCGAAAGCCGGAATGCGAAGAGTCGTGCCCACCTGGCACTGGTCGCGCTGATCGCTGCAGGGCTTGCGCATTCTTCACGTTACAAGGATCCGCAGATGCTGGGCGACATCATCGCCGCCAGCGTTTTTCACGATATCGGCGAGATCTATGTTGATCCGGATTTCTTTGCCTCATCGGCTGAAATAACGCCCTTGCAATGGCAGTCCTTTGCAGCACATCCGATCATCGGTGCAGCGCTCGTGCGGGAGGTCGTCGGTCTTGACGCCACATGCCAGACGGCCATTCTGCAGCACCACGAGCGGATTGATGGTATCGGTTATCCGCGCGGGGTGACAGGCAGCGCCATGAGTCCGGCCGCCAACGTTCTTGCCATAGCGGAAGTTGTCTCGTCAATGCGGGGCAGAGGATGTCCGCTGCATCGCATTGATATTGCGCTGAAGATTGTGCCGCACGAATTTGATCCCGCCATCATCCGTCTGGCACATGACTTTCTTGATGAGCAGTGGGGGCGGTTTGAAGAACCATATGATCCGGCCTCGGATACGACAACTGTTGATATCCAGAAGATAGCCGACCGCATCGAAAAGGCGCTGGAGTTACGTCACGAGTGGCATGTCATGCATCCCTTCTCTCCCAGCGCACAAGAAGCCATTGATGCGGCTTTTGAACGTTTCATGTGCGTTCGGCGTGCCTTTACGAGTACAGGCATTGACGGCCTGGAAGAATTGCTGCCGGTTCTGGGGGGCGTGGAGCTGCGGGAAGTCGGCATGGAGTCGAGCTGCGTCCTTGATGAAGTGCTGTGGCGCCTGACGCGGCTGTCCCGGGATCTGGCCCTGAAATGCCAGAGTTTTTCGGAAACCGAACGCCAGGAGGCATTGCGTTTGTCAAACATTCTGGCAGGGCTGCCCGATCGCCGTCTTGAGGTTTGAGCAAGCTCCAGCGGATATTGATGACATGCCGATATCCGCTATCTGCCGGAAAAAATCACGGCCGCTGCTATGGTCAGCAAGGCCGCACCGCTTACCCGTTCGATGCTGCGGACGCGCGCGATGAAATGCGCGATCACGCGCGGATGGCCGGCTGCTGAAGCAATCGCCAGATCCCAGACCAGTACCGTGATGACCATCCACAATCCGTACAGGCGCTGAACGAATATTGGGGTCTTAGGGTGGATCACCAGGGAAAACAGGCTGGCGTAGAACAGCGAGTTTTTCGGGTTCAGGATTCCGGAAAGGAAACCTGCGCCAAACTCGCGCCACCAGCGACTGCTTTCTTGTTCCTGTACAGAAGTGGCCGTCCATGTCAGCTGACCGGCGTGACCCAGGAAACGCCAGCCCAGCCAGGCCAGATATACGCACCCGGCCCACTTGAGCAGCGTGAACAAGGGGCCGCTGTCGCGTAGCCAGGCCACACCACTCAAGGCGATGGCAATGAACACCGCATTGGCCAGGGCCACACCGACACATACCCCACTGGCTTTGCGTACGCCGTGGAGCATGGCACTGCGCAGTACCAGGAAAAAGTCCGGGCCAGGGCTCAACAAGGCAAGGAAATGTGCCCCGGCAACGAGTGCAAATTGTGACCAGATGTTCATGTAGCAACCTCCTGAAAACAGGTGGCTAGCTTGGTCGAATCAGCGCGACAGATCTTGAAGGAAATTGCGCTGATATTGGCGCGGGGTGACTGCCACGCGTTGCTTGAAGGCGCGCTGGAAGTGGCTCTGGTCGGCAAAGCCCAGATGCAACGCAAGCTCGGTGAGTGGCATGCCCTGATCGAGGAGGATACGCGCTCGATTGATGCGTGCGTCCAGCTGCCAGGCGTGCGGGGTCATGCCCACGGCCCGGCGGAAAGCGCGCACGAAATGGTAGCGACTCAAGCCGGCCGTGTGAGCCAGCAGCGCCAGTGGCAAGGGCTCTGTGCATCGGGCCATGATCAAGGCTTTGAGTTGCGCGAGCTTGGCTGGGGGAAGCCCGTCTCCGGCATGTACGGCTTTCAGCGGCCCGAACACCTCGCCGGCAAAGTGGATCAGGGCGGCTTCCTTGTCCGGATTTTCATCGCAGCCGAACAGGCTGGCGTTCAACCGCGTCAGCGCAGCATGGATGGATTGTGGTGAGCGTGCTGCGCCGGTTTGTGTCAGGGCCACGGCGTCGAGTTGCCCCATTTCGCCGACGACTTCCTGCAGCCATGTTTCGTCCAGCGTCAGCATCTGGTACGCCCAGGCCTGATTTGGCGCCGGATTGCAAGCATGTACAGCGCCGGCAGGGACCAGCACCACATCACCGCGGCCAAGTGCTTGCCTGCGATCATCACAGGTGAAGACCGAGCAGCCTGCATCGACGGTACCAATCGAGATGCCCGGGTGCGTATGGGGAGCGTAGCAGGCACGGCTGTCGCGGGCGCAGCGGCTTTCGGCAAAAGGCAGCGCTGGGGAACGCCAGAAACGGTGGGAAGACATGCTGCGAGTGTACTCTCCGTTCAGGTTTGTGATGCCGGCAGGCGCGGGTCCAAGTGGCGCTACACTGCCAGCTCTTTGCTGCTTCTGCCCGAGATGCCCATGTTCAATCGTTCTGCTGTCTTGCCCGGTGTGCTGCTCGTATGCGTGAGCCTCGCGCTGATCTGCTCAGGCCTTGCGCCCTTTGACCGCCTGACCTGGCTGATGGAGGTGGCGCCAGTGCTGATCGTATTGCCCTTGTTGATGGCCACCCGCCAGCGCTATCCGCTCACTGGATTGCTCTATGGTCTGATAGCCGTCCATGCCATGGTTTTGATCGTGGGAGGCGCTTACACCTATGCACGGGTACCACTGGGCTTCTGGCTGCAGGACTGGCTGGGGCTCGCCCGCAACCCTTATGACCGTATCGGCCACTTCATGCAAGGTCTGGTGCCGGCACTGGCTGCGCGTGAAATATTGTTACGCGGGGCTTACGTGAAAGGCCGGCGCATGGCGGCGTTTCTGTGCATTGCCATCGCCATGATGATCAGCGCGTGCTATGAACTGGTCGAGTGGGGGGCGGCGCTCGCTCTCGGCCAGGGCGCCGACGAATTTCTCGGTACGCAAGGCGACCCGTGGGATACGCAATGGGATATGTTCATGGCGCTGATCGGTGCAAGCATCGCAATGCTGCTGCTTGCGCGCTGGCACGATGAGCAGATGTACAAGTTGCACGGAATGCTTGTACGCAACCTGCCGTTCGGTGCGTGACGGATATGCAGGGAATTTCGAAGCTGTTCACGGCCTTGCTGCGAGGCTGTTATCGGGGCTTGATGTGCAATGCTCCGCTGACAACATCCTGCTGCAGGTCGTAAACAGTTTTTCAGTGCTGGCCTTGAACCAGAATTGATACCAACGGCATGCAGGCGACGACCAGTGCGGTGGCCCAAGTCGCAATTGCTGCGTAGGCGTCTTTGCGTGAAGTTTCCGGTGTATTCATGATGGATTGGCTCCAGCTAAAACCCGAGTGGCCGGCCTGTTTCGTTGTGGTGTGCAACGGATAAGCTGGATCAGATCGTGTTGTGAAAGGTCAGGATGACTGCCGGAGTGATGGCTACGACCAGTGCAACGCCCAAGGCGACAGTGTTGGCGGCGGCGGATGCGGCGGATTTGATGGTTTTTTTCATGATCTTTCTCCTGGGGAAGGGGGTTTGCGCTGTCAGCGCGGATCTCGCGTTGACGGTTTCATTATTCGAGCGGATGGCGGAGAAGTCCAAGTGAGCTTTTGGATGTTTGTATCCATTTGATTTATAAGAATTAAATTTAATATTTGAATGGCTTGAACGGTTTTTTCTATACCCCCGCGGGCATGGGCCTTGGGCTATCATTTGTTCCCGACATTGACGATGCTGAACCCATGTTGCTTGTGATTTCTCCGGCCAAGTCGCTTGATTACAAAACGCCCGTGCCACTTTCCCGGCACTCCCAGCCGGCGTTTCTGGAGCATGCCGAGCGTTTGATCGCGATCCTGCGGGACAAGAGTCCGGCCGAGATCGCCAAGCTGATGACGCTTTCTGATCCGCTTGCCATCCTGAATGTGACGCGCTATGCCGAGTGGTCGCGGCCCTTTACCCCGCAGAATGCGCGCCAGGCCATCTATGCCTTCAATGGCGACGTGTATGAGGGATTGGCGGCGGCAACGCTCAATGCGGATCAGATGGACTTCGCCCAGCGCCACCTGCGCGTGCTTTCAGGTCTGTACGGTCTGCTGCGCCCGCTTGATCTGATGCAGGCTTATCGCCTGGAAATGGGCAGCCGGCTTGCCAATCCGGCGGGACGCGATCTGTATGCCTATTGGGGCGATACCATCACCGATGTCTTGAATGCCGAATTCAAAACGCTTGCAGCGGAGCCAGTGCTGGTGAATCTGGCGTCCGAGGAATACTTTAAAGCCGTGCGGCCAAAGAGGCTTGCTGCCCGCGTGGTGACCCCCGTATTTGAAGAGCGCAAGGGCGCGGGCTACAAGATCGTGAGTTTCTACGCAAAACGTGCCCGCGGGCTGATGAGTCGCTATGCCATCGTCAATGGTTTCACGGAGCCTGAAGCGCTCAAGGGATTTGATGCGGAAGGCTATGCGTTCGCTCCTGCTGCGTCGGAAACGGATCGCTGGGTATTTCGACGCGACGGTTCATGATTTGTTGTCGTGCGGTTTTGGTTGTACCGATTTCCGACTCACTACTCCCCATTTCAATTCCTGATTCACCATGATCCCTATCAGCAGCCAGTTTGACAGCGGCAACATCGAAGTGCGCGATGCCTCTGATCCGCAGGATATCCGACTCGCCATCCGCCCGGATGCCGGTGGCGAATTCATGCAATGGTTCCATTTCCGTCTGCACGGCGTACGCGGTCAGGCACTGCGACTGGTGATCGAGAATGCCGGCGCCTGCAGCTATGCCGATGGCTGGCATGGCTATCGCTGCGCGGCAAGTTACGATCGTGCCGACTGGTTCCGTATTGCGCAGACGAATTATGACGGCCAGCAGTTGGAGATCGAGTTCACGCCTGAGGCGGATACCGTCTGGCTGGCGTATTTCGAGCCCTATTCGCAGGAACGCCGACTGGATTTCCTGGGCCGCTGCAGTCGTTCTCCGCTGGTTCGGGTGGAATGCATCGGGACGAGTCTGCAAGGGCGTGATCTGGATGTCCTGCATATCGGGGATGGACCGAAACAGGTGTGGGTGCAGGCGCGCCAGCATCCGGGCGAGAGCATGGCCGAGTGGTTCATGGAAGGGTTCATCGAGCGCTTGCTGGATGTGGCCGACCCGGTGGCGCGTGAATTGCTCAAGCGGGGCAGTTTCCACTTGATCCCGAACATCAATCCGGACGGCAGCGTGCTGGGGCATCTGCGCAGTAACGCGGCTGGTGTGAATCTCAATCGTGAATGGCATGCGCCGACGCTGGCACGTAGTCCCGAAGTGTTGCATGCCCAAGTTGCGATGAAAAAGACCGGCGCGGATCTTTTTCTTGATATCCATGGTGATGAAACCCTGCCTTATGTCTTCATTGATGGCAGCCACATGGTGCCGGGGTACGGTGAGAGCAACCTTGCACGCCAGGCGGCTTTCCTTGAAAACCTCAAGCGTGTCAGTCCGGACTTCCAGACCGAACAGGGCTATAGCGATGATCGTTTTACCGATGAGATGATGACCCTGTGTTCAAAGTGGGCGGCAGCCACTTTTGGCTGCGTGGCACTGACCCTCGAAATGCCTTTCAAGGACAATGCCAATGCACCCGATCCACGGACTGGCTGGAACGGTGCACGCAGCCAGCGCCTGGGTGCGGCCTTCCTGCTGCCGATGCTGGCACATTTGCGGGACTCGGTAATTCCGGGCTGATCTGGAACAGATCGCGGGGATGTAAACGACAAAGCCGGCATCAAGCCGGCTTTGTCGTTTGCTGTGGATGTGACTCAGTCAATTCCGTGCGAAGCCATGCCATCAGCCAGTTTCGGTTCGAACCAGGTCGACTTCGGCGGCATTACCTGACCCGCGTCGGCAACCGACATCAGATCGTTCATGGTGGTGGCATACATGGCAAAAGCCACGGCCATTTCGCCGCTGTTGACGCGTTTTTCCAGTTCTGGCAAGCCGCGGATGCCCCCGACGAAATCAATGCGTTTGTCACGGCGCAAGTCAGCAATGCCAAGGATCGGGTTCAGCACATGGGTGGTGAGAAGGCTGACATCCAGGCGTTCGACCGGATCTGCCGGAATCAACTCCGGCTTGATGTTGAGCTGATACCACTGGCCGGCCAGATACATGCCGACTTCGCCGTAGCTTGCCGGCTTGACCGGAGCGTTCGCCGGGGTGACCTGATAGGCCGTGGCAATCCTGGCAATCAGTTCGTCCTTGGAAAGTCCGTTCAGGTCGCAGACAACGCGGTTGTAGTCGAGGATCTTCAGCGCATGCGCCGGGAAGATGACTGACAGGAAGTAGTTGTAACTTTCCTCGCCTGTATGGTGAGGATTGGCGCTGCGCCGTGCGGCGGCGACGCGCGAGGCGGCGGCCGAACGATGGTGGCCGTCGGCAATGTAGAGCGCGGGCAGGGCGTCGAAATTCCTGGTGATCTGTTCGATGGTGGCTGCGTCACGAATCACCCACAAGGTGTGACGGATGCCGTCGTCTGCCGTGGCATCGGCATCCGGCGTGCCGGCAATGGTTGCGGCCAGTACGGCGTCGATGGCCGGTGCTTCCGGGTAGGCCAGGAAGACCGGACCTGTCTGGGCACTCAGCGCTTCGATCTGGCGGACGCGGTCGTCTTCTTTGTCGGGGCGGGTGAACTCGTGTCGTTTGATGCGGTTGGTGTCGTATTCGATGACCGATGCTGCGGCTACGATGCCGGTCTGTACGTGGCTGCCCATGATGATGCGATAGACGTAGTAGCAGGCCTGTTCATCACGAACGATCACCCCGGCATCCAGCATCTTCTGCATGTTTTCGGCTGCCTTGGCATACACGACCGGAGAATAGGAGTCCGTGTCGGCCGGCAGATCGATTTCTGGTTTGGAAATGTGCAGAAAGCTCCAGGGTTTGCCGGCAGCACGCTCACGGGCCTCGCTGGATGAGAGCACGTCATAGGGCGGGGCGATGATCTCGGCAGCGCGACCGGCTGCCGGGCGCAGGGCTTTGAAGGGCGTAATCAGGTGCATGGTTGTGTACCTTTGTTCTAAGAGGGGAAAAATCTTGCAGGACTCAATTGCGGCGGCTGGCGATCACGTCACGCAGTGCAGCACGAGCGTCGCACAGCATTTGCGTCGTGGTGTCCCAACTCACACACGCATCGGTGACCGAGCAACCGTAACGCAGTTCGGCCAGATTTGCGGGAATAGGTTGGTTACCTGCTTCGATGAAGCTTTCGATCATTGCGCCAACAATTGAGCGGCTGCCGTCGCGGATCTGGCTGACTACATCTTTCAGCACCAGCGGCTGCATCTCCGGCTTCTTCCAGGAATTTGCGTGCGAGCAATCAATGACGACATTGGGGGCCAGCTTGGCTTTGAGCAAGGCCTGTTCCGCGAGTGAAACGGATACCGTATCGTAGTTGGGCCGGCCACCGCCGCCACGCAGCACGACATGGCTGTAATGATTGCCGTGGGTCCGTACGATGCAGGTTTCCCCCTGTTCGTTCATACCTAGGAAACTGTGCGGATTGGAAGCTGATAGACAACCATTAACGGCCGCTTCCAGTGAGCCATCGGTACCGTTCTTGAAGCCCACCGGCGTAGACAGGCCAGACGCGATTTCGCGGTGAGTCTGTGATTCTGCCGTACGCGCACCAATCGCGGCCCAGCTCAGCAGATCGCCATAATATTGGGGAGCAATCGGATCGAGCGTTTCGGTCGCAGCTGGCAAGCCGATTTCCGCGACTTCGAGCAGGAACTGGCGTCCGCGCAGCATGCCTTCCTCGATGTGGAAAGAGTCATCCATGCGTGGATCATTGATGAAGCCTTTCCAGCCGACTGTTGTGCGCGGTTTTTCGAAATACACGCGCATCACCACGTAGAGCGTATCCGCCAGTTCTTCGGCAAGAACCTTCAAGCGCCGAGCATAGTCGAGACCGGCGACCGGATCGTGGATCGAACAGGGGCCGACGATGATCATCGGGCGCGGATCTTCCCGGTCCAGAATCCGTTTGATCGTGGTGCGCCCCATCTCGACCGTGGCGGCCGCCGTGTCGGTCAGAGGGGCACTGGCCTTGATCTGGGCCGGTGAAGGCATCGCATCGAACGAAGCGATGTTGAGGTTTTCAGTTGACGCGTGGGTCATCATGGCGCTGTTGATACGTAACGGAACAAAAACAAAAAGCCCGCATGCGCGGGCTTTTCGGTAAAACGGTACAGCAGGTCGAAACCAGCCTTGGGGGTCAGGTGCAGGCCGCGCCGTGCACCTTCGCCTTACTTGAGCTTGGTTTCTTTATATGCAACGTGCTTGCGTACAACCGGATCGTACTTGACGAATTCAAGCTTTTCCGGGGTGGTACGCTTGTTCTTGTTGGTGGTATAGAAGTGGCCGGTACCCGCAGAGGATTCCAGTTTGATCTTTTCGCGACCGCCTTTAGCCATTTTTAATCTCCGCTAATCTGATTGAGTCGATGCAGGCGCTTAGAGCTTCTCGCCGCGAGCACGCAGTTCGGCCAGAACGGCTTCAATGCCCTTCTTGTCGATGGTGCGCAGACCGGCGTTGGACACGCGCAGACTGACCCAACGGTTTTCTGCTTCGACCCAGAAACGACGATTCTGCAAATTCGGCAGAAAACGACGCTTGGTTCGGTTGTTGGCGTGGGAAACATTGTTCCCCACCATTGGGCCCTTGCCCGTAACTTGACAAACTCGAGACATTTCTCGCTCCGGTACGTGGTTCCGTAAAGCCCGCGATTATAGCTAAAAACCCGGGGAGGACTCAAGCTTTGCTGGCAATCTGAGGGCAAGACTATAACAGGCCTTACCCCGTAAAGGAAATATTGCTGACATTTTCGTTCCAGAGGCAGGCGGCAGGGGTGATTTGAGCTGAAGTTTCAGTCTAGAGCAAACCGCGTTCGGCAAAAGAAACCGGCGAAGAGGCGCCGGCAACGATGAAGTGATCGAGAACTTGCACATCGACCAGCGCGAGGGCCTGTTTCAGGGCCTTGGTCAGCATTTCATCAGCACGGCTCGGTTCGCAGGCACCCGATGGATGGTTGTGGGCCAGGATGACTGCCGCGGCATTTCGGGCGAGTGCCAGCTTGACTACTTCTCTCGGATATACCGATGTCTGGGTCAGGGTCCCGCGAAACAGTTCGCATGCATCGAGCAACCGGTTTTGCGCATCAAGCAGCAAGATCATGAAGACTTCGTGCGGCAACTGAGCCAGGTGCAGTCTCAGCCAGTCGCGCACTGTTCCAGGCGAAGCGAGCAGGTCACGCTCTTTCAAGGTTTCGCCCAAGGCACGACGGGAGAGTTCCAGCACAGCCTGGAGCTGGGCATATTTGGCTGCCCCCATTCCGGGTACAAGCTTGAATGCGGAAAGCGGTGCATTGCACAGTCGGTTCAGGCTGCCGAAGTGATTGATCAATTCGCGCCCCAGATCGACTGCACTTTTCCCTCGTATGCCCACACGCAGGAAGATGGCCAGCAATTCTGCATCGGACAGGACGGTGGCGCCTCTGGCAAGCAGGCGCTCGCGAGGACGTTCATCTTCAGGCCAGTCGGTGATTGCCATCGTGCTTGCAGATAGAATTGCGGGATACAAGGATTTTCACCTGACAGGAAGCGGCGAATGACTGAACTCTCGGGCAAGACCATCGTGCTGGGCGTTTGCGGCGGGATTGCTGCTTACAAGGCGGCAGAGCTCGCGCGTTTGTTGATCAAGGCAGGGGCCTGCGTGCATGTGGTGATGACGGCTAACGGTGCGCGGTTTGTGACGCCGATGACCTTTCAGGCACTGACGGGCAATCCAGTCTGGCTCGATCCGTGGGACGAGCGGCGTGCCAACAACATGAGCCACATCGAGTTGACGCGTAGTGCGGATGCACTCCTGATTGCGCCGGCCACGGCCAATATGCTGGCCAAGCTGGCTCATGGCATGGCGGATGACCTGTTGTCGACTCTGGCTTTGGCGCGCGATTGTCCCTTGCTCGTGGCGCCTGCCATGAACAAGCAGATGTGGAGCAACCCTGCCACGCAGCGCAATGTTGCCCAGCTCAAGGCCGATGGTATCAGCGTGATCGGCCCGGATACCGGTGTGCAGGCTTGTGGCGAAGTGGGCGAGGGGCGGATGAGTGAGCCGGAGGCTATCCGTGAAGCCTTGATTGCCTTCCTGCAGCCCAAGCCGCTTGCTGGGAAAACCGTGCTGATGACTGCTGGCCCGACGTATGAACCGATTGATCCGGTGCGTGGCATCACCAATATTTCCTCAGGGAAAATGGGTTATGCGCTGGCGCGAGCCCTTGCCATGGCGGGGGCCCGCGTCGATCTGGTCAGCGGACCGGTCGCTTTGCCGACGCCTTTTGGTGTCACGCGGGTGGATGTGCAGACTGCGCGTGAAATGCACTTGGCGGTGATGCAGCGTGTTGCAGCAGCAGATGTTTTTATTGGCGTAGCTGCGGTCGCGGATTATCGTCCGGTAGAGGTCGCTAATGACAAGATCAAGAAGACGGATGTTGGTCTGAGTGTCGCGCTGACGCGCAATCCGGACATCCTTGCCGAAGTAGCATCCTTGCCTGCTGCCCCGTTCTGTGTTGGTTTTGCTGCAGAGAGCCAGCGCCTCGATGAATATGCCGTCAACAAACTCCGGTCCAAACGACTGAAACTTGTAGTCGGCAATCTGGTTCAGGATGGCATGGGGGGCGATACCAATCAGGTCGTACTGTTTGATGACGCTGGCGCACACCCCTTGCCGCGCGCCAGCAAGACTGAAGTCGCAGCGGGCATCGTGGCGCATCTGGTCCAGATGCTCGGTTGAAAGTTTTTCCCTTAACCCTTTTTTTCTTGACACAAACATGCATCAACTCGACATCAAGATTCTCGACACCCGCCTCAAGGACAATCTGCCCCAATACGGTACGGCTGGTGCTGCCGGGCTGGATTTACGCGCCTGCATCAATGAGCCCTTGACCATCAATCCGGGAGATACCCACCTGATTCCTACAGGCATGGCCATGCATCTTGAAGACCCGCGGCTGGCAGCAATGATCTTGCCGCGTTCCGGGTTGGGACACAAACATGGCATCGTGATGGGTAACTTGGTCGGCTTGATCGACTCTGATTACCAAGGCCAGGTCTTTGTATCGACCTGGAATCGCAGCAAGGAAGCTTTCACGATCCAGCCGATGGATCGTATCGCGCAGCTGGTTGTGGTGCCGGTGGTACAGGTTACGCTCAATGTGGTGGAGGACTTTGCTGCCAGTGAGCGGGGTGCAGGTGGTTTTGGAAGTACGGGACGGCAGTGATTTTTTCGAGCCGAGACGGGCAAAAAGACCTGAATCGTGGCGGCTTTCAGTCTGCGCGATGAACCTAAGTGTGCTCAGGCGCCTGCTCCGGCAGGGGGCGGGTTTTCTGTAAAAGGCTGTCCTGCCGTCATATGGGCAATGCTTCTTCGGCCGTTTCCTTGTCGGCGGTGTGTTCTGGGTTTTTGGTAGATGCCGTGTCGTGCCATTGCAGGTAGGCACTACTGGCAGCCTCGATCAAAAGTTTGCCTTCGCCGCGCAGACTGTAGCGGTCCCCTGCGTGGAGGATTACATCGTCTGGAATGCCTGCTTCGGTGAGCCAGACTTGTCCGTCGAGAATATGCAGGCTTTGTCCTGGGCTGGCGGCGAGTACACAGAGTTGCCCTGGGGTGATGTGAATGGCTGTATTGACGAGTTCATCTTGCATTTTATTGACCTCTGCCGTGGGAATGTGTCGCATGAGTGGCATTCTGCGTGGCTTGTAAGTAGAGTTCAAACGAGCAAATCTCAACCATTCACGAGTTAAATTCATCTATGGATGCACCTGCGAAACTTCCTCCCTTGGGCATGTTGCGCGTTTTTGAAGCTGCAGCTCGACTAGGTAGCTTCAGCGCTGCGTCACAGGAATTGCATGTGACTCACAGCGCGGTGAGCCACCAGATCCGAGCACTGGAAGAGCAGCTCGGCTTTGCCTTGTTTCATCGTGAGGGGCGTGGCGTGCAGCTCACATTGCTGGGGCTGGAACTGGCGTCGCGCGTGAACCGGGCGTTGTGCGAGATGGGGAGTATGGTGTCCTTGCTGCGTCAACGGGCGAATCCTCGCCGCCTGACTGTGACAACGATGCCTTCGTTTGCTGCACGCTGGCTGGCGCCGCGTCTGGGGCGCTTTATCGAGCAGGAACCGGATATCGAGTTGAATATCGTGACGACATCAACAGTGCTCGATTTTGCCCGTGATGGCGTTGATATAGCGATTCGCTTCGGTTTTGGTGATGCGCCTGGACAGCATGCGGAATTGCTGATGCGCGATGAGATGCTGGTTGTGGCAAGTCCGAAATTGCTGTGTGACAGGCCGCCCGCAACACCTGCCGATTTGCGCGATTGGCCACTTTTGCGCTCGGATGGTGAATTCTGGCGTGGCTGGTTTGAGAGCGTGGGTCTGGATTGGCCGGAGCCACAAAGCGGTTTGTATTTCAACGACTCTGCCATCGTACTGCAGGCCGCGCTGGATGGGCGAGGTCTTGCATTGTCGCGTCGCAGCTTGTGTCAGCAGGAGATCGATGCCGGGAGTCTTGTGCAGGTGTTTCCGCAGACGCTGCCGAATCTGCGCGCTTACTGGTTCGTGAGCCCTGCTGGCGTGGTTCTGACACCGCTGGCACAGCGTTTCCGCGCTTGGGTGTTTGCAGAGGCTCGCAGCTGTCCGCCAGTGGCTGAAGATGTGCGTGTGAATGTGACAGCGCTTGAACGTTGCGTACACTGAATGGAAGGCCTCACCCAGATCGAAATGCAGCGACACATACGCCTGCTGAGCGCACCGCCGCCATCATTACGCCAGCACCGGATGAATTCAGTGACCCGGCTGTAGCCACCGGCAAACCCGGCTGCCTTGAGCTCGGCATACAACTTCAAGGCCGTGCGCCGGTCCCATTTGGGACGGCGGGCATCGGTTTTCAGGGCTTTGATCCGTTGAGCGGCAAACGGCTCGACCTTGCCCGGCGCACCGATGTGCCGGTACTTCGGTTCAAAGTCCTCCGACTCACGCAGTCAGCGCTTGACGGTGTTCCGGCTCCAGCCACAGCGACGCGCTATCTCCGAAATCGACAGCTCATCACGGTGGTACCAACGACGAATTCTTGCCAGTTCCTTCACGGTGATCATCTCCATCTTTACCCCACTCAAAAAGTAAGCGGGAGAGGTTGATTACCTGGTCAAATTTCAACGCGCAAACACGCAGGGAACTGGTCAGTTTTCGGTGAGCGTCAATACACCAGGCCATTAACAATCGGCAACTAATCGGGTGCATGTGGGGAAAAACCGCCCTTTCGGGTAGAGTAGGGGATTACCTAGTCCAAGAATATTTCCTCCATGTTTCAGCGCAGAACCTTGTTTTCAACAGGCCTCGTTTCCGCTTTACTAGTGGCCTCTTTGTTGCTCTCGCCTTTAGCCACCGCCGAAGAGATCCGCGGAGCAGGTTCCACGGCCGCAGCCAAGCTTTATCAAAGTTGGGCGGAGAGTTTCAAAACCACCGGCAACCAAGTCAACTACGCCCCCGTAGGTTCAAGCGCAGGCATTAAGGCCGTGATTACAGGGGCAGTGGATTTCGGGGCAACCGATGTTCCCCTGACCGACGAACAGATGCAGAAGGATGGTTTGATTTGCATCCCGACCGCGATCACCGGCATTGTGCCTGCTGTGAATCTACCAGGAGTACCGCAGGGTAAACTACGCCTGAGCGGCCCGCTGCTAGCAGCGATCCTCACTGGCAAGGTGCATTACTGGAATGACGATGCCATTCGTGCGCTAAATCCCAACATCCGGTTGCCGGCAGAGGCGATCCATGTGGTCGCCCGTCAGGACGGATCGGGTTCCACTTGGGTGCTCAGCAAATACCTGAGCGCAGTCAGCCCGGAATGGGCACAGGAGATGGGTAACGAGTCCCTGCTGCACTGGCCCGCAAGTACGCTGCTCGCGCGTGGTTCCTCAGGGATGGCTGACCAGATCAAACAGACGCCATATAGCATCGGCTATCTGGAGCCAGGCTACATCGCCAGCACCGAATTGAATTACGCGCTAGTTGCCAACAAGGCTGGCAAATATGTTCAACCTGACGCAGTTGCCTTCCGCGCTGCACTCGCGGGCAGTCGCTGGACTTTCGAAGGGCGTTTCGAGGACACCCTGACCAATCTTAGTGATCAGGCTGCCTGGCCGATCACTACTGGCACGTTCATCGTCATGAAACGTGTTGCCGTCGCCCCTAAACGAATGGCTATTGTGGCCAATTTTCTCAGTGGAGCCTTCATGCAAGCCGACAACCTGGCCCCCAAGGCGGGCTTCGTTCCGCTGCCCATGAAGACCCAAGCCCGTGCCGTCAAAACGCTGGGGAGTATGGTCGAGCCAAGTGGTGTCCCACTGCTCTTCGACGTAATCTGGCGTCGTGTGGGCGGTTAGTCGTAAAGCGGTGGTTGGCGCGATAAACCCCTTGGGAGGGTGTGGCGCCAACCAGAATCGCCTTTTGCTTAGGCGGGGGCATGCGATTGACTGCTGCGACTGATCTGATAGTCAAAGATGACTACCCTTGGGTCAGTTCGTGATGATTGCTACTGCTGCTCATCCCACTGCCAGATCGTTGCGCCGTAATTGGCGTCAAAATCCGGCATGACTTCGCTTTGTTTGAACAAACGGCGAGAGCCCAACTTTGCCGGCGTCAGCCATAGCCCGCCTTGGGGCAAGGCTGGCTGGCGGGGCAGCGCAGGTGCAGGACTTCAACGCCGGGAGAAGTTGGAGCCGCGAGGCTCTGCTCGGTAGCCCGAGGACCTGCGCGTCAAACTGCGCAAGTGCACTGGCACAAAATCCGGTCCGGCCAACACGGGCTACTCTGCAGTGGCTGGCTTGCGGCGACTGGGCGGCTCAATGCCACACTCACGCAGCCAGCGACGCACCTGGTTTGCGTTCAGACCGTTGGCCAACGCCACCCCAGCCACTGAGACGCCGGGATCACAACACGCCGCGACCACCGATTGTTGAAAGCTCCGCTGTGCGTGCGCCGCACCCGGCGCGGAATCGTGACATCCATAGTGTCCACCATCGATATTGATGGACTCCATCTTCAGCGGGCTAAGCGGCTCAAGGAAGATGGGGTGGCCGGGGGCTTACAACATCTCTACAAGAACCGCAATCTGGTCGAGCGATTCTTCAGTCGTATCAAGCAATTTCGGCGTATCGCCACCCATTATGACAAGCTGGCAGCACGCTTTGCTTCCTTCGTCGCGATTGTGGCCGCTGTCATTTGGCTGGCTTGAATGTCGACAGACTAGGCTAATCCCCTTTGCTGGCGCGCATCAGATAATTGACATCGGTGTTGGTGCCAAGACTATAGATTCTGCTGAGCGGATTGAATGTCATACCGATGAGTTCTCGTGTATCAAGGCCTGCGTTGCGCAAGTCACGAGAGAGCTCTGAGGGCTTGAGAAACTTCGCGTATTCGTGAGTCCCCCGTGGAAGCATATTGAGAAGGTATTCGGCGCCGACAACGGCTAGCAGGTAAGCCTTGAGATTGCGGTTGATGGTCGACAGGAACAAGTCACCTTGTGGCTTGAGCAGGGTTGCGCACGCCCGTACGATGCTTGCGGGGTCGGGAACGTGTTCCAGCATTTCCATGCAGGTGATGACGTCAAATGCAGCCGGTTCCTGTGCTGCAAGTGCTTCGGCGGAGATTTTCCGGTAATCGACAGTGAGCTTGCTTTCATGCAGATGCAGGCGTGCGACGGCGAGGGCTTTGTCCGATAGATCAATTGCCGTTACATTTGCGCCGGCGCGAGCCATGCTCTCTGCGAGAATTCCGCCGCCGCAGCCGATGTCCAGCACCCGCTTACCTGCTAGCGGCGATAGTTGGTTGATCCAGTCAAGGCGTAGCGGATTGATTTCATGCAGTGGTTTGAACTCGGATTCGGGATCCCACCAGCGGTGAGCCAAATCACTGAACTTGGCCAATTCTTTCTCGTCTGCATTGGTATGGGGCATGGTGTTGTCGGGGTGCGCTCGGGAGTGTGATTGTGACCGGATTGAAGGGCGAAAAAAAGCCCTGCACGCAGCGGTAATGCGGTTCAGTTAAAGCTCTTTGATGTGCCGAGTTGGATAGCGATGAGGCTTGGCTTTGACGACACGGGGGCATTTTCGCCCCCGTCGTTTTTCAACGATGTGCTGGCGCATACGCATCAAATGCGCGGGCAAATTCCCCAGGCTCATGCCGGCGTTGGCTGGTCAGAAGGAGTGCAGGATTCTGGAAGGACATTTGATGAGTGACCACATTCACATGTGCATCAGTATTCCATCGAAATATTCGGTGGCGAACATGGTGGGCTACATCAAGGGGAAGAGTGCGATCTCAATTGCTCGCCGGTTCAATGGGCGAAGCCGAAACTTCGGGGGTGAGAACTTCTGGGCCAGAGGATACTTTGTATCAACGGTGGGGTTGGACGAGGAGATGGTTCGAGCCTATATCCGGCACCAAGAGAAGGAAGATGAGCATTACGACCAGCTGAAGTTGGGCATGTGACTGCCCCGCCTTCAGGCGGCGCATGTCGCAGCCCCTTTGAAGGGCTAACAAACAAAAGCCCCCGGCTTTGCCGGGGGATACTTACTTTTGGGGAAGGGGAATCCGTTTAGCATGGTGTCGATAAAATAACTTCGAGCACCAGAGGGCCATAGTTCGCTGCCACGTTGATATGTTTCGTTCACGACCAGCTCTTTTCTAGCGAGCATGTCGCGAATTTCAATGACCGAGTCGTTACTTGTATCGATTCTCGGCACGTTGCCTTCCCTTTTTGATATTGGATTTACCGACTAATCGGCTTGTACCGAATCCGCTTGGGCTTCGCCCCTTCTTCACCCAGACGCTTCTTCTTGTCTTCTTCGTATTCCTGGTAGTTGCCGGCGAAGAAGGCCCATTGCGAATCGCCTTCGGCGGCGAGGATGTGGGTGGCGATGCGGTCGAGGAACCATCTGTCATGCGATGTGACCATCACGCAGCCGGAGAATTCGAGCAGGGCGTCTTCGAGTGCGCGCAGGGTTTCCACGTCCAGGTCGTTTGACGGCTCATCGAGCAGCAGCACGTTGCCGCCTTCGACCAGGGTCTTCGCAAGATGCAGACGGCCGCGTTCGCCGCCGGAGAGTTTGCCGACGATCTTGGCCTGGTCGCCACCCTTGAAGTTGAAGCGGCCGATGTAGGCACGGCTGGGCATTTCGAACTTGCCGACGGTGAGGATGTCGGCGCCATCTGCAATGGCTTCGAACACGGTCTTGCTGTCATCCAGCCCTTCGCGGGTCTGATTCACTGCGGCGATCTTGACGGTGGAGCCGATCACGATTTCGCCCGAGTCCGGTTTTTCCAGACCCTGGATCATGCGGAACAGGGTTGATTTACCGGCACCATTCGGGCCGATCACGCCGACGATGGCACCGGGTGGGATCTGGAAGCTCAGGTTGTCGATCAGCAGGCGATCACCGAAGGCTTTCGAGACGCCATTGAAATCGATCACCTGATTGCCCAGGCGCTCGCCCGGCGGGATGAAGATTTCGTGGGTTTCGTTGCGCTTCTGGTATTCGACGTTGCTCATTTCCTCGTAGCGGGCCAGACGCGCCTTGCTCTTTGATTGACGCGCCTTGGCGCCCTGGCGCACCCATTCCAGTTCTTCCTTCATGGCCTTGCGGTGAGCGTCTTCCTGCTTTTGCTCGGTCGCCAGACGGGCGCCTTTCTGCTCCAGCCATGACGAGTAATTACCCTTCCAGGGAATGCCTTCGCCACGGTCGAGTTCGAGGATCCATTCGGCGGCGTTGTCGAGGAAGTAGCGATCGTGGGTCACCGCCACCACGGTACCGGGGAAGCGCACGAGGAACTGCTCCAGCCATTCGACGGACTCGGCGTCGAGGTGGTTGGTCGGCTCATCCAGCAGGAGCATGTCCGGCTTGGAGAGCAGCAGCTTGCAGAGCGCCACGCGGCGCTTTTCGCCGCCGGAGAGCGGGCCGATCTTGGCGTCCCAAGGCGGGATGCGCAGCGCGTCGGCTGCGATTTCGAGCTGGGTTTCGATATCTGCACCGCTGGTGGAAATGATGTTTTCGTACTTGGCCTGCAGCTCGGCGAGCTTGTCGAAATCGGCATCCGGCTCGGCGTAGGCGGCATACACCTCTTCGAGCTTCTGCTTGGCTTCCATGACTTCACCGAGCGCGGATTCGACTTCTTCGCGCACGGTCTTGTTCGGGTCCAGCTCCGGTTCCTGCGGCAGGTAGCCGATGCTCATGTTCGGCTGCCACTGCACTTCACCGTCATATTCCTTGTCCTGTCCGGCCATGATGCGCAGCACGGTGGATTTGCCGGCGCCGTTGAGGCCGAGCAGGCCGATCTTGGCGCCGGGGAAAAAGGAGAGGGAGATGTCCTTGATGATCTGACGCTTGGGCGGAACAACCTTGTTCACGCGCAGCATCGACATGACGTATTGGGCCATTGGGATTTTGGGGTCGAAAAATTTGTGAAGACGCGATTTTAGCAGCCCGGACCGCGTCCACCGGGAAAATCCGGCCGTGGCGTGTGCGCGTGACGATCTTGCAAGCAGGTTGAATAGCAAAAAAAGCCCGGGCAGAGCCGGGCCAAAAATAACGCGCGTAGATCGGTGGCATTCCGCTTGTGGCGCTGGCGCGGGAGGACGACTGCCAGCGGCCGCTTGCTTCAGGCCACCGAGGTGATCAGAGAAGTAACTTTTGATCGGTCGGCCTCCTTTCCTGGATTGCGCAGTTCGCCCGGGCGGGATTGCTCCAGGGCCTGGATGTCGCCACAGATCTGGCCGCCTGCTTCGATGAGGAGGCTGCCATAGCGGATCGTGCCTTTGACACGGCCGGTGGCATGGATGATGAGTTGGGTGCGGGCGGTGAGTTCGCCTTCGAACTGGCCGTGGATCTCTGCGACATCGATGCCGACCTTGCCGGAAAAGGCACCTTGCTCGGCGATACGGATCACACGGCTATCCATGGTGGCTTCGACACGACCTTCAACGATCAAGGTGTCGCAGTCGAGAATTTCGGCGCCCTTGAGTTTGACCTCCGGACCCACAACCAGACGGCTGCTGGATTCGTTCGCGGCTTGATGAGCGGAGTCTGGCGTGGCGGTGACGGGCGGGGCGCTCATGGTGGTCTCCTTGGTGGCAGGGGGTTGCGTGTTGACCAGAATCTGCGCTGCCTGGGCAGGCGACAGGCTGGTCGCATCGCGCAAGCGGTTTTGCGGCTGGAGCGGCGGATAGGCGCCGGGCGTGTGGGTCACCCGGGGCTGACGCTCGGGTGTGGGTTCGGGCGTGCGGGGCAGCGGTTTGTTGAACATTTCATCTCCTTGTTGACCGGAGGCGGAGCGCTCAAGGTGGCCCGCCGACTGGTGCTTCCATTGCAGGGGGCGTGCCAGATGAGGAATGTTCAATGAAAACAGTGTGTTGATGTGCTTGCAGGCAGCGTGGAGCAGGCGTTGGTTGTCGCTGTCTGGCGACAGGGGGCGGCTCCTCAGCTGTTCATTGCCTGTGGCAGCAAGGCAAAGCCTTGTCGTGGATCGGCGACAGCGGAATCCACGTGCGGCGCTCTGCGGGGCGGTCAATCGCTGGTGCTGTCCTTGAACGCACCGGCTTCCAGGTGATAGCGCCCGAGCAGGCGATAGAACTCGGTGCGGTTGCGTTTGGCCAGCCGTGCGGCCTGGCTGACGTTGCCTTCGGTCAGGCGCAGCAGGCGCACAAGATAGTCACGCTCGAAGCGGTGCCGGGCGTCCTCGAAGGATTCGATGGCATCTCCGTCGCCTTGCAGGGCGCGTTGCACCTGGCTGGCGGGAATCACCGGCGTGGTGGCCAGCGCGACAGTCTGCTCGACCACATTGAGCAGCTGGCGCACGTTGCCGGGCCAGGGGGCGGCGAGCAACAGTTCCATGGCTTCGGGCGAGAAGGCGTTGACCGGACGCTGATAGCGTTTGGCGAGGCGCTGCAGGAAATGCTGGGCGAGCAGCGGAATGTCTTCGCGGCGCTCGGCCAACGAGGGGATGGCGAGGCTGACGACGTTGAGCCGGTAATACAGATCGTCGCGGAAACGCCCTTCACTGCGTGCGGCATTCAGATCGCGGTGCGTGGCGGAGATGATGCGCACGTCGATGGGCAGGCTGCGGGTGGCACCCACCGGGCGGACTTCGCGCTCTTCCAGCACGCGCAGCAGCTTGACCTGCAAGGGCGTGGGCATGTCGCCGATCTCGTCGAGGAACAGGGTGCCGCCGCGTGCGGACTGGAAGAGCCCGTCATGATCGCGGTGGGCACCAGTGAACGCGCCCTTCACATGCCCGAAGAGTTCGGACTCCAGGAGTTGTTCCGGAATCGCGCCGCAGTTGATCGCCACGAAGGGTTTGCCGGCACGCGGACTGGCCTTGTGGATGGCACGGGCGAGGAGTTCCTTGCCTGCGCCGCTGGGTCCGCTGATGAACACGCTGACCTCGCTGGCGGCGACGAGCAGGGCTTGTTGCAGGAAGTCTTCCATCCGCGCACTGCGGGTGAGGATTTCGTTGCGCCAGTCTGCTGGAGCTTGCGCGCCGGGGATGCCGCCCGAGTTTCCGCCAGCATTGCCGATGGCCCGGTGGATCTGGGCGACCAGCTCGGCAGCGTCATACGGTTTGGTGAGGTAGCCGGAAACGCCGCGTTGGGTAGCCTCGATGGCTTCCGGGATGTTGCCGTGGGCGGTCAGCACGATCACCGGCAGCGAAAGATGCTGCTGGCGGACGGCATCGAACAGGGCGAGCCCGTCCATGCCAGGCATGCGCAGGTCGGTGACCACGATGTCAGGGCGTTGCGAAGCCAGTGCGGCCAGGGCGGTTTCGCCGCTGCTGGCGCTGCGGATGTCGAAACCGCTGGCCTTGAGGCGGATCGAGAGCAGGCGCAGCAGATCGGGGTCGTCGTCGACCAGCAACACGCGGGGCGTGCCGGTTCCGGCTGGCTGTGGGCTTTGGGTGTGATTCATCGGGTTTTCGAGCGATCCTGCATCTTCAGTTCGATTTCGCTGATGGCTTCAAGCTTCTGGCGCATCGCGTCGTTTGCTTGCTGCAGCTCGCGCTGCTTCTGCTGGCTGGTGGTCAGGGCATCGTCGAGGCGGCGATTGTCCTGCAACAAGGTGAGCAAGAGCTGCGCCAGCGGATGTGTACGGCCGCGGCCATTGCTGTCGCTGGGGGCGACATCCAGCAGGCTGAGGGCACGTGTACGGTCGCCTTGCGGCGGTGGCGCGAGCGTGAGGAAAAGCGCCAGGCGCAGGCGGTTGTCTTCACTGCGGCGGCCGGCAAAGGCTTTTTGCAGGGACTCGGCTTCGCTGGCGAGTTCAGCCGGGCTCATGTTCTTGATCCGGCCCGCCTGATGGAGCCAGTCCGGGTTGGCGTCTCGTGCGGGCGAGGTGGTGCGGGCCAGGGAGAGGGTGTCGAGGGGCGTGCAGGCGCTGGCGCAGAGTGCCAGCATGCCGGCGAGGATGTGGAGGCGGATCATGATGAGAGGGATTCCGTGAGCGGCAGGCGGATGCAGGCCCGCGTGCCATGAGGCGAATTGGCTTGCAGCGAGACTTCGCCACCATGGGCGTTGACGAGTTCGCGCACGATCGACAAACCGAGGCCGCTGCCCTTGACCGGGCTGCCTGCCGGGGCGGGTCCCTGGACGAAGGCTTCAAACATGCTGGGCGCCAGGTCGGCCGGAATGCCCGGGCCGTTGTCGCAGACTTCGATGTTGATCCAGCCGTGGGCGGCATGTGCCTCCAGCTGGACGCGAGCGTTTGGCGGGGAGAATTTGAGGGCGTTGGAGAGCAGATTGTCGAGGATCACCCGCAGCTTTTCGCGATCTGCAGATAGCTGCAGACCCGCGCAGTGGTTGTCGATGTCGATATTGCGTGCGGCGGCGGCCAGTCGCTGTTCGGCGATGACCTGATCCACCAGAGGCGCCAGTTCGAGTGGTTCACGGCGCAGATTGGCAGGTGCGAAGCGCAGGCCGCTGTAGTCGAGCAGATTCTCGATCAGCTTGCGCAGACGCTGGCAATTGCTGACGAGGATCCGGGTGATTTCCGACTGTTCAGCATTGAGCGGCCCGGTTACCTTGTCGAGCAACAGGGCTGTGCCTTCGTGCAAAGCGGTGAGCGGGGTTTTGAGTTCATGCGAAACATGGTGCAGCAGGCGGGTTTTCTGCGCGTCGAGGGCCAGCAGGCGCGTGCGCAGCCAATCCAGACGCTGGCCGAGCAATACCATGTCATGTGGACCGCGGATCTGGATCGGCTCGTTGAAGTGTCCTTCACCCAGTTTGCGCATGGCGGCTTCCAGCTGGCGGAACGGGCGGCGGATCAGCGCCGTGATGGCCAGGGCAAGCAGCAGGCTGATCGGAATCAGGATCCACAAGCGCTGCAGCAACTGGCGACGCGCGGCTGCGGCCTCGATCTGCAATGCGCTGATGTCGGCCTCGATGCGCGCATCCGCCTGGCTGACGATGCTCGCCGCCGTCTCGTCCATGCTGCTGAAGGCCTTGATCAGGGCCGGGCTCTCGATCTGTGTCAGGCCCGGCTGCTGCAGACGTTGCCAGACGCCCTCTTCGCTGCTGCGCAGGCGGTCCAGATCGGGCTGGATGTTCAGGATGTCGGCGTGCTGCGTCAACCGCTCGGCCATGTCGTTGAATTCGGTACGACGTCTGCTGTAGGCCGTGAGTCCGCGTGCATCGTTGAGCACCAGTTGCTGGCGGGCGAGGCGTTCCAGCGCGTTGAGGTGTTCGCTGAGTCCGCGGCTGTCACGGGTGATGGCCGTGGCACGGGTGATGGCTTCTTCACTGCGCCGGCTGAGCTGGTCCAGCGAGAAATAGGCTGCCAGCAGTGCCAGCACGGGTGGCAGGGCAACCAGTGCGAAGCCCAGCAGCAAGAGCTTGGGCAGAGAGACCGGATAGGGCAGGCGCATCGTGCTCGGGTACAAAGAAGAGTTCCCTTTGTACCCTTGACGATGTTCAGGGTTCCCGTCAGGGCGACGGAAGGCCGGTGCTACGCGAGCGCTGCTTGAGCGGGTATGCAGCCGTACAGTACTGCGAAGAAGTGGCAGACCGTGCCGGTGAGAACGAACAGATGCCAGACAAAGTGCCCGTAACGCAAACGGCCATCCAGCGCGTAGAAAACCACGCCCCCTGTATAGGCCAGTCCGCCAGCAATGAGCCAGACGGCCCCTGCGGTGGAAATGTTGTTGAACAGCGGCACGGCGGCAATCACGATCAGCCAGCCCATCAGCAAATAGATGCCATTGGAAAGCCAGGGGTTGGACAGGCGGTTGCTGAACATCAGGATCAGGCCGGTTGCGGCGAGCCCCCAGACCAGGCCGAACAGGGTCCAACCCCACGCGCCGGCAAGCACGCTGAAGGTGAAAGGCGTATACGTGCCGGCGATCAGCAGAAAGATTGCCGCGTGATCAAGCTTGCGGAAGATCTGCTTGATGCGGCCCTGCGGAACCCAGTGATAGACCGTGGAACTCAGATACATCAGCACCATCGTGGTGGCATAGATGCAGGCTGCGGTGATATTGGCCGCACTGCCCTGGCGTGCCGTGATGATGACCAGAATCGGGAAGGCCGCAATGGCTGCCAGCAAACCCGCGCTGTGGCTGACTACGTTGGCGATCTCTTCGCCACGGGTTTGGATGCGTTTGAGTTTCATGCTGTGTCTGTTCTCTCTGTGGCTGTGTCGAGCCTTGTTCGTGATGCTGTATGTTTGTTTGCGCACGGAATACGTCAAGCCGGTACTTCATACTTACTGTAGCTTGATTCGATGGCCAGGTGAAGCACCGGGCAAAAGACTGGTTCCTGATAGAGATTGCAGGGTTTTGGCGCAATCAGCAGGAACTTGGCGGGCGGATAGGGTGTCGTATATCTAGTGTGGACAGTGGGTGTCGGTGCAGGTTCCATCACCTGAATGATCCAGCCGACAATCGCTGCAGATCTGCCCTCAAGTCGCTTCGCGATCCTGCATGCAGCACCGGGTGGGATAGCATGTCCGGGTGCTGAATCAGTTTTTCCCTTAATTGATTGAAAAGGAGCTAGTCATGACGGAAACCACTTCTTCGACCCTGCTTGATGAATCGCAGGACATTCTGCACAAGACCGAAAAACTGATCATCGATGCCGCTGCGGCGACCGGCAAGGAAGCCGAGATCCTGCAGGCACGCATCATTGCCGGCTTGCGTGAAGCCAAAGAGCGCCTGAGTTCCGCAGAGGAAATCGCCGTGGAAAAAGCCAAGGCTGCGGCCAAGGTGACGGACCAGTATGTGCACGAAAATCCGTGGAAGGCGATCGGCATTGGCGCCGCTGTGGGTGTGGTCGTAGGCATGCTGATTGCCCGCCGCTGAAATGGGAATGCGGCTGATCGAACGGATCCACCGTCTGGCTGATAACCTGACGGGCTTGCTGGGCAACCGGCTGGATCTGTTCGGACTGGAGGTGCAAGAAGAAACGGAGCGCCTGCTGGGCAATCTGGTGGTTCTTCTTGCCCTGTTTGTCTTCGCGGCATTTGCCTTGTTCTTTGCAACGGTGGCGCTGCTGGTCTTTGCTGCGAGCAGCGGTTGCCTGCTCGCGGTCGCGATCGGCGTGGCGTCGGCTTACGGTTTGCTGGCGGTCGCGTGTGGCGTTGTGATGTGGCGGCGCCAGAAGGAAGCTCACGTGCCTTTTGCAGCAACGCGAGCCGAATTCGAGCGTGATCGAATGGCCTTGTGCCGTCGCCCGGAGGACGAAACATGAGCCGTCGAACCGTACGTGATTTCCGCAAGGAAATGCTGCTGTTGCAGGCCGAGCAATATCGTCTGGCCTTGCGCCAGGATCTGGCCAGCCTGGCTCCGATGGCACCTGAAGGCAAGGATCATCTGGTGTGGATCGAAACGCTTGCCGGTATTCTGGGGGCGGTGCTGCCTGCACGCTGGGGGCGCTGGTTGAACGTGGCGCTGAGTGCCTGGCGGATTGGTCGGCAGGCTTTGATGAAAAACTCTTAGCCGTTTCGTTCCTCGCCAGTCTTGGCGCTGCTGAAATGGAAAACGCCGCATTGCGCGGCGTTTTGTGTCGGTGGATCCACCACCGGCGCCGGGATTGATCCCGGTTATGGGCTACCTGTTGCTCAACAATCTTGCGGTTGCGATAAGGGTTCCCTTTGTGTTGCGCAGTGGATGACTGCACTTTCTTTGTAAGTGTTGATCAAGCCGAATGCAAGGGAAATTCTGGCCCTGCAGGGTCTTCCTGTCCGCCGCCCAGCAGAGCCTGAACTGAGCGCTTACATGGCGATCAACGTCTGGCGTCCCCACCAGCTCTGCGCCGGCTGTACCTGGACCGGGTTGCGCACGACCGCTGCTTCCACGCAAAGCATGCGGCGGAATCCGCTGGCCGGCATGTCACTGATGTTTGCGCAGGTTTCTTCCCATGGATTCCACACCACGGTATCCGGCATGTTTTCGGTATTGATGCCAATCGAGCGCTGGGTTTCGCGCAGCAGGAGAGGATTCTCCGTTTCGTAGTAAAGGCGCGTGGTCTCACGGTCAATGACCACTCCGACACCGGTATCCACGCGCTCTTCAACCTCTGTCTTGTTGAGCAGGTTGCGGTATGTCTGCCCGCGCAGTCCTTCAAGGACGACCTCTTCGACTTCCTTCACGCGCAGATAGGTATGGAGTGCGGCGGAAAACTCGAATGCCTGTTCGCCGGTGTTCTCGACTTCGAACTCGATGTCGATGCGTGAACCGGTGATTCCGATGCTGATTTCAGCCTGAAAGGCGTGCGGCCAGAGCGCACGGGTTTCCTCGTTATCGGTGATCCGCAGCGTAGCCATGGCGAAATCTTCGCCGGCACGCGCAGCAACTTTTTCCCACATCCGGGTGCGGACGAAACCGTGCTGGGGCAGGGGACCGTTTGTGCCGAATTGGGGGAAACAGACCGGCACGCCACCGCGTACGGGGGTGCCGGGTTTGAAGACTGCTTTGTCCGACATGTACAGGCGCTCGTCACCACCGGCCGGTTTCCAGGAAACGAGATGGCCACCGTAGAGCAGAACGATGGCTTCAGCACCATCCGGTGAACGCAGTTGAATGGCGGGGAGTCCTTGGTAGTCGATTTCCTGCGCGAGAGGTGTAGGCATGGTTATTTGTCAGACAAGTTTTAAGTTGTAAGAATATTACGCGTTTGTGCCGGCAGTGTCATCGGCACGCGGTGAGTTCAGTATGGCGATAGCAATCCAGCGTGTGGTCATTGACCATGCCGGTTGCCTGCATGAAGGCATAGCAGATCGTGCTGCCGACGAAACGGAAACCACGTTTCTTCAGTGCTTTCGACATGGCATCGGATTCCGGGGTGCTGGCGGGGACTTCCTGCATGCTGTGCCAGCCGTTCTGGCGCGGATGACCCCCGACGAATTGCCAGAGCCAGGCCGGGACATTGCCGGCTTCGGCTTCGAGTGCCAGCCAGGCGCGTGCATTGTCGATGGTCGACGTGATCTTGAGACGATTGCGCACGATGCCGGGATTGGCCATCAGGCGATTGAAATCGGCCTCGTCGTAGCGGGCGATCCTGGCGATGTCGAAGCCGTCGAAAGCCTGTCGGTACGCGGCGCGTTTTTTCAGGATGGTGATCCAAGCCAGCCCGGCCTGGGCACCTTCCAGGGTCAGCATCTCGAAGAGTCGCGTGGCATCCCGCAGCGGCACGCCCCATTCTTCATCGTGATACTGGCGATAGAGCGGGTCGGCTGCACCGGCCCAGGTTCCGAGCCAGGCACAACGGCAGCGATGGTCTGGCAAAGCGCTCATTCCTTCATCTCGTTGATGGGTTCCAGCATGCGGATATCCGGCAGCCCGCGTACCTTGCCGATGAGCATCATCACGCTGTGCGTGACCAGTGCAGAGTTGAGGTGGCGCTTGTGGGCTTCGGCATTTTCCCAGACTTCAATGGTGTTGAAGCGGCCCGGGCGGGCTGCGTCGGCATACACGTCGAAGCGCAAGCAGCCTTCTTCCTGGCGATGCAGCCCGGCCATCTCCTGCAGGATTTGACGGACTTCTTCTACGTATTCGGAATCGGCTTCGGCGAGGGTGAGGACGTGTATCGAATCGGGATGCATACGGAATGTGGGTGGCGCGCTGAATGGGGGTAATTGTCAGGCTCGAGCATTGGCTTTGGCAAGGTCCAGCGTGCCGTGCTTGAGCGTCTTGTCTTCGGGGTCGTTGTGCAGCACGAAACCGATGCGTTCGACAAAGCGCAGCATCCGGTCATTGCTGGCGAGAAATTCACCTTTCATGGTGGTGAGCCCGCGTTGCCAGGCGGTGCTGATGATTGCTTCCATCATGCGTCGGCCCAGACCACTGTGCTGATAGGCATCGGCTACCACGATTGCGAATTCGCAGCTCGTACCGTCCGGGTTGGTGTTGAAACGGCTGACACCCAGCTGTTTTTCCTGTCCGTTTTCCAGACAGGTGGCGATGAAGGCCATCTCACGGTCGTAGTCGATCAAGGTGAGCTTGGCGAGCAGGGAGGGCGAAAGCTCGCGCAGGGCACTCATGTAACGGAAGTACTTGGTTTCCGGGGAGAGCTGGCGTACGAAGCCCTGATTCATTTCAGCGTCTTCGGGTTTGATCGGACGGATGGTGACCGGCGTGCCATCCTTGAGTTGCCAGGACCAGACCAGATTGGCCGGGTAAGGGTGGATCGCCATGTGCTCATAACGCGCATTCTGATGCGGATTGCGTCCGATCTCGATGCGTGCTTCGGCTGCCAGCAGGCCGCGGTCATCGATGTAGAGCGGGTTGATCTCCAGCGAGCGCAGCATCGGCAGTTCGCAGATCAGGTCGGAGACGCGCAACAGCATGTGCTCGAGCGCTTCGAAATCTGCAGCAGGCATTCCTTCCATCGGCCCCAGCATGCGTTCGGCATGGGTGTCGTGGAGCATGTCGCGCACCAGAAAAGCATTCAGCGGCGGCAGGGCGACGGCACGATCCGGCCAGTAATTCGGATCCAGACTGCGTTCGCCGAACCCGATCACCGGGCCGAACACCGGATCGCGCCACACCCGCAGCATCAACTCCCGGGCGTACGGGCTGTGATAGCTGGGTTCCACACAGATACCGGCCGCAAAGGCTTCCGGCATGTGCTGCTCCATCTGGCTGTGCAGTTCTTCCCAGGCCAGATGCAGGCCGACCGCGCTGGCCAGGTCGTGGCGTGCGCTGGCGTGTTGCAGGCGGGTTCCCTGGAGGGCCGCATTCGGACGCAGACTGACCGGGTAGGCAAACTGCGCTGCTGCGCGCTCGGCATCCAGCACGGTGTGCACCACCCGCATCGGGCCGACCGGGATATGAAACGCGGCAAGCAGGCCCAGCGCCTCGTGGCGGCGAAGCACGGTGCGGCGATCCTTCAAGGCGGCATCGATCAGGCCGATGGCCAGTTCGCGCATCGGCGCCTTTTCATATTCGAGCGGACCGGGGACTTGCGTGAGCAGGCGCTGGTTGCGGTAATACGAGCTGATGTGCGAGAACACATCGACAGCACTTTCCGGTGTGCGCAGGCTTGGAATCTTGGCCATCCGGAAAATCTCGCGTGCTTCCAGGCAGGCATCATCTCCCAGCCAGCAGGTCAGGATGGGCTTGTCGGAAACCTTGCTCAGCTCGACCACCCGGCGTGCCACCTCGCTCGGCTGACTCATCGCCAACGGCGAGAGCAGACACAGCACCCCATCCACGTTGTCATCGACGATCAGTGCTTCCAGTGCGCGGGCGTAGCGCTCAGGATTGGAGTCGCCAACCAGATCGACCGGGTTTTCGCGTGACCAGTGTGCTGGCAAAAACTTTTCCAGTCGGGCGATGGTTTCGGGCGCAAGGCGGGCCATCACGATCCCCAGATCACCCGCCCGGTCTGCAGCCATGACGCCCGGCCCTCCACCGTTGGTGATGATGGCCAGACGATTGCCGCGCGGACGGAAATGCACGAACAAGCCCTTGAGGTTGCTCAGCAACTGGGTGAGGGTGGATAAGCGGACCACGCCGGAACGGCGCAGCGCGGCATCGAATACCGCGTCGTCACCGGTCATCGACCCGGTATGCGCCTGCGCGGCACGCGAGCCGACCGGATGCCGCCCGACTTTGAGCACCATCACCGGCTTGACCCGGGCGGCGGCGCGCAAGGCGCTGAGAAAGCGGCGGGCATCGCGGATGCCTTCGATATACACCAGGATTGCTTCGGTATGGAAATCCCACACGAGATAATCCAGGACTTCGCCAAAATCCAGTTCAGCGGAAGAACCCAGCGAGACCACCGTGGAAAAGCCGACCTGATTGGGGCGAGCGTAATCCAGTACGGCAGCGCACAGTGCGCCCGATTGCGAGACGAAGCCGATGGAACCATTGAGCGCACCCCCTCCGGCGAAGGTGGCGTTCAGGCCCAGAAGCGGGCGGACGATTCCCAGACTGTTTGGCCCGAGCATGCGCATGCCATATTGACGGGCAATGCGCACCGTGTCGATTTCGAGCTGGGCTCCGAGCGCGCCACTTTCGCCAAAACCGGCCGAGAGCACGGCCGCGACCCGCACGCCGGCCTGGCCGCATTCATCGATCAGTCCCGGCACCGTACCGGCCGGAGTGGCAATGACAGCCAGATCGACCTTGCCCGGGATGTCGCGGATATCGGCGACGCAGGGGACGCCCTGCACCGACTGGTATTTCGGATTGACGGCGTAGAGCTTGCCTTTGTAGCCGGCAGCCAGCATGTTGGCAACGAGAATTGCCCCGAGCGCATTGCTCCGCTCGGTGGCGCCAATGATGGCCACACTGCGCGGTTCGAAAAGCGGCGAGAGGTAGTGTTTTTCGTCCAAGCTCATACCCCGGCGAGGCCTTGACGGGCGGTTGCCCGATGACCCTCAGTATGCCGTATCCAGAGGATCTGTTGCGAACGTGTTCGCCCGGGTGGGCGAAGTTCTGAATCCGGGGATGCCGCGCGCTGACGGGCGGCTAGGTTCTGGCTCTGGAAGCTGGTTTGTTGTCGATGGACTGTACGTAGCCTTCGGCGATGAGGGTTTCAACTGCTGCTTGCGCTTCCTGGCCGATCATCAGGCGCTTTTGCAGTTCATTCCAGGGAGTGTGCCCGTCAATCAGGATCAGGGTGCTGCGCAGGCGGGACGGAAGGCGGCAGGTCCGGTGCGCGATTTCGTCGACACCTTTGTGGGTCTTGCAATAGATGGCGGTCTCCAGCATGTCCATGCTCCGTTGGGGAATAACTTGAAGCTAGCGGGCCTGGATGCTTGCAGCAATGCGGGAAAGACCGCGTTTCCGTAGAAAATTGTTAAACGGGGCGCTTTGCCATGAAAAACGGGGCGTCACCGCGTACGCAGTGGCGCCCCGTCAGGTAGCAGGAAGGCTATTGCGCTCAGGCCACCTTTTTCAGCGCAACCGGCTTGACGACCGGATTGCCCAGGGGCAGGACTTCACGGCCGTAAATTTCGTTGAGGATCTGGGCTGCCGCAGCGTACATGGCTGAGGCGCCGCAGAAGATGCCTTCCCAGCCCGCGAAATGCGCAATCGCTT
Source organism: Pseudomonadota bacterium (assembly GCA_018262235.1). GTDB lineage: Bacteria > Pseudomonadota > Gammaproteobacteria > Burkholderiales > Rhodocyclaceae > Uliginosibacterium. The sequence continues at coordinate 38,520 of JAGTRY010000020.1, forward strand.
CGTTGCCGGTGGCATCTCCGAGTGCCAGCAGGGCGAACAGGAGGGTCAGCGAGCCGAAGATGATCTGGGTGGCGCGGTTCAGTTTGAAGGTGGCGGCGAACAGGATCGCGGTAAAGATCCCCCACATGATCAGGAAGGCAACCAGACCACCGCTGGTGGTGGCTTCCATCAGGCCGGTCTTGGGGAAGCTGACGAGCCCGACCAGTGCCATCCAGAAAAAACCGTAAGACGTGAAGGCCACGGTGCCGAAGGTATTGCCCTTCTTCCATTCCATGACGCCGGCAATCACTTGGGCGATGCCGCCGTAGAAGATGCCCATGGCGAGGATCATCGAATTCATGCCGAACAGGCCGGCGTTGTGCAGGTTGAGCAGTACGGTGGTCATGCCGAAGCCAAGCAGGCCTAGCGGCGCAGGGTTGGCGGTGAAATCGGCGTGGTTGGCGTGATCGGCCATCGAAAAACTCCAGTGTAGTAAGCGCTAGATATCCGGGGGCCCGGACGCGAGCGCGGATGGTGCCATTGTTTATTTCATGCGCAATTCGTCTGGATCAAATCCCGCAAGGCAATTTCAAAGAGTCTTTTTATGGATCGCTTAATGGAATTGATCGGGTGCATTGGCAGCGATTCAGGTCGACCGGTTTCTGTCCTGTTGGCGAGCGTGCTGAAGTAGGGCGTACAGCGTACGGGTGGCAAGGTCGTTTCTGTTGGGGGATTTCTGTCTTGCATGCACTTTTGGACATTAGGGGTATTGATAATGATCAAACGCTTGACGATGCGCTAGCATCAGGGCACAACTACCAAAGGAGACCCACAGAGATGAATGCAATCAATTCCGTGATGCAGGAACTGCGTGTATTCCCGCCGTCCGCAGAGACAGTGGCGCATGCCACGATTTCCGGCATGGCTGCCTATGAGGCCCTGTGCAAGGAAGCCGAAACCGACTACGCTGGTTATTGGGCCCGCCTGGCTCGCGAGCATGTCTCCTGGAAGACCCCTTTTACCCAGAGCCTGGATGAATCCGAGGCACCGTTCTACCACTGGTTCGCCGATGGCACGCTGAACGTCTCGTACAACTGTCTGGATCGCAATCTTGAAAACGGCAATGCCGAAAAGGTGGCGATCATTTTCGAAGCCGACGATGGCACGGCCACCAAGGTGACCTATCGCGAACTGCACGCACTGGTCTGCAAATTTGCCAATGGTCTGAAATCACGCGGCATCAAGAAGGGCGACCGCGTCATTATCTACATGCCGATGTCGGTGGAAGGCGTGGCGGCCATGCAGGCCTGTGCGCGTATCGGCGCAATCCACTCGGTGGTATTCGGTGGATTTTCGGCCAAGAGCGTGCATGAACGCATCATTGATGCAGGCGCCATCGCCGTGATCACGGCTGACGAACAATGCCGCAGCGGCAAGAGTCTGGGCTTGAAGAGCGTGATCGATGAAGCGCTGTCCATGGGCGGCTGCGAAGCCATCCATACCCAGATCGTGTATCGCCGAACCGGCGCGAACATTGCGATGCAGGATGGCCGCGACATCTTCCTCAACGACCTGATCGCCAATCAGCCCGCAACCTGCGAACCGGAATGGGTGGGGGCCGAACATCCCCTGTTCCTGCTCTATACCTCCGGTTCCACCGGCAAACCCAAAGGGGTGCAGCACTCCACCGGTGGCTATCTGCTGCATGCCATCCTGACCATGAAGTGGACCTTCGACATCAAACCCGAAGATACCTTCTGGTGTACCGCCGATATCGGCTGGGTTACCGGTCATACCTATATTGCATATGGTCCGCTGGCCTGCGGAGCGACCGAAATCGTGTTCGAAGGCGTGCCGACCTATCCGGATGCGGGGCGGTTCTGGCAGACCATCCAGAAGCATGCCGTGAGTGTCTTCTACACGGCGCCGACCGCAATCCGCGCCTTGATCAAGGCCTCGGATGTCGATCCCAAGGTGCATCCGCGCAATTACAAGCTCGATTCGCTGCGCCTGCTGGGCTCGGTTGGCGAGCCGATCAACCCGGAAGCCTGGATGTGGTACTACGAGCAGGTCGGTGCCAGCCGTTGCCCGATCTGTGACACGTTCTGGCAGACCGAAACCGGCGGTCACATGATCACGCCGCTGCCGGGCGTCACGCCGCTGGTGCCGGGTTCCTGCACTTTGCCTTTCCCCGGCATTCAGGCCGCCATCGTCGATGAAACCGGACACGATGTGGAGTGGGGCAAGGGCGGATTCCTCGTGGTCAAGAAACCCTGGCCGTCGATGATCCGGACCATCTACGGTGACCCGGACCGTTTCAGGAAAAGTTACTACCCCGAAGACCTGGGTGGGCGCCTCTATCTGGCGGGTGACGGGGCCATGCGGGACGCCACCACAGGCAACTTCACCATCATGGGGCGCATCGATGACGTGCTCAACGTATCCGGCCACCGCATGGGCACCATGGAAATCGAATCCGCGCTGGTTGCCAATCCGCTGGTTGCCGAGGCGGCCGTCGTTGGGCGGCCTGACGACCTGACCGGGGAAGCCATCTGTGCCTTTGTGGTGCTGAAACAATCCCGCCCGACGGGAGATGCGGCCAAGGCCATGATCAAGCAACTGCAGGACTGGGTGGCCAAGGAAATCGGCCCGATCGCCAAACCCAAGGACATCCGCTTCGGTGACAACCTGCCCAAGACCCGCTCGGGCAAGATCATGCGGCGTTTGCTGCGGTCTCTGGCCCGGGGCGAGGAAATTACCCAGGACGTATCCACCCTCGAGAATCCTGCGATTCTGGAGCAGCTCAAACACTCGGCTTGATTAGCCAGGCAGCGTGTGAGTGGGGCAAGTGCGAAAGTGCTTGCCCCACTTTTTTGGAGCCGAGCCGTGCACGCTGCTCGGCCGGGATGGTGGCGTGAGTCATGATGGCGGCAGTTGTTCATCCCCGCTCACCACCGTTATCTCGATAATGACTTCGGAATATTTGTTGAGATGTTTCGTCGTGGAATCCACTACGATGTCGAAGCTCCGTTTTAGGGGGCGCTGTACCAACCGGCCCAATCTGCCGGATAAACGCCGGCTTTAGCCAGCCGGTGAAACGTCGAATACGGCCAATCCGCCACGTGTTGTACCCAGCCATGTTTCACCGGGTTGATGTGCACGTAATCCATGTGCGCGCAGAAATCCGCCTCGTCGCGAATCCGGTGCTCCCAATACCGGCGTTGCCATACGCCTCGCTCACCGCGCTTCTGCCGAGACGCGTTCCGTCGCTCAATGAGCGGTATCGCTTTCGAGAAATCCATTTTGATGAGGCGCCAGCGCAAGGCGAAATCCGCATCATCCGGCGGAAGTTCGATCACACAATGCAAATGTTCGGGCAACACCACCCATGCATGAATCACGAAAGGATGACGGCGCTTCACATCCATCACCACGCGCCGCAGCACATCAATGTGGCGTGTGAGCAAATCATTGCCTTGCCGTTGCAGCAAATTCACCGTGAAGAAGAAAGTGCCGCCGGGGCGCCAGGCACGCAGATAGTTAGGCATCGAACGAGATTGCCACCACGAAACATCTGGTGCAATGGCCTTGGAGTCCATGCGCAACCACAACACGTAGGGTGCAATAACCGAAGGGCATTGCACCGCACCCATCGCCCGGCAGGTGAGCCCCATCCCGCCGGATTGGCAGAAGCACAGCCGCGGCGCGAGGCGCGCGGAGCGCTCGGCATCGGTCAGGGTTGGCGCGCAAAATCCGGTGCAATGCCTTGGAGACCATGCGCAACCGCGACACGTAGGGTGCAATAACCGAAGGGCATTGCACCGAAACCCTCCACCCGGCAGGTGAGCCACCATCCCGCCGGATTGGCAGAAGCACAGCCGGGACACGAGGCTCGCGGAGTGTTCGGTATCGGGCAGGATTGGCGGCGCGATCCGGTGCGATGCCCGTGGTGATCATGCGCAACCACAACACGTAGGGTGCAATAACCGAAGGGCATTGCACCGACCCCATCGCCCGGCAGGTGAGCCCCATCCCGCCGGATTGGCAGAAGCACCGCCGGGGCGCGAGACACGCGGAGCGCTCGGCATCGGGCAGGATTGGCGGCGCGATCCGGTGCGATGCCCGTGGTGGCCGTGCGCAACCGCGACACGTAGGGTGCAATAACCGAAGGGCATTGCACCGCACCCATCGCCCGGCAGGTGAGCCCCATCCCGCCGGATTGGCAGAAGCACAGCCGGGACACGA
>JAGTRY010000021.1 GCA_018262235.1 Pseudomonadota bacterium
GTGGTGAAGACCTGTTTGCGCATTTTTCTGAAATTTCTGGATCGGGTTTCAAATCGCTCAAGGAAGGTCAGCGCGTTGAATTTGAAATCAAGCAGGGCCCCAAGGGCCAGCAGGCTTCAACGATCAAGCCGCTTTAACGCTTTCTCCGCAAGGCGTTTGAAGGCCGGGGATTCTCGGCCTTTTTTCTTTTTGTGTGAGCTAAATGACCAAGAAAAAGGCCGTCATCCTTGCAGATGACGGCCTGATTGTTCTGTTGCGGCAAAAAACGCTTATCCGTTGCGGGTTTCCACTTGTTGCAGTGGTTCCTCAACGGGAATCGGACGTGGTTTGCGACGACGCGGTGCGTGAACCGGGGCTTCTTCTGCAACGACAGGAGCCTGCGCGCCAGCGATAGTTTCTACCATTTGCAATTCCGCCTCTTGTGCTGCGAGCAAGGCTTTCAGATCGATTTGTGGTGCAGCTACAGGTCTGACCGCCGGTACAATTTGTACAGGTTCAGGCTCGATCGATGCTGGTTCAATTTTCGTTTCTTCAACGGCTGGCGTTGCTGTGACAGCAGGAGCTGGCTGTGTTTCAGAAACTGGAGGCTGCGTCTGCTCCTGCGCCACCGTTTCCACAACGGGGGCCGCTGGGGTTTCTGCGGTTTCAGGCTCAGGGACATTCAACGCCAGCGGAACCTGCGCAGAGGCTTCGGAAACCGGCGCTACTTCAGGCGTTGTGGCGATGACGCTTACTTCTCCATTCTCATTCAGCGCGGAGCTGGCGTCAGTCTCTGTTCTGCGTTCGCCACGGCCACGGCCACGACGGTTGCGACGATTGCGTTCGCGTCCTTCGCTGCTGCGGACTTCAGAGGGGCTTGAACCTTCTGTCAGGGCGACACCCGTGTCGGCTTGTACTGCGGCGACGATGGTTTGTTCAGGGGCTTCTGCCAGCGCGACAACTTCGCGTTGCTGCTGCTGACGTTCACGCCGCTCCTGATTACGTTCGCCACGCTCGCGTTGCGGTTTGGCAGGCGCATCCGTGCGTTCCTGCTTGTCACCGCGTTCGGGACGGTTGCGTTCGTTTTGTACGCCTTGTTCGGTCTTGTTGCGTTCCTGACGCTCGCCACGGTTGCGCTCGTTACGCGGACCACGCTCGCCACCAGCAGGTTCTTCACGGGGCTTGCCACCATCCTTGCGTGCTTGGGCAGGATCGGTATTGCGGCCCCCTTTGCGCTCACCGCGTTGTTCGTCACGGCGACGACCATCACGGCGCTCACCGCGCGGCTTGGCCGGGGCCACCGGGGCAGGAACGGCCGGCGCGGCCGGTTCGCCACTGAGCCAGTCCATGATGCGACGGAACAAGCCTTTGCTTTCGCCCGATTTTTCGACCGGCTTGCTTGCACGAGGCGTGCGGGGTTCAACCATTGGCGCCGGTTGGTCTGGCGTAATGCCTTTGATGGCGGCTTCCTGGCGGACCGGTTTGACTTCGGTCTGTGCCGAAGGCGGGGTGTAGGTAGACTCGGTCGGTTGTACTGCCATGCGATAGCTGGGAACCGAGCTTTCTTCCTGATTCAGCTGATCGTGACGCAGACGCACGATTTCGTGGGCCGGCGTTTCGAGATGGCGGTTCGGGATGATCAGCAGGTTAACCTTGTGGCGCAGTTCAATCTTGGCGATGTCGTCGCGTTTCTCGTTGAGCAGGAAAGTGGCGACATCCACGGGAACCTGCGTATGCAGAGCCCCCGTGTTTTCCTTCATGGCTTCTTCTTCGAGGATGCGCAGGATATGCAGTGCTGCCGATTCGGTCGAACGGATGTGGCCGGTACCGGTACAACGCGGGCAGGTGATGTAGCTGGTCTCAGCGAGTGCCGGACGCAGGCGCTGACGCGAGAGTTCGAGCAGGCCGAAACGGCTGATCTTGCCTGTCTGGACACGGGCGCGGTCGTAGCGCAATGCGTCGCGCAGACGGTTCTCGACCTCGCGCTGGTTGCGCGGGTTTTCCATGTCGATGAAGTCGATCACGATCAGGCCACCCAAGTCGCGCAAGCGCAACTGGCGGGCCACTTCGTCGGCGGCTTCGAGGTTGGTGCGCAGTGCAGTGTCTTCGATATCTGAACCACGCGTGGCGCGGCCAGAGTTTACGTCGACGGAGACCAGTGCTTCGGTGTGATCGATGACGATGGCTCCACCCGAGGGCAGGGTGACCTGACGACCATAGGCGGACTCGATCTGGTGCTCGATCTGGAAACGCGAGAACAGCGGCACATCGTCATGGTAGCGCTTGACGCGGTTGACGTTGGCCGGCATCACCGTACCCATGAAGGCCTTGGCCTGCTCATAGATCTCGTCGGTGTCGATGAGGATTTCACCGATGTCGGCGTGGAAATAATCACGCACCGCGCGAATAACCAGTGAGCCTTCCTGATAGATCAGGAAGGCGCCATTCTGGGCCTTGGCGGCGCCATCAATGGCACCCCATAGCTGCATCAGGTAGTTCAGGTCCCATTGCAGCTCTTCCGCTGTGCGACTGATCGCTGCGGTACGGGCAATCAAGCTCATGCCGTTGGGGACTTCGAGCGCATCCATGATTTCGCGCAGCTCGGCACGATCGTCACCCTCGACGCGGCGCGAAACCCCACCGCCGCGGGGGTTGTTCGGCATCAGGACAAGGTAGCGACCTGCCAGGGAAACAAAGGTGGTCAGCGCTGCGCCTTTGTTGCCGCGTTCTTCCTTTTCGACCTGGACGATGATTTCCTGGCCTTCACGCAGGGCTTCCTTGATGGATGCGCGATTGTCTACGCCTTCGCGGAAATAGGAACGCGAGACTTCCTTGAAAGGCAGGAAGCCGTGACGTTCTTCACCGTAATCGACAAAGGCTGCTTCGAGACTGGGCTCGATGCGGGTGATGACGCCCTTGTAGATGTTGCTCTTGCGCTGTTCCTTGGCGGCCGATTCGATGTCAAGGTCAATGAGTTTCTGACCATCAACAATCGCAACGCGGAGTTCCTCGGCCTGCGTTGCATTGAAAAGCATGCGCTTCATTTAGTTCTTCTCCCGCGCGCGATTGCGGGCAAGGCGAACCACTGATTTCCCCTCGCGGGGAATACAGCTAACTCAACTTGTGTGGAACAGATTTGTCATGTGTTCTTTTTGCAAGGAGTGAATCGGGTTCGTCTTACGACACCCTGAGCCGCTTGGGCAGATCTCAGGGTGTTCCAGTCTGGTTCGCGTTCGCGCGCAAAATGGGTCGATCAATCAAATGGTTTGGGATACCATCGACCGCTTTATCCGGTCGATCATATTGTTGTTTTCACGGCGCCTGTCGCGCAGATGGGCGGGTGGCTGGCCTACCGTACTGAATCTGTGACCTGCGCGCCGGATAACTCTACGGCGCCAACCGCTGCCGGCTGGAGCGTGCGAGGCCAAAGGCCTGGGCGCTTCAAACATGCCGGAGGGGCGATACAGACAGAACGGGCAGGCCGTGCAACACGGACGACCCACGGGACAAAACCCGCGAAAACCGCTGCAGTATATTTGAAACCCATGACTTTAGGCAAAACCCCGCCAATTACCCGCCCCGCAGCATCTGTCCGACGCGTTCTGATCGGCGAGGAAGATGCAGGCCAGCGGATTGACAACTTCCTCTTGCGTGAATGTAAAGGCGTTCCCAAAAGCCATATCTACCGGGTTTTGCGTAGCGGAGAGGTGCGCGTGAATGCCGGGCGGATCAGCCAGACGTACCGGTTGCAAGTTGGTGATGAAGTGCGCATTCCGCCCATTCGGGTAGCCGAAAAGCCCGATGCTCCGGAAATGGGTGCTGCGCAGCGTCATCTCTTCAATATCGTGTTTGAAGACGATGCTCTGCTGGTGATTGATAAACCGGCGGGGCTGGCCGTACACGGTGGAAGTGGCGTGAGTTTCGGGGTGATCGAGCTTTTACGGCGGCAGCGTCCGGAAGCCAAATTTCTGGAACTGGCGCATCGACTGGACCGAGAGACTTCGGGGCTGCTGATCATCGGCAAAAAGCGTACGGCACTGAATGTTGTGCAGGACGCCATGCGCGAGGGCCGGATGGAGAAGCGTTATCTGGCGATGGCGGTTGGGCGCTGGATGAATCCGCTGCAGCACATCAAGGCGCCGCTATATAAATATCTGACTGCCGACGGTGAGCGTCGCGTGATGGTGCGCGAGGATGGCAAGGCTTCGCACAGTGTGGTGCGTCTGGTGCAGCGCTGGGAACGGTATAGCCTGGTTGAGGTTGAACTCAAGACCGGGCGGACCCATCAGATCCGGGTACACATGCAGTCGCAAGGTTTTCCATTGCTGGGGGATGATAAGTACGGCGACTTTCCCTTGAACAAGACTTTGGCGCGTGAAGGGTTGTCGCGTATGTTTCTGCATGCGGCGCTGTTGCGACTTCAGCATCCGCTGTCAGGGGAAATGCTGGAGCTGCGGGCTCCCTTGCCAGACGAGCTGGCGAGCTTTGTGAAAAAAGTTGATGCAAACCAGAAAAGGGATTTTGGCTGAGATGAGCGAACGGAATTTTGACCTGATCGTGTTTGATTGGGATGGCACCTTGATGGATTCCACGGCGCTGATCGTCGAGTCGATCCAGTTGGCTTGCGCGGATATCGGCGTGGCGATTCCTTCGCGCGAGCGTGCCGCACACGTGATCGGCTTGAGCTTGCTTGGTGCGGTGCAGAGTGTGGCACCTGATCTGGACGAGGCCAGCTGCCAGCGATTGGCGGAGCGTTATCGTTATCACTACTTGGCACGTGACCATGAAACCGTTTTGTTCGAGGGCATCCGGGAGTTGCTGGAGGACCTCCGCGCACAGGGCTATCTTTTGGCGGTGGCGACTGGCAAGGCACGACGCGGGTTGGACCGGGTGCTTGCGCAGAGTGGCCTGGCGCCGCTGTTTCATGCCTCACGGTGTGCAGATGAAAGCTTCTCCAAGCCTCATCCCGGCATGTTGCTGGAGCTGACCGAGCAGCTTCTGGTGGCGCCCGAACGGGCCCTGATGATCGGAGACACGACCCACGATCTGTTGATGGCGCGTAATGCCGGGACCGCAGCATTGGGGATGACATACGGCGCACACCCGGCAGAAGGATTGGCGACGGCACAATCACTGGCTTTGCTCGGTTCTGTTGCTGAATTGCGCGACTGGCTGACGTGCAACGGCTAATTTGTCGTTCGGCTGATCTGCTGGAAGGTGGGCGCGCTTTTCGGTTCCAGGTAGATACTGCGATGGGCACTCAGGCCGCGTTCGTCTTGCGGTGGCAGGGTGTCCATGCATATTTGAATCGTTGTGAGCATGTTGCGGTTGAGCTGGATTGGCGTCCTGGTGAGTTTCTGGATGCCAGCGGTCAATACTTGATGTGTGCTGCGCATGGCGCCTTGTATGAGCCGGATACGGGCTTGTGTGTGGATGGTCCCTGCCGGGGCAGGGCCTTGCAGCGACTGGTCGTTATTGAGCGAGACGGCTGTATTTATCTTGAGGCGGGAACATGAACGAAAGCAAAGAAGTGGGTTGGGAGCGGAGCGTCATCGAGCGTCTGGCGATGGAAAGCGTCAAGGAGGCGCGTCGCAAGCGGCGTTGGAGTATCTTTTTCCGTACGCTGGGCTTTGCCTATCTAGGCGTGGTGATCTTTTTGTTCTGGAATGCCGAAGGCGGCAGTGCACGTGTGGATGGGGCCCAACATACCGCGATGGTGCAGCTTGAAGGGGTGATTGGCGCCAGCGGTGAAGTCAAGGCGGCTGAAACCATCCAGGCGCTACAGGCTGCGTTTGAAGCCGAGAATTCAAAAGGCGTGATCCTGCGGATCAACAGTCCGGGCGGGAGTCCGGTGCAGGCGGGCATGATCAATGATGAAATCCGGCGCTTGCGTGCTAAGTATCCTGCCAAGCCAGTGTATGCCGTGGTGGAGGATGTGTGTGCATCCGGGGGGTACTACATCGCTGCGGCAGCCGACAAGATTTTCGTTGATAAAGCCAGCATTGTCGGTTCGATCGGCGTACGCATGGATGGCTTCGGGTTTACCGGGACGATGGAAAAACTCGGTGTAGAGCGGCGCAGTATCACCGCAGGTGAGAACAAGGCGTTCCTGGATCCGTTCTTGCCACAGAATCCTAAGCAGGTTGAGTTTGCCAAAGGCATGCTTGCGGAGATCCATCAGCAGTTCATTGATGTTGTGCGGCATGGACGCGGGAAGCGCTTGAAGGAAACACCGGAGATGTTCTCGGGCCTGTTCTGGAGCGGAGCCCGGAGTATCGAACTGGGGCTGGCAGATGCGTATGGCACGGTGGATTCTGTGGCCCGGGACGTAATCAAGGCAGAGGAAATTCGTGACTACACCCAGCGCGAAAACGTTGCCGAACGCTTGGCGAAGCGATTTGGCGCGGGGGTGTCTGCCAGTGTGGTGCAGGAACTGAACCGGCTTGATGTGAAGTGATGCATTCGTCAGCCTGACCGGGGATCCGGTTCAGGCTGCCAGCAGCAGGAAAACCGTGGGCTGCCGATCCAGATCGGGCAGCCCGTTTTTTTTCCAGGTGGAAACGGTATGCGTGGCAACCCGTTCTCCGGGGGTGCTCAAGCTGCGTGCAACACAGATCAGGGTGCTGGGGGCGCAGGTTTCGAGCAGGCTCGCCAGCATTGCCGCGTTGCGGTAGGGTGTCTCGATGAAGAGTTGCGTGCGCTGCAGTTTGGCGGATTCTTGTTCCAGGCGTTTGATCGCCTGGCTGCGCTCATCCGGTTTTTGCGGCAGATAGCCATGGAATGCGAAACTCTGACCGTTCAGTCCCGAGGCCATCAGCGCCAGTAACAGCGAGGACGGGCCAATGTGTGGAATGACCCGGATCGCATGCTCATGCGCGCGTCGGACGATCAGTGCGCCCGGGTCGGCCACGGCCGGACAACCGGCCTCGGAGACCAGGCCACCGTCACGGCCGGCAAGAATCGGCGCGAGCAGGGCGTCGATACTTCGGGCATCGAGTTTTTCGGGCAATTCGTGAATTTCGGCGCTCTGGATCGGGCGTGAATAGCCCAGACGCTTGAGTTCCGCACGAGCAGTCTTGGCGCGTTCGGCAATGAAGTAGTCCAGTACATCGAAGCGTGCCAGAACTTGTGCGGGATGCGTCGCAGCGGGTTCGGACGGTCCCAGTCCGACCGGGAGTAAGTGCAGGCTACCGGGGATTGTGCTCATGGTACTTGCACGCCTTCGGCGCGCAGCATGCGTGAGAGTGCGATCAATGGCAGTCCGATCAAGGCGGTCGGGTCGTCTCCACGCATATAGTCGAGCAGGCTGATTCCCAAGCCTTCCGATTTGGCGCTGCCTGCGCAATCCAGTGGGTGCTCCTGTTCAACGTACCGGACGATCTCGGCCTCGGAAAGCTTGCGGAAACGTGCTTCGACCGGGATGCCCTCCAGCTGGGTGCGTCCGCTAGCACTGTCGAAGAGGCAGACGGCGGTATGGAACACAATCGTGTTGCCGCTCATGTCGCGTAATTGGGCAACTGCGCGTTCAACTGTACCGGGTTTGTCGAAACGAACATCTCCACGATGGGCAACCTGATCGCTGCCAATGATCAGGGCGTTTGGAAAGAGGTTCGCCACGGCCCTGGCTTTTTCTGTTGCAAGGCGTTCGGCGGTGGCTACCGGCGTTTCTCCGGGCAAGGGGGTTTCATCCACTTCCGGGCGGGCGGTTTCAAAGGGCAGGCCGAAACGCTCCAGCAGCTGCTTGCGATAGATTGAGGTGGAGGCAAGAACGAGATGGCGAGTGCTCATGGGTGGTATTGGGGCAGAATCCCCGGTACTTGTTCCGGGATTAGGCTTTGACAGGAACAGCCAAAAATAATAGCATTGCCGGTTCATGTCGCACCAGCCTCTAGTTATTCCTGATCCTTTTGAGTTCGCTCGACGTGGTGACACGCTTGTTGGTGAGCTTGATGCACGCAGTCTGCCAAGGCTTGCCGAGAGGCTTCGGGATCTTGGTGTGGCGCAGCTTGTAAATTATGAGCTGAATGGATTTCGGCAGGACGAAGAATCTTTTCTGGAAGTGCAAGCCAGCGCTTTGCTGACCATGCAGTGCCAGCGATGTCTTGGCGATGTGCAGTGTGCAGTGGACGCTATGTCGCGGCTGTTGCTGGTGCCTTCGGGCATGCCACTGCCGGATGAAGACCTGGAAGAAGATGATTTTGATCCGGTTCACGCCGGGCGAGACTTCGATGTACTGGGCGCGATAGAAGAAGAATTGTTGTTGGCCCTGCCACTGGCGCCAACGCATGAGGATTGCAGTGTGCCGGTGGCAAAGGAAAATGGCGACGACCGTTCGCCGTTTGCGTTGCTCAAAGGTCTTAAAACCACGAGCCAACGTGAATCGTAACGATTGAAAAGAGTATTAAGGAGCATTAAATGGCCGTTCAACAGAACAAAAAGTCGCCTTCCAAGCGTGGCATGCACCGTGCGCATGATTTCCTGACGGGGCCGGCACTGGCTGTCGAGCCGACGACGGGTGAGGCTCATCTGCGTCATCACGTGTCTCCTTCTGGCTACTATCGTGGCAAGAAGGTCACCAAGGCCAAGGGCGAGTAAGTCGCGCCCTGCATGAGTGTGGCGCAAGTGTTGGTTTCTTCCGCTTGCGCCAGCTTAGGCACTTTTGTGCATTTCTCGCGTGACGTCGCAGGTTCTCCTGTGGCGTATTTCAGCAGCCAAGCATCTGTCTGCTCCCCGATACGTTCGGGGCTGCGGTTGTTTGTGCTCGTCTACTGATTCCGTATAAGTGATGCCTATCACCCTCGCGATTGATTGCATGGGCGGCGATCATGGTCCTTCGGTGACCATTCCGTCCGCATTCCAGTTTTTGCGTGAAGACACACAGGCTCGCGTCATCCTTGTCGGCTTGTCTGAAGTTTTCGATGAAGCTTTCCGCAAGTCAGCCCAGGAATTCGGCGAACGTCTGATTGTGCGGACGGCCTCTGAGGTCGTCGAGATGGACGAGGCGCCTGCTTCGGCCATGCGCGGCAAAAAAGATTCTTCGATGCGCGTGGCGATTGATCTGGTCAAGAGCGGCGAGGCAACTGCTGCCGTTTCGGCCGGAAATACTGGCGCATTGATGGCTATTTCCCGCTTCGTTCTGAAGACTTTGCCAGGGATTGACCGTCCCGCGATTGCGACCATCATCCCTTCGATGAAGGGGCAAACCTATATGCTGGACCTTGGTGCCAACGTCGATTGTACGGCTGAGCACCTGCTGCAGTTTGCCATCATGGGGGCCATGCTGCTGGAGGCTGTTGAACACAGTAGCTCGCCGACAGTAGGTCTGCTGAATATCGGCGAAGAGGATATCAAGGGGAACGAGGTTGTTAAGCGTGCAGCCCAACTCTTGCGTCAGTCCGACCTGAATTTCTATGGCAACGTCGAAGGCAATGACATCTTCAAGGGCACGACGGACATCGTGGTGTGCGATGGCTTTGTCGGGAACGTCGCATTGAAGTCGGCAGAAGGTCTGGCACATATGGTAACCACCTTTCTGACCGAGGAATTCAAACGTAGCCTGCTGTCCAAGGTGATTGCCCTCATTGCGATGCCTGTTCTGCGGCGCTTCAAACGGCGTTTTGATCCGCGCCGTCACAATGGCGCAACCCTCTTGGGGTTGCGGGGCGTTGTGGTGAAGAGCCATGGTTCGGCAGACCAGTTCGGTTATGTCTGGGCGCTACGTCGCGCCGCAGAGGCTGCGCGCAACAATCTGATTGACCGGATTGCCACGCGGATGCAGGCTGCTGCGGCGAAGGCTCAAAATGCGACTGCGGAGGATTCTGCTGCATGATGTTTTCACGCATAGCCGGAACCGGTGGTTTTGTTCCGGGCGCGCCGGTTACCAATCAGGATCTGGTTGATCGCGGGATTGACACGTCTGATGAGTGGGTGTCCGAGCGGACCGGAATCCGCTGTCGTCATCTGGTTTCCGATGGCATGAGTACCAGCCAACTTGCCATCGAGGCTGCACGCCGCGCACTGGAGTCTGCTGGGCTGAAGGCGGCTGATCTCGATATGGTGATCGTCGCGACCACTACGCCGGATATGGTTTTCCCGAGTACCGCCTGTCTGGTGCAAGGCGCTTTGGGGATGCCTGTAGGCGCCGCCGCTTTCGATCTGCAGGCAGTGTGCAGCGGATTCGTGTATGCGTTGACCGTCGCTGACAAATTCATTCGTTCTGGTAGTCACCGCCGGGTCCTGGTGATTGGCGCGGAAACCTTGTCGAGGATTCTGGATTGGACTGATCGTGGGACCTGTGTGCTGTTCGGCGATGGCGCTGGGGCGGTGATCTTGGAAGCCGACGAAACTCCGGGTATTCTCGCGACCGCCATGCATGCGGATGGCTCACAGGCAGGAATCCTGTCTGTGTCTGGTCAGGTGTCTGGCGGAAATCTGATCGGATGCCCATTCATCCGGATGGATGGGCAGGCGGTGTTCAAGTATGCCGTTCGGGTTTTGAGCGAAGTGGCGCAGGAAGTGTTGGACCAGGCCGTGTTGCCATTGGTGCAACTGGATTGGCTGATTCCTCATCAGGCGAATATCCGCATCATGCAGGCAACGGCCAAGAAGTTGGGCGTGCTGCCGGAACGCGTGGTTGTGACGGTTGACCGGCACGGTAATACCTCGGCGGCATCGGTGCCACTGGCGCTGGATGTTGCGGTGCGTGATGGCCGGATCAAGCGAGGCCAGACGGTTCTTGTTGAAGGCGTAGGCGGTGGTTTCACCTGGGGTGCAGCTTTGCTGCGCTACTGATGAGTCTGCGAGGAGATTGGAATGAGTGCTGTGAATAGTCGGTTGGCCGTTGTATTTCCAGGGCAAGGCTCACAATCCGTAGGGATGATGGCGTCGTTTGCTGACTCGGCTGTTGTACGTGACACCTTTTCAAAGGCTTCTGATGCGCTGGATCAGGATCTCTGGCAACTGGTGGCTGATGGCCCTGCCGAAGCCTTGTCGCAGACGGTAAATACCCAGCCGGTAATGTTGGCTGCAGGTGTTGCGGTCTGGCGGGCTTGGCTGGCGCAAGGCGGTGCTTGCCCCGCGCTGGTGGCAGGACATAGTCTGGGTGAATATGCTGCGCTGGTTGCAGCTGAAGTGTTGGCGTTCGGAGATGCTGTTCGCTTGGTTCGTTTCCGTGCCGAAGCCATGCAGGAAGCGGTTCCTGCGGGGGAGGGCGGCATGGCGGCTATTCTGAACCTGTCTCCGGAACTGGTGGCCGAGGCTTGTGCTGAGGCGGCACAAGGGCAGATCGTTGGTGCTGCCAATCTGAATTCTCCGGTGCAGATCGTGATCTCGGGTCATGCTGCAGCGGTGGCGCGTGCCATGGAAGGGTGTAAAGCGCGAGGAGCCAAACGTGCTGTGCCTTTGCCGGTCAGTGCTCCGTTTCATAGTGCTTTGATGAAGCCTGCCGCAGATCGCCTGGCCGAGCGACTTGCTGAAACCGTTTTTGCACAACCGAAGATTGCTGTACTTAACAACGTCGATGTGAAAATCGAGACGGATCCGGCGCTTATTCGAGATGCTCTGGTGCGCCAGGCGTATGGTCCGGTACGCTGGACCGAATCGGTGGAGGCCATGACGCAGCGGGGCATTGCCAGCGTGCTGGAATTTGGCCCTGGTAAAGTGCTGGCTGGATTGGTCAAGCGGATTGCTGGTGATCTGAGTGTGGAAGCGATCACGGATGCCGAGGCGCTGGCACGTGTTGTGCCCCAATACCCACAGGTTTGAGGAAGACTGGATGAAAACACTTGAAGGACAGGTTGCGCTGGTGACCGGGGCAACCCGCGGAATAGGTCGAGCGATCGCGCTTGAGCTTGGGCAGCGCGGGGCGGTTGTGGTTGGTACGGCAACCTCTGCAGAAGGGGCCGCTGCGATTTCGGCTGTCTTGCAAGAGGCTGGCTTCCAGGGGTGTGGTTTGGCGCTGAATGTGACGGATGCTCCGGCTTGTGAAGCCGCGATTGCACAGATCGAGAAGGATTTTGGTACCGTATCGGTATTGGTCAACAACGCAGGCATTACTCGCGACAATATTGCGATGCGCATGAAGGACGAGGAATGGGATGCTGTGATGGAGACCAACCTCAAAGCGGTTTTCCGGATGTCCCGGCTGGTCATGCGGGGCATGATGAAAGCGCGCAATGGGCGGATCATCAATATCAGTTCGGTCGTGGCCAGTTCCGGTAATCCGGGGCAGGCCAACTATGCAGCAGCCAAGGCAGGTGTGGAAGGGATGACCCGTGCTCTGGCGCGCGAACTGGGAAGCCGGAACATCACGGTGAACTGTGTCTCACCGGGCTTTATTGATACTGACATGACGCGTGAGCTGCCAGATGCGCAGCGTGACATGCTGCAGTCCCAGATCGCGGTTGGCCGTCTGGGGCGCCCGGAAGAGATTTCCGCGGTAGTGGGGTTCCTGGCCTCTCCTACTGCAAGCTATGTAACGGGGACAACCATCCACGTGAATGGCGGAATGTATATGGCATAGTTTCGCCATACGAAGGCGAACGGCGGAGATGGCTGAAGTTGTTGCCGGTTTCTGCTAAAATGGGCCAGTTTTTCCCACTTTTATACTGATTGTTGAGAAGGAGTAATTCATGGAGAACATCGAACAGCGCGTCCGCAAGATCGTTGCTGAGCAACTGGGTGCTAACGAAGCTGACATCAAGAACGATTCCTCGTTCGTCGATGATCTGGGCGCAGACTCCCTCGACACCGTCGAACTGGTGATGGCGCTGGAAGAAGAGTTCGAGTGTGAAATTCCCGATGAAGAAGCCGAGAAGATCACCAACGTTCAGCAGGCGATCGACTACGTCAGCGCCCATCTGAAAGCCTGATCGTTTTTCGTCCATCAGTATCAAGGAGTGACCTTTGACGCGTCGCAGAGTTGTTGTAACTGGGCTTGGCATTATTTCGCCGGTCGGTAATACCGTTGCTTCCGCTTGGGACAGCATTGTCAATGGTCGCTCCGGCATAGACCGCGTTACACGGTTTGATGCCAGTTCCCTGCCTACCCAGATAGCAGGCGAAGTGAAGGGGTTTGACGTGGCCGCCTACCTTTCTCCGAAAGAGGCTCGCCGTTTCGATACCTTTGTTCACTACGGTCTGGCAGCTGCCATGGATGCCATCAAGGATGCTGGCATCGAAGCACATCCGGCCAACGCCGAACGGATCGGGGTGTGTATCGGTTCCGGGATTGGCGGTCTGCCGCTGATTGAAGACACCATGCATGCCATCGCTGCGGGCGGTGCGCGCAAGATTTCCCCGTTTTTTGTTCCGGGATCGATCATCAACATGGTGTCTGGCGTGTTGTCGATCAATTATGGTTTCAAAGGCCCGAACTTTGCCATCGTGAGTGCCTGTGCGACCGGCAATCATTCGATTGGTGAAGCACAGCGCCTGATTGAATATGGCGATGCAGACATCATGATTGCGGGTGGCGCGGAATCCACCGTCTCATTGCTTGGGATGGGCGGTTTCTGTTCGGCCAAGGCGCTGTCGACCCGCAATGATGACCCGCAGACGGCCAGCCGCCCGTGGGATGCTGAGCGTGATGGTTTCGTGCTGGGTGAAGGTGCCGGCATTCTGGTGCTGGAAGAGTACGAACATGCCAAGGCACGGGGCGCCAAGATTTACGCTGAAGTCGCGGGTTACGGTATGAGCGCGGATGCGTACCACGTCACTTCTCCTTCTGAGGGGGGGGAAGGGGCTGCCCGCAGCATGCGGAATGCACTGCATAACAGTCATATTGCCGTGGATGAGGTTGACTACGTGAATGCCCACGGGACTTCGACGCCTGCGGGTGACCTGGCTGAAACCATGGCGGCCAAAGCGTGTTTTGGCGCGCACATTGGCAAGGTGGCGATGAGTTCGACGAAATCGATGACGGGCCATTTGTTGGGTGCCGCGGCCGGGGTCGAAGCGATTTTTTCCATACTGGCCATTCGTGACCAGATTGCGCCTCCGACCATCAATCTCGTCAATGCCGATCCGGCCTGTGATCTGGACTACGTGCCGAACGTGGCGCGTCAGATGCCGATCAATGTTGCGGTTTCAAATTCGTTCGGATTCGGCGGGACCAACAGCACCGTGGTTTTCCGCAAGATCTGATTCTGGCTCGGCGGGCTGCGACGATGTTGCAAGGAGCCGGGGCCAGTGAAAACAGGGCGCTTGATGTGATGTCGGCGCCCTTTTCATTTTCATTGCTCTATTCCCGATCTCTGTGGTGGGCTGCGGGGCTGGCACATTTGCTGCCGCTTCTGTGTCTTGGTGCGTCAGGCGTGCCGGGCTGGGCACGCATGGTGGTGCTGGGAGGCGTACTGGTCTCGGCGGGGTGGGGGTGGCGTACCGCGCGATGCTTACGACATCTGCGCATGGCTTGGTCTGTGTCTGGGGAGGTGTGGCTGCGTGCGCCGACAGGAGACGCCCAGATCGAAATCCTGCCTGACTCGATTGATCTGGGTTGGTTGATCGTGCTGCATTGGCGCGAGATGAATTCGCAAAGTACTGGGCGTGCGCCGTTGACGCGTGACGCATTGGCACCCGAACACTGGCGGGCATTACGCCGCTACTTGCGCTGGAGCAGACCGGAGGCGGATTAGTCGCAGCGCGTGCGGGTCTATTGATTCCAGCGTTTCAGGTGCGCAGGCCAGAGCTTGTTGTGCAGGATGGTCGGTGTGGCGCGTTCGGCCGTCTGCGGATAATCCTTGGAAAAGTGCAAGCCGCGGCTTTCCTTGCGGCGCATCGCGCAACGGACGATAAGATCCGCTGCGGTGACCAGATTGCGCAGTTCGATGAGATCATTGCTGACCCGGAAGTTGCTGTAGTACTCGTCAATTTCGCGGTTCAGCAGACGGATGCGGTGCTGTGCACGCTCCAAACGCTTGTTGGTGCGTACGATACCGACATAGTCCCACATGAAACGGCGCAGCTCCTCCCAGTTGTGGGAGATCACGATTTCCTCATCCGCATCGCCAACACGGCTTTCGTCCCATGCCGGTAGTTCCGCAGGCGCTTGCCGGGGATGCTGAAGAATGTCTCGTGCCGCCGCCTCGGCAAAGACCACGCATTCGAGCAGTGAATTGCTGGCCAGCCGGTTGGCGCCGTGCAGACCCGAGCAGGCGGCTTCACCGATGGCGTACAGACCCGGCAGGTCGGTGCGTGCGCGCAAGTCGATCTGTATCCCTCCACATGTGTAATGGGCGGCGGGCACTACGGGGATGGGGTGTTTCGTGATGTCGATGCCCAGCTCCAGGCAGCGGGCCGTGATGGTCGGGAAATGCTCGTGCAGGAATTCGGGGCTTTTGTGCGAGATATCCAGAAAGACGCTATCGATCCCGCGCTTCTTCATCTCGAAGTCGATGGCACGTGCGACGACATCGCGTGGGGCGAGTTCGGCGCGCGGGTCATGCTTGGGCATGAAGCGCGTGCCGTCGGGCAGCCGCAACAGCCCCCCTTCGCCGCGGACGGCTTCGGAAATCAGGAAGGATTTTGCTTGTGGGTGATACAGACAGGTGGGGTGGAACTGGATGAACTCCATGTTGGTGACCCGGCAGCCTGCACGCCAGGCCATGGCGATTCCATCTCCTGTCGATGTATCGGGATTGGTGGTGTACAGATAGACCTTGCCGGCACCGCCGGTGGCCAGAACGGTATAGGCAGCGGCAAAGGCGTCGATGTGTCCGCTGGACAGGTCAAGCAGATAGGCCCCCTGACAACCGGCTTCCGGTTTTCCGAGTTTGTGGCCGACGATCAGGTCGACTGCAACATGGTTTTCCAGGATATGGATGTTTGGATGGCGTTTAACCTTGTCGATCAACGTTTCCTGTACGGCAGCGCCGGTGGCGTCGGCCACGTGCACGATGCGGCGATGGCTGTGGCCACCTTCACGCGTGAGGTGCATCCCCCAGCTGGTATCGGCATCCGGCGTGAAGGGGACGCCTTGATCGCGTAGCCACTGGATGGCCGCTGCGCCATTCTCGACAACAAACCGTGTCGCCGCCGGATCGCACAGATGGGCGCCGGCAACCTGGGTGTCTTCGTAGTGCGAAGCGGTCGAGTCGGCGGGGTCAATGACTGCCGCAATCCCTCCCTGAGCCCAGGCGCTGGCGCCGTCCTCGATATGGCGCTTGGTTACGAGTGCGACCTGGTGCGTGTCAGCGAGGCGCAATGCGAGGGACTGGCCAGCCAGACCGCTGCCAAGGATCAGAACATCAAAACGCTTCAAGGGGGATTCTCCTGGCTACTGTGGCGGCGGAAAAGTTCTAATCCTAGTCGTCGCAGGGTCGCGGGCCAAGTCTCCTGCAACAAAGACTTGCCTAGATTGGAACCAGTTTGAGCAAAATCTGGAAATGGACGGGAATGTTTGCCTGTGCATGAACTTTGTGATCCGGGTTGTGGTCTGATCGCTGAGTAGTCGCAAAGGCTTCGGCTATACTTTGGCTCCCGGCCCCATAACTTAGTTTCCGACAGCCGATGAGCGACAGAGAGATTGACCAGCAACTGGTTGAGCGTGTGCAGCGTGGCGACAAGCAGGCATTCGGCCTGCTTGTGTCCAAGTATCAGCGCAAGCTTTCCCGATTGCTGTCGCGGATGATTCGTGATCCGGCAGAAGTAGAAGATGTCGCCCAAGAGGCGTTCATCAAGGCGTACCGTGCCTTGCCCTCATTTCGGGGTGAGAGTGCGTTCTACACCTGGCTATACCGGATTGGTATCAATACTGCAAAGAATTACCTGGTGTCGCAGGGGCGCAGAGCGCCTACGACAACCGAGATCGAGGCAGAGGATGCAGAACAGTACGAATCAGGAGAGTTGTTGCGGGACAACGATACGCCTGAGCGCTTGCTGCAGACCCGGCAGATCGGAGAGACGGTGAACCAAGCGATGGAGGCTTTGCCCGAAGAGTTGCGCACTGCGATCGTGCTGCGCGAGATAGAGGGGCTGAGCTATGACGAGATCGCCGCGGCCATGAATTGTCCGATCGGGACGGTCAGGTCGCGTATTTTCCGGGCGCGCGAAGCGATTGCCGAGCGCTTGAAACCGATGCTGGATATTGCGCCAGACAAAAGGTGGTGAGTATGACAAACGAACAATTGTCTGAATGGATCGACGACGAACTGGATGCTGCAGGATGTGCTCAAGTCGTGAACGGTTTGGTACGGCAATCCGCGCAGCGTGAAACCTGCAGTTTGTATTGGTTGATAGGGGATTGCCTGCGTGGCGAGGCCCCGTCCGGCAAGGATCTGACAGGGGCGATTCTGGCTGCATTGGCCGACGAGCCGACGGTGCTGGCGCCGGTGGCCCGTGCGCCGCGCGTGGAGTCGTCACGCTGGTTGCCGATTGCGGCGGCGGTAGCTGGAGTAGCGGTGGCGGCCTGGATGGGGCTCAGCCTGTGGTCCGCTCCCTTGCAGGAAGCGCCGGCTACGATAGCGCAGCAGCAATCGGTGACCAGTGACAACATCGCTGTGGCCAGTGCGGCTGTGCCGGGAGAGCCTCTGCCGGATGATCAGCGCTATTTGATGGCGCATCAGGCCTCGGCCATGGGGACTCCGATGGCGGGCGTTGCCCAGTACATCCGTTCGGTCAATATTGAGCAGGTGGATCGGCGTTGATGACTCGTCTGCGTATTGTCGTATTGATCGGGTTCAGCCTGCTTGCTCCGGCTGCCTTTGGTGATGATGCCTATGTCTGGTTGCAGCGCATGAACCAGGCTTCGCGTTCCCTCAATTATTCCGGCGTGTTTGTGTACCAGAGTCAGGGCAGGGCCGAGACTTCGCGCATTGTCCATCTGGTTGACGCTTCGGGCGAACACGAACGCCTCGAAACGCTGGATGGACCTCCGCGTGAGGTTATCCGGCATAACGAGGATGTGCAGTGTTTCTTGCCGCAGGACCGTATTGTGGTGACGGACAAGGCCGTGCTGGGTCGTCAGCCCGGGCGTCTGATCATCAAGCCCGCGGCGCTGGCCGAGTTCTACAACATCCATCTGGGAGAACAGGGGCGGGTGGCAGGGCGCGATGCGCAGCAAATCCTGCTGGAACCCCGTGATGACATGCGTTATGGCCAGCAGTTTTGGGTGGATGTCGCAACGGGGCTATTGCTGAAGGCACGCATGGTGAGCGAGCAGTTGGGGACGATTGAGCAGTTTGCGTTTTCCGACGTAGCACCGGGGATCACGATTGATCACGAAAAATTGAAGCCGCTGTCTTCTCGCAAAGGCAACTGGCGGGTGATCAATGCGCGTGGCGTGGAGTTGCGCATGGAAGATCTGGAGTGGAATTTCCGCAAGCTTCCGCCTGGCTTCAAAAGCGTTTCGGCGGTCAAGCGTTCTGTGCGGCGCAATGATGTGAATGCCGTGCACATCGTTTTCTCGGATGGCCTTGCAGATGTTTCCGTGTTTATCGAGGCAGCGTCAGGCAACTTGGCAGGGGCCGCGCAGAGCGGCCCGGTCAATGCAGGATCTACCGGCATTTTCCGGCGCATCGTGGGTGACAGGCTCGTGACTGCGCTGGGTGAGGTGCCCATGGCTGCGCTGCGGCGTATTGCCGAGGGCGTCGAGCGACGCTCAAAGTAATACAGGAAGGCTATTTGTGCAGGCAGAAGGAATTGTGGTTCGTTTGGCGGGTACCCGTGCATACGTGAAAATCAAGCGTAGCGGAGGGTGTGGTCGTTGCCATGAGGTTGGTGGATGTGGCGGTGTGGGGCAGGATGACTCACATTGTGAAGAGTTCGTCGTTGACAACAGTTTCGGCGCGCAGAGCGGCCAGCGGGTCAGCGTCGAAGTTCCTGAGGGCGCGACCCTGAAGGCGGCGATGATTGCATATGGCTTGCCGTTGCTGGCCATCTTGCTGGGGGCTGGCCTGGCCTCGTGGATCTGGCACTCGGATCTGGCGGTTGCGCTGGGGGCCGCGACTTTTCTCGTGCTTGCGTTGCTGGTCCTGTATGGTCTACAGGGGTCTGGCGTTTTGAGAGGTGTGCGACCACGCATAACCGGCACCCTTTTGTCATGAGGCTGGGGTTGCGCCTTGCATGCGTGGCCGTGTGCCTGGGGCTGAGCAGTCTTCCCGCGAGTGCCCGTAATCTGCCTGAATTCGCTTCTTTGATCGAGAAACAGGCGGCGGTGGTTGTGAACATCAGCGCCACGCGCATACAGACGCCGGTCAAGGCGCCGTTCCTGCGTCCGCAACGTGACGGGGTGCCGGAATGGTTGCGCCGGATGCTGCCAAGCATGCCGGAAGAACCGGATGAGCCGGACGATGATCGTGCGGTAGGTTCCGGGTTCGTGATCGGTAGCGAGGGCTACATCCTGACCAATGCGCATGTTGTCGAAGACGCAAGCGAGATCCTGGTTCGCTTCAATGACAAACGTGAGTATCTGGCGCGCCTGGTCGGTACAGACAAGCGGACCGACATCGCCTTGCTCAAGGTCGATGCTTCCAGCCTGCCACAGGCCCGCCTTGGTAATCCGGCGCGTTTGCGTGTGGGTGACTGGGTCCTGGCGATAGGTTCTCCATTCGGATTCGACAGTACGGTGACTGCCGGGATCGTGAGCGCCAAGGGACGCTCCTTGCCGGACGACGGTCTTGTGCCCTTCATCCAGACCGACGTGGCGATCAATCCGGGCAATTCCGGTGGCCCTTTGTTCAATCTGCAGGGCGAAGTGGTCGGAATCAATTCACAGATTTACAGCCGCACAGGCGGATTCATGGGGCTTTCCTTTGCCATTCCGATTGATGTGGCCATGGATGTCCAGGCGCAACTGCGCCAGCGTGGGCATGTGATGCGGGGACGAATCGGCGTGCTGGTTCAGGAAGTGACGCGCGACATGGCCGAGAGCTTTGGTCTGCCGCAGGCCACAGGCGCTTTGGTCAGCCAGGTCGAAGCGGGAGGACCGGCGGCAGGTGCCGGCCTGAAGCCGGGCGACGTCATCACCCAGTTTGATGGCAAGACGGTCATGAGTTCCAATGATCTGCCGCGCATTGTCGGCGCAACGCGGCCGGGCGTTTCGTCTGTCCTGAAGTATTGGCGTGCAGGCAAGGCGGCACAGACTTCGGTAAAGGTGGCAGAATTTCCCGAAGAGAAATCTGCCCGCGCTGTGCAAGTGCTTGAGCACCCGATTCGAGGCGCCAACCGTCTCGGAATGGTGGTGCAGGATTTGTCACGGGAACAGAAACGCGAACTGGCGACCGAGCAAGGCGCCGCGATTCGTGAGGTGGCTGGTGTGGCGGCCCGGGCTGAGTTGCGCCAGGGCGATGTGGTGACGGCCGTAATCCAGCATGGAACGGGGAGTGAAGTCCGCTCGGCGGAGCACTTCAACAAGCTGATCAACGGTTTGCCGAGGAGTGCAGCGGTGACGCTGCTGGTCCGGCGTGGCGATACGCAAAGTTTTGTAGGCATGAAAGTCCCCGGGAACTAGTCGCGGCATGTCTGTCCTCGGCTATAATTACGCGATTTTTCAGATACTTGCCAAGGGGCGCGGGGCGCCCCTTGATGTTTTTAACCCGGACTTCAGAACGTCATCGCATGCATCACATCCGTAATTTTTCGATCATCGCCCACATTGACCATGGGAAGTCCACGCTGGCTGACCGTCTTATCCAGACCTGTGGCGGCTTGTCCGACCGGGAAATGGAGGCGCAAGTGCTCGATTCCATGGATCTGGAGCGTGAGCGCGGCATTACCATCAAGGCCCAGACGGCGGCCTTGTCCTACAAGGCAAAGGACGGTCAGGTCTACAACCTGAACCTGATCGATACGCCGGGACACGTCGACTTTTCATATGAAGTGAGCCGGTCGCTCTCCGCCTGTGAGGGCGCCCTGTTGGTTGTCGACGCATCACAAGGCGTAGAAGCCCAGACCGTCGCGAATTGCTATACCGCGATCGAACTCGGCGTCGAGGTTTTGCCTGTGCTCAACAAGATGGATTTGCCCTCGGCAGATCCGGATACGGCGCGTCAGGAAATCGAGGATGTGATCGGTATCGATGCTACGGAAGCGATTCCATGCTCGGCAAAAACCGGGATGGGGGTCGATGAGATCCTTGAGACAATCATCGCCAAGGTGCCTGCGCCACGTGGAAATCCGGAGGGCGCACTGAAGGCGCTGATCATCGACTCCTGGTTTGACAATTATGTCGGCGTCGTGATGTTGGTGCGGGTCGTGGATGGCGCCTTGCGGCCCAAGGACAAGATCCAGTTCATGAGTACCGGCGTGCAGCATCTGTGTGAGCAGGTCGGGGTATTCAGTCCGAAATCCCTGTCGCGCGAAGCCCTGCGGGCGGGCGAGGTGGGCTTCGTGATTGCCGGCATCAAGGAGCTGGATGCTGCCAAGGTCGGGGATACCGTGACCCTGGCCAACAAGCCGGCTGCCGAGGCGCTGGAGGGATTCAAGGAGATCAAGCCGCAGGTGTTTGCCGGGCTCTACCCGGTGGAGTCCAGCGAGTACGATCAGTTGCGCGACTCGCTCGAAAAACTCAAGCTCAACGATGCTTCGCTGCATTACGAACCCGAGGTGTCTCAGGCGCTGGGCTTTGGATTCCGGTGTGGTTTCCTGGGACTCCTGCACATGGAAATCGTGCAGGAGCGTCTGGAGCGTGAATTCGACATGGATCTCATCACGACCGCGCCGACGGTGGTGTATGAAGTGCTGATGAACAACGGGGATGTGATCAAGGTCGAGAATCCGGCAAAGCTGCCGGAGGCCACCAAGATGCAGGAGATCCGGGAGCCCATCATCAAGGCAACGATTTTCGTGCCGCAGGATTATCTGGGCCCGGTGATTACCTTGTGCAACCAGAAGCGTGGCAATCAGGTCGACATGCATTATCACGGCCGCCAGGTGAAACTGGTCTATGACATGCCGATGGCAGAGGTCGTGATGGATTTCTTTGACCGGCTCAAATCCGTTTCACGGGGCTATGCGTCGCTCGACTATGACTTCAAGGAGTATCGTGCTGCAGATGTCGTGAAGCTTGATGTGTTGGTGGCCAGTGAGAAGGTGGATGCTTTGTCGGTGATTGTTCACCGGGCCAACGCGCAATACCGTGGCAGGGAACTGACCGCGCGCCTGAGAGGTCTGATTCCGCGGCAAATGTTCGATGTGCCGATTCAGGCCGCTATCGGCTCGAACATTCTGGCGCGCGAAACCATCAAGGCCTTGCGCAAGAATGTTCTGGCGAAGTGTTACGGTGGGGACATCACCCGCAAGAAGAAATTGCTGGAGAAGCAGAAGGAAGGCAAGAAGCGCATGAAGATGGTGGGCAATGTCGAGATTCCCCAGGAAGCCTTCCTGGCCGTATTGCGCACAGATGAAGGCAAGTAAGCCCAATTAACTGATCCGAGGTATTTGTGGATTTCGCTCTTATCCTGTTTGTCCTGAGTATCGTCTCGGGTGTGTTGTGGTGTTATGACGTATTCAAGGCGCGCAAGCTGCGCCCAAAGGGCACGCCTGATCCGTGGTGGGTTGAGTATGGCGCCAGCTTCTTTCCGGTGATTCTGCCCATCTTCATGCTGCGTTCATTCTGGATCGAACCGTTCCGGATTCCCTCCGGGTCCATGATTCCGACCTTGCTGGTCGGGGATTTCATTCTGGTGAACAAGTACGCGTATGGCGTTCGTCTTCCCGTTCTCAACAAAAAGGTCATCGCGGTCGGTGATCCGCAACGGGGTGATGTGATGGTGTTCCGCTATCCGCATGACACCACGCAGGACTATATCAAGCGCGTGATCGGTTTGCCGGGCGACAAGGTGGAATACATCAACAAGCGTCTGAGTATCAACGGCGAGGTCATGGCGGTGCATGCGGAGGGGGATTACCTGATCCCACAGACTTTCGATGTCTTCCAGAAGCTCGAAGAGGATCTGGGCAATGGCCGCAAGCACATGATGCTCAACAACCGCGATGCACAGCCCTTTGTGCCGGAGCAGATGGTTGTCCCGCATGCCTATTCCGGCAACTGCAATTATTCCGGGGTCGGCGTGACCTGCACCGTCCCGCCTGGACATTATTTCGTGATGGGCGACAATCGTGACCAGAGCGCCGATTCACGGGTATGGGGGTTTGTGCCGGATGAGAATATCGTAGGCCGGGCGTTCTTCGTCTGGTTCCATGCCGACCGGATTCTGCCGCCTTCAGGCGTCAATTTCGGGCGGATCGGCAGTTTTCACTGATTTGTCAGGAGGATGTGACATGAAGCGACAAGGCGGCCTTTCCCTGATCTCGACCTTGATTGTCGGGGCCTTCCTGATGGCACTTCTGGTGCTGGGGTTCCGGCTGGTCCCCGTCTATGTGGAATATTTCGGCGTGAAAAAAGCCTTTGCAGGTGTGGTGGCGTCTACCGACGCAAGCGCGCCGGCCAGCGCATTTCGTTCCGCATTCAGCAAGTATGCGTATACCAACGATATCCGCTCCGTGGACGCCCAGACCATCTCGGTCAGCAAAGATAATGGTCGGGTTGTCTTGCAGGTCGCGTATCGGCGTGAGGTCTCCTTGTTTGCGAATGTCGGGCTGTATTTCGATTTCGACATTCGCTCGGATAATTGAACCTACGTGAGAGCCGAATCACTTGAGCGGGATCTGGGGTATCACTTTCAGCGGCCAGCGCTGTTGCGTCAGGCACTGACCCATCGCAGTTTTTCCGCCGATCACAATGAACGCCTTGAGTTTCTGGGCGACAGCATCCTCAACATGGTGATTGCCATGGCGCTCTACGAGCGTTTTGATGGTTTGCGTGAAGGCGAGATGTCGCGTTTGCGTGCCCAGTTGGTTCGCCAGGATGCCCTGCAGCAACTGGCTGAACGACTTGAGCTGGGCTCCCATCTCCATCTGGGCGAAGGGGAATTGAAAAGTGGCGGGCATCGTCGTCCGTCCATTCTCGCCGACGCGCTGGAAGCTGTGTTTGGCGCAATCTATCTGGACGCCGGCTTCGAGGCAGCCAAGCGGGTCATCGACGGGTTGTATGCGGATGGGCTGGGCGCGCTGGATCCGGCACGGGCGCTGAAAGACCCCAAGACGGCGTTGCAGGAGCTGTTGCAGGCGCGTCGCCTGCCGTTGCCACAATATGTCATGGCCGAGGAGCGTGGTGAAGCGCATGCGCGCGAATTTGAAGTGCATTGCGTGATCGACAGCCTGCATGTCCGAACCTCGGGTGTGGGGCTCAGCCGGCGGATTGCCGAGCAAGTGGCGGCTGCGGCTGCCTTGCAAAAACTGGAACAAGCATGAGCGAAGATGTTTTTCACACGGGCCTGGTGGCCATTGTTGGCCGTCCCAATGTTGGCAAGTCGACCTTGCTCAACCGCTTGATCGGTCAGAAGGTCAGTATTGTTTCGCGCAAGGCGCAGACGACGCGCCACCGCATCACAGGCGTGCTCACCGAGGGCAAGCAGCAATTCATCTTTGTCGATACCCCGGGATTCCAGACGCATCATCGCAATGCACTGAACTCCACCATGAATCGCACCGTCAATCAGGTCCTGTCCGAGGTGGATGTGGTGATGTTCCTGATCGAGTCCGGGCGTTTCGGCCCGGATGATCGCAAGGTGCTTGAGTTGCTGCCTCATGAAGCCAAGGTCGTGCTGATCATCAACAAGGTGGACCTGGAGTCGGACAAGACCCGGTTGCTGCCATTCATGCAGAAAATGGCCCTGGAATTTCCGTTCAGCGAGATCGTGCCGGTCAGTGCAGAAAAGGGGCACAACGTTGATCAGTTGCTGCAATCCCTCGGCAAATATCTGCCCGAAGGTGAACCGTTGTTTGGCGAGGATGACATCACCGACCGCAGCGAGCGCTTCCTGGCTGCCGAATTCCTGCGCGAGAAGCTCTTCCGCATGTTGGGCGAGGAATTGCCGTATGGCATGACGGTGGAGATTGAAAAGTTCGAGGTCGAAGGAAATCTGCGCCGGATCTTTGCGGCGATCATCGTGGACAAGGCCAGCCATAAAGGCATCGTCATCGGCAAAGGGGGCGAAAGCCTCAAGCGCATTTCTTCCGAGGCACGCGTCGAGCTGGAGAAGCTTTTCGACAGCAAGGTCTATCTCGAAACCTGGGTCAAGGTGAAAAGCGGCTGGGCCGATGATGAGCGAGCCCTGAAGTCGCTCGGCTACGATTAAGCGACGACGCTTTACGACAGGATTGCGGCATGACGACCCGTCTGCGCATCGAGAATCAGACCGGCTTTCTGCTTCACAGCTATCTCTGGCGCGAGACCAGCTTGATCGCCGAGGTTTTTTCTCGCGAGCATGGACGGGTGCCGATGGTGGCCAAGGGCGCGCGACGTCCTGGTTCGATGCTGCGTGGCGTGCTGATGGCGTTTCAACCGCTGGACGTGTCGTGGACCGGTCGCGGTGAAATCAAGACTCTGACCCATGCCTCCTGGCAGGGAGGGCAAGCCTTGTTGGGCGGGGTCGGTCTGCTTTGTGGCTATTACCTCAATGAATTGCTGTTGCGTCTGCTGCCCCGCGAAGACGCGCATGCCAAGCTCTTCGACATTTACGCTGAAACCCTGGCCCGGCTTGCCGTCGGGCAGGCCTATGCGCCGCTCTTGCGCAGTTTCGAACTCGCCCTGCTGCGGGAAGTGGGCTATGCCCCGACCCTGGATTACGATGTCGAGAGCGGCGAGGCCGTACGACCCGATCGGCACTATCTGTTTCTGACAGAAACCGGGCCGGTTGAAGCACCCCGTTCGCGTGATGAGATGCCATTGCTGCCGGGACACGTCCTGCTTGCTATGGCGCAGGACGATTTTTCTTCACCGGATACCCTGAGTCATGCGAAAGGCCTCATGCGTCGCTTGATCCAGTACCATCTTGGTGGGCAGGCGCTGGAATCGCGCCGCATACTCATGGAATTGCAGGAGCTCTGAAAAATGATCGAACTCGGTGTCAATATTGATCACGTCGCCACGCTTCGCCAGGCACGCTGTACGTACGAACCTGATCCGGTGTGGGCCGCCGTCGAGGCCCATCTGGGGGGGGCTGACGGGATCACCGTCCATTTGCGTGAAGACCGTCGGCATATCCAGGATCACGATGTGCGGCGCTTGCGCGAGCTGACGCATATCAAGCTCAATCTGGAAATGGCTGCGACCGACGAGATGGTCGGGATCGCCTGTCAGATTCGGCCCGAGATGGCCATGCTGGTGCCTGAGGGGCGCCAGGAAGTGACGACTGAAGGTGGGCTGGATATCGTTGTTCAGGAGGCACGTCTCAAGGAAGTGATTGCGCGTCTCGCGGATGCTGGCATCATGACCAGCGTGTTTATCGATCCGGAGCTTGCGCAAGTCGAGGCGGCCGCCCGGATTGGCGCGCGCGTCTGCGAGATTCATACCGGGCCTTATGCAGCAGCCTTTCACACCAAGGGACGTGATGCGCGCAGTCCGGCCGTGCTGGAAGAGATCAACAAGATCCGCGTTTCGGGGCGTGCCATCGTTGATCTGGGCATGCGCTTCAATGCCGGGCATGCGCTGAACTATTTCAATGTGCAGCCGGTGGCGGCTTTGCCCGATGTGCGTGAGCTGCACATCGGCCATGCCATTGTCAGTCGTGCCGTATTTGTCGGGCTGCGCGAAGCCGTCGCAGAGATGAAGCGGCTGATGCGCGAAGCCGATGCAACCCGTCTGGCCGCCCGCTGAGTTGCACGCGTGATCTACGGTATCGGCACCGACATCGTCACGGTTGCGCGCATGCGTGATTCGCTCGCCCGGCATGGGGAGCGCTTTGCGCAACGACTGCTGCATCCGGATGAACTGGAGGATTACGGGAAGGCGCGTGAGCCGGAGCGTTTTCTCGCCAAGCGGTTTGCGGCCAAGGAAGCCTTGTCCAAGGCGCTTGGTACCGGTTTGCGCCCGCCTGCCACCTTGTCTGCCATCGGGGTGCGTCACGATGAACTGGGCAAGCCGTCCTACCTTTTCGCTGGGGGGCTGGCCGAGCATCTCGCCAGTCTGGGGCTGTGTGCCCATTTGTCGATCAGTGATGAACGCGAGCATGTGATTGCCTTCGCGATTCTGGAAAAACGCCCATGAGCCTTTCTATTCCCCACGGCCCGGTGATGGCCGATGTTGCCGGTTTCCGGCTGAGTGATGCCGAGCGTGACGTGCTATGTCATCCGCTGGTGGGTGGGGTGATCCTGTTTTCGCGTAATTTCGAGAATCCCGATCAGCTCGCCGCGCTGTGCGCCGAGATTCACGCACTGCGTAGCCCGGCACTGATCATCGCGGTGGATCACGAAGGTGGCCGCGTGCAGCGCTTTCGCCAAGGCTTCACGCGTTTGCCGGCGATGCGCAAGCTCGGTGAGCTGTATGCCCGCTCGCCGCGCGACGCGTTGCTCTCTGCGCAGGATACGGGGTACGTGCTGGCCTCTGAACTCCTCGCGTACGGCATCGACCTGTCTTTCACGCCGGTGCTGGATCTCGATTACGGGCAGAGTTCGGTGATTGGTGATCGCGCATTCCATCGGGATCCACAGATCACCGCCATGCTCGCGCATGCTTTGTGCATGGGCTTGCGTGAGGCGGGAATGGGCTGTGTCGGGAAACACTTCCCGGGTCACGGCTTCGCATCTGCAGATTCACATGTCGCCATGCCGGTCGATTCCCGCAGCTTTGACGCGATCTGGGCAGAGGATATCGCCCCTTACCGCACCGAACTCAGGCAGGCGCTCTCCGGCGTGATGCCGGCGCATGTGGTGTATGAGCAGGTTGATCCGAATCCGGCCGGCTTCTCGCCGTTCTGGTTGCAGGAGGTCTTGCGTGGCCGGATCGGTTTCAATGGCGTGGTCTTCAGTGATGATCTGACCATGCAGGGCGCCACGCTCGCGGGCGATATCGTCGGGCGGGCTGCTGCTGCGTATGCTGCCGGCTGTGACATGGTGCTGGTTTGCAACCGCCCGGATCTCACCGCCGATCTGCTGGTGCGTTGGCAACCCGGTGTACGTGCCGAATCGGCCATGCGCATTGCCGCGTTGCAGCCCTCGCAGTACCCGGCGATGGAAGTGTTGTCGATCGACAAGCGTTTCACGGATGCGTGGGCGTCGGTGCAGGCGCTGGCGTAACGTCCATGAGCGGCTTTGACTACAAGCCTTTTCTGCGTTCGCTGACCGAGGCGCCCGGCGTGTACCGCATGATCGGTGCGGACGAGGAGGTGCTCTATGTTGGCAAGGCCAAGAACCTCAAGCGCCGCGTTTCGAACTACTTCCAGAAGAATCATCCGAGCCCGCGCATTGCACTGATGGTGGCGCAGATCGTGCGCGTGGATACCACGGCGGTGCGCTCGGAAGCCGAGGCGTTGATCCTCGAAAATACCCTCATCAAGACGCTCAAGCCGCGCTACAACATCCTGTTTCGCGATGACAAGAGCTATCCCTACATTGCCATCACCGGTGAAGCCTCACCGCGCCTGGCCTATTACCGCGGGGCTTTTGAGAAGGGCGTGCGTTACTTCGGGCCGTTTCCATCAAGCTGGGCTGCCCGCGAGAGCATCCAGTTGCTGCAACGCCTGTTTTTGCTGCGGACCTGCGAGAACAGCGTCTTCAGCAACCGCTCGCGGCCCTGCCTGTTGCACCAGATCAAGCGCTGCTCGGCGCCCTGCGTGGGGGTGATCGATGCTGAAAACTACGCACGGGATGTGAAACTGGCGACCTTGTTTCTTGAAGGGCGCCATTCGGATGTCATCGATACGTTAACGGCACGGATGCAGGCTGCCTCCGATGCATTTGCGTTTGAGCAGGCGGCGATCTTTCGTGACCAGATCCGTGCGCTGCAGACCGTATTGCACAAGCAATTCGTCGATTCGGGCAAGGACGAGGATGTCGATATCCTGGTTGCCGAAGCGGCGGGAGGACTGGTCTGCGTGAATCTTGCCATGGTGCGTGGCGGGCGCCATCTGGGTGACCGTGCACAATTTCCCAGTGCGAGTGAAGGGCTGAATGTGGCGGATGCCTTGCTGGCGTATGTCGAACAGCATTACCGTTTGCATCCAGCGCCCGCCAAGCTGGTGATCGAAGGTGCGGATGTTGAGGCAATTCGGGTGGTGCTTGAAGATGTGCTGGAGCGCCCGCCCGTCGTCGCCACGGCACGCTTTCAGGCCGAAAAAGCCTGGGCCGAGATGGCGCAGAACAACGCGAAGCTCGCCATCGAAACGCGCCTGCGCGAAACCGGCCGGGCGGAGACGCAACTGGATGCCCTGCAAGCTGCTCTGGAAATGTCCGAGCGGCCGCATCGCATCGAGTGCTTCGACATCTCGCACACCCAGGGCGAGGCCACCCAGGCGTCCTGCGTGGTGTGGGAAGGCGCGGGCATGAAAAAGAGCGAATACCGCCGTTTCAACATCAACGGCATCACACCGGGCGATGATTATGCGGCGATGCGTCAGGCGCTGACGCGACGCTATGAGAAGGTGGCCGCGGGCGATGGCGTGCGGCCGGATCTGATCCTCATTGATGGGGGCAAGGGCCAGGTCGGCGTGGCTTGGGAGGTGCTGACCGAGCTGGGCTTGCAGAGCATAGCCATGGTGGGCGTGGCCAAAGGCGAGGAACGCAAGGCCGGTCTCGAACAGCTGATCTATGCGGATGGCAGGCCGGGGCTGGCGCTCGGTGGCGAGCATCCCGCCCTGCATCTGATCCAGACTGTGCGTGACGAGGCCCACCGCTTTGCCATTACCGGCATGCGTGCCAAGCGCAGCAAGACACGGCTGACATCGAAGCTTGAGGATATTCCTGGCATCGGCCCGACCCGGCGCAAGAAACTCATTGAAGCCTTCGGCGGCCTGGCAGGTGTACGCGAAGCGACGGTAGAAGATTTATGCCGCGTGGACGGGATCAATCGTAAAATGGCTGAGCAGATACATAACGCGCTCCGCTAGAGCGTCTTCCGGACTCCCCATGGACTTCAATCTTCCCAATGCGCTGACTTGGGCACGCATCGTAATGATCCCGCTGGTGTTGGCGGTATTTTTCCTGCCTGCCGAGGTTTTGTCGCCGCATCATCAGAATGTGACGGCCTGTGTGCTGTTTGTGGTCGCAGCCGTTACCGATTGGTTTGACGGTTATCTGGCGCGGCGCATGGGGGTGACGTCAGCATTTGGCGCGTTCCTTGATCCGGTGGCCGACAAGCTGATGGTCTGTGCGGCCTTGGTGTTGCTGGTCTGGCTGGATCGCTGCAATGTCTTGCTGGCTTTCATCATCATCGGGCGCGAGATCACCATCTCGGCGCTGCGCGAATGGATGGCGCAACTGGGCAAATCGCGCAGCGTGGCAGTATCTTTCATCGGCAAACTCAAGACCACGGCACAGATGGTGGCGATCCCGCTTTTGCTGTTCCAGGACGATCTGTTTGGCCTGCCGATCCACCAGTTGGGAGTGGTGCTGATGTGGGTGGCGGCTGTCCTGACCTTGTGGTCGATGGTGTATTACATGCGCAAGGCCCTCGCGGTGTTGAGCGAAAAGTAGCGTGGGGTTCTTGACATCCTCGTCTGATACATTAGAATGCGCGGCTCCTGATGCGGGAATAGCTCAGTTGGTAGAGCGCAACCTTGCCAAGGTTGAGGTCGAGAGTTCGAGACTCTTTTCCCGCTCCAAATATTTTTGGGAAAGCTGAAGCTGGCTTTCCCTTTTAGTTAGAAGCAAAAACTCCGGTTCGGACCGGGGGTGGCGCAAGCCGAATTTGTGTCGAATAACGGCGCGATAGCAAAGCGGTTATGCACCGGATTGCAAATCCGTGTAGGTCGGTTCGACTCCGGCTCGCGCCTCCAGAACAAGAAGCATGCGGGAATAGCTCAGTTGGTAGAGCGCAACCTTGCCAAGGTTGAGGTCGAGAGTTCGAGACTCTTTTCCCGCTCCAGTCTCAAAGGGGAAAGGCTTATGCCTTTCCCCTTTTGTTTTGCGGTGGTCTGATGTATCTGAATGAAAATCAGGCGCGGCTGCTCGCGCCTCAGTCCTTGCCGCAATTGAGCGAGGCAAGCCTGCCCGATTACAGCGGGTGCGGATTGTTCAATCTGGCTGTTTCCCTGGCCAAGGTGTGCGGATCTCCCGTTCGTGCACATTATCCCGAATTGCATTTGCCCGATGGCCGTCATGCGAGTGAGGTCTGGTCACGGCATGAGACCTTGGTCTTTCTGCTGGTGGATGGTTTGGGCGATCATTTCCTGGCTGCGAACCGCGAATTGGCACCGCATTTGTGGCGTGACCGGATTGGCCGGCTGACGTCGGTTTTTCCGTCCACCACGGCGACCGCGATTACCACCGTAATGACAGGAGAATCCGCTGCTGTACATGGCATGCTGGGCTGGTTCGTGCGCGATGATCCTAGTGAGACGACCGTGGCGCCTTTGCCCATGCGCCTGCGCGGCAGTCACCGTGCGCCAGCTCCGGCAGTCATCGAGCGTTTACTGCGGATTGCGCCGGTCATGCCTGCCGCGCAGCGCCAGACGCATCTGGTCACCCTGCCGGAACTGGCTCAAGGACCGTTCAGCAGCTTCCATGCTTCAGGCGCCATGGTTCATGCCTATCGTGAGCTGGAAGAGTTGCCCGTGCGCATCGCGCAGGCGGCAGCAAGCGGAACGGGGGCGCGCTACGTATACGCCTACACTCCGCTGCTGGATCGTACTGCACATGATTGCGGGATCGATTCGGATGCGGCGCGTGAAATGCTTTCACGGATCGATGCTGTCTATGCACAGATCCGCGCTCAAATGCCCGACACGCTGGTTGTGGTCGCAGCTGATCATGGCTTCATCGACAATCCGTCGGCGCATCAGATCGATCTGATGCAGCATCCGGATATTCACGCGATGCTGCGTGGACCACTCAGTGGTGAGCGCCGTGCTGCGTATTGCCATGTCTTGCCCGAGTTTGCGGAATCTTTCGGAGAGGTCATCGAGGCGCGTTTCGGTCATGCCCTGATTGCGCTGCCTGCGGCCAAGGCGCTGTCCAGCGGCTTGTTCGGCCCGGGATCGATTGATGCGGAAACCTTTGCGCGTTGCGGCGACTGGGTGCTGATCGCGCGCGGGGACTGGACGGTGCGTGACAGCGTGGCCGGAGAAAGTGCGCCACCGATGATCGGTGTGCATGGTGGTCTGAGTGCAGAAGAGATGCATGTTCCCCTGATCGTCAGCTCTGTAAGCTGAGTGTCACGACGCTGTCTTCTGGGTGTCACCTGGATGCCCTAGCCTTGCAACGCAAGGAGGGTGTGAGCATGCAGACAGTCAATCCGTTGTGGATGATGTGGCAGAGGTTGCGCGGTTATGTGTCACCGCTGGAGGGGTTCAGTGCCTTTTATCTTGGCCTGGAGTCGGGAGCAGCAGGGGCGCACGAGGCCGTGCTCAGTGCAGATGCTCTTTTGCCGGTGGTAGTGGCAGCACACTGATCCCTTCTTCCAGCAGTCCGAGCGCGTCGGTCAGGGATGCCTGGCCACGGATGGCGCGTTCTTCCGCGTCACCGTAATGAATCTTGCGGGCTTCCTCGACGAAGCGTTCGCCCACATCTTCCGAAGCGATGCCTTGGTCTTGCAGGACTTCGACCAGTTTGGCCAGGATGCTCGCCGGATCGGCGGGGGCCACCGGTGCGGCGGGCGCGGCTGAGCGTGCCACATGCGGGGCGGAGGGCTGGCGCTGGACCTCGTGCGAGCCACAGATCGGGCACGTCACCATTTGCTGCTCGCGCTGCTGCGCGAAAGTTTCCGACGAGGCAAACCAGCCTTCAAAACGGTGCGCATTCGCGCAACGCAGATCCACGACGATCACGACTTCATCCCAAGACATGTTCCAGATGCCGAAGATAGCATGCGCAGCCCTGCCGATAGCTGTTGGCAGGCTGACATGCGCGTAAAATCCGCGCTCTTTCACAGTCGTTCACAGTTTCAATGCCACGCTTGTTGCTTGCTCCGATGGAAGGTCTGGTCGACGCCGTGATGCGCGAAGCGCTGACGCGTGCGGCGGCTTACGATTGGTGCGTGACCGAATTCGTGCGGGTCTCCAATACGGTGCTGCCGGCACGCGTGTATACGCGGGTGGCGCCCGAATTGCTGAGAGGTGCCTGCACGGCGGCCGGCGTGCCGGTTCGGGTGCAATTGCTGGGCTCGGATCCCGGCCGCATGGGGGCGTGCGCAGCGACGCTGGCGGGACTGAATCCTGCTGGCGTGGATCTGAACTTCGGTTGTCCGGCGCCGATGGTCAATCGGCATGGCGGAGGCTCGATCCTGCTGGATGAGCCAGAGCTGCTGTATCGCATCACTGGTGCGGTCAAGGACGGTGTGGCCGGGCGTGTCCCGTTGTCCGCCAAGATGCGTCTCGGGGTACGGGATACCCATCGCGCCATCGAAGCCGCGCAAGCGCTGGTGGCCGGCGGTGCGGAACTGCTGGTGGTACATGCCCGGACCAAGGAAGACGGCTATCGTCCGCCCGCACACTGGCCATGGATCGCCCGGATCGCCGAAGCCGTGAATGTTCCCGTGGTAGGCAATGGAGAAATCTGGAATGTGGCGGATTACCAGCGTTGTGTGGCCGAGAGTGGTTGCCAGCAACTGATGCTCGGGCGCGGGGCGGTGGCCGATCCTTTTCTGGCAGAACGGATCCGTGCGGCGGCTGCCGGGCTGGAACCCCATCCGGCAGAAGTTGACTGGGCGCGTTTGTTGCCGGTGATCGGAGATTTCTGGCAAGGCGTGCTGCACAAACTGGAGCCTCATCAGGCGCCGGGACGGATCAAACAATGGCTCAATCTGTTGCGCCGGACTTTTCCGCAGGCGGAACACCTGCATCAGCGCATTCGTCCCTTGCGGCAGGCCGCCGAAGTGACTGACGCGTTGCAGGCCGCGGGAGCTTTCTGATGTACGCCAACTCCAGAGACATCCAGACGGCACAGCTCGGGCCGCATGAAAAACTGGCGGAGCTGGTCTTGCGCCATCGTGACGCGCCGTTTCGCAAACCCTGTGCGCCCTGGAACGTCTCGGCCTTCGAGACGGCCATGCAGCGCTGGGATGGTGTTGCCCCGATCGTGCTGGATGCCGGTTGCGGCGTAGGCTGGAGCAGCCTGCAACTGGCGCGGGCTTATCCGGATCATTTCGTGCTCGGGGTGGATCAGAGCGAAGATCGGCTGGGGCGCGGCAAACCCGGTGAGCAGCCCGACAACCTGTGTTTTGTGCGTGCGGATCTGGTGGATTTCTGGCGTCTGCTGGCGGAGCGCGGGGTCAAACTGTCGCGCCATTACGTCCTTTATCCGAATCCCTGGCCCAAGATCGGTCAGCTCGCACGGCGCTGGCATGGGCACGCGGTGTTTCCGACGATTCTGCAACTGGGCGGCGTGCTGGAGAGCCGCAGCAACTGGCGCATCTATCTCGAAGAGCTGGCGCTGGCGCTGCAACTGCTCAGTGGCAAACCGGCATTGATCGAAGACTGGTCAGCGGTGGATCCGCTGACGCCTTTCGAGCGCAAATATCGCGATTCGGGCCAGCGCCTGTATCGCTTGACGCTGGATCTCGATACGCCATGAGTACGCTTGAGCCTTGCCAGCAATGTGGCGCCTGCTGCGCCAGTTTGCGGGTGAGTTTCCATCGCAGCCAGCTGGTGTCTGAAGGGGGCTGTGTGCCGGATTCCCTGGCGGATGACGAGACTGCCAGTACCTGCCGCATGCGTGGCACGGATCGCGTGCCGCCACGCTGTGTCGCCCTGGTCGGCAAGCTGGGGGAGCTGGTGCGTTGCGGCATCTATGAATTCCGTCCGGAACCTTGTCGCGAATTCTCGCCTCATGGCGTGCATGGCATCAGCAATGTCGAATGCAGCCGAGTACGCAAGCGCCACGGGCTGCCGCCACTGCCCATGCCAGAGAGTCTGTTGTAGCCCCTGTGGGAAGAGGGATTAAGGACTTTCCGCAATCTCCTTGTTGTTCGCTACACGCGCGTCTATCCAGAAGTGTGAGCAACGCTGCAGGAGCATCAAATGGGACAACTCGCGACGTGGTCAAGTGATTTGGTCAGCAGTGGCACCAGCCGCGCGGAGCCTCCTCTGGCGCCGGGGAGCACGGCGCCAATTTTTTGTTTACCCAATGCCGACATGGGCATCTTCGATTTGACCGAAGTCTTGCCTGGCCGGATGGTCGTGCTGCACTTCTATCCGCGTGATGTGATGCCTTCCAGTCTCAAGCAGGCGATCTCCTTTTCCGAACGTGAACGGGAGTTTGCGAAATGCGGGGCCATGGTTGTGGGCATCAGTCTCGATGAGTGTCTGACCCACGCCGATTTCCGGGACGAGAACGGGATTGCGATGGAGTTGTTGTCCGATCCGGACGGCGAAGTCTGCCGGCTGTACGGGGTCTGGCAGGATCGCCTGGCCGACGGGGTGGTTCGTCCGGCGGTGCATCGCAGCACTTTCGTGATCGGAAGTGATGGCGTGCTGCTGCTGGCCGATTACAATGTCGACCTGCGGGATCACACCGAGAAACTTCTCGAACTGCTGAAAACACTCAATCGGAGAAAGAATGGAAATCATCAAGAACACCGTCGTCACGCTTGACTACACCGTGCGCGATCCCGAAGGCAACGTGGTTGACGATGGTGCCAACCCGCTGGTGTACCTGCATGGCGGCTACGATGCCATCTTCCCTTTGCTGGAAGAAAAACTGCATGGCATGAATACGGGTGAAAAACTCAACATCAAACTGCAACCGGATGATGCCTTCGGCGAATTCGATGAAAGCCTGGTGCTGGTTGAAGATCGTGAGTTGTTCCCTGCGGATATCGAAGTCGGCATGGCTTTTGAACGTGTGGGTGACGATGGTGAAGACGACATGGTCTTCCGGATCACGGACATTGCCGACAAGAAGGTTGTTGTCGACGGGAACCATCCGCTTGCCGGCATGGCCCTGATTTTCGATGTGACGATCCGGGATGTGCGCGCTGCCACCGCTGAAGAGCTGGAGCATGGTCACGTGCACGGTGAACACGGGCATCATCACTGAGGTTTTGCGTACGGGCAAACAGGCCGCTGATGCGGCCTGTTTGTTTTTGTAGCATGCTGATCCCTTCTGCGGCAGCGCTCATGCTTTCGGGATGTGCTGCCGTAATGGCTCAGAGGAATGTCGTGACAGGAGTGACGCATGTTTGAGCAGCCCCCCGAGCTGGGAACCGCCCAGCTGTTCGCGATTGCCTTGCTGATCGGTGCGCTGGTGGGCACCGAGCGCGAGAAGAAGAAGGCCGATACGCAGCGTCCATCCTTTGCCGGGATCCGCACCTTCATGCTGCTCTCCGAGGCCGGGGCCTTGTCTGCCTGGCTGGCGACACAGACGGCCATGCCGCTGATCTTCGGTGTCAGCCTGACCGGCTTGCTGATCCTGATTGCAGCGGCTTATCTGCTTGAGAAGCGTGCCGATCCGGCCTCGGTCGGGCTTACCACCGAGCTGGCCGCACTGACCGTCTTCCTTCTTGGGGCTGCCGTCATGTTCGGGCATGCCGTGGTGGCAGTGGGGCTTGCCGTGGTCAACACTTCCTTGCTGGCGTTCAAGGATCCGCTGCATGGTGCGGTACAGAAACTCGGCAAGGAAGACATCTTTGCCGGCCTCAAACTGCTGATAGCCAGCTTCATTGTGTTGCCCTTGCTGCCACACCATCCGATCGATCCCTGGGACGCGCTGAATCCCTACAAACTGTGGTTGCTGGTGGTACTGATCTCGGCTTTGTCGCTGATCGGTTATGTTTCCACGCGCTGGCTGGGCAGCGCCCGCGGCGTTGCCGTGACGGGCCTGACAGGCGGGCTGGTGTCTTCCACTGCAGTGACCCTGTCGATTTCCCGTGAGAGCCGCACGGGTTTTCAGCCCAGCAAGGATGATGCATATGCCGCCGGGGTGCTGATTGCGTGGGCGGTGATGTTCGTGCGGGTTTTGGTGATGGTCCTGGCCCTCAATCCCACCCTGATCATGCCTTTGCTGTGGCCTTTTGGGGCGATGCTGCTGATCGACATGGGGTTTGCCGGCTGGTTCTACCTGCGCAGCCTGCGCGATGCGTCACATGCGCCGGATACGCTGGGCGAGGTTCCCCTGAAGAATCCGTTCAGCCTGTGGTCTGCCACCAAGTTCGGATTGCTGTTTGCCGTCGTGTTGCTGATGGTCGAGATCACCCGGCGAAGTTTCTCGATGGCCGGGCTGGTGTATGTCGCCGTGCTGGCAGGGACGACGGATGTGGATGCAATCACTTTGTCGATGGCGGACATGGCTCGCAATGTGGCGCAATTGCCGATTGCGGTACAGGCCGTCGTGGCGGGTGTGCTTTCCAATACCGTGGTGAAGGCCGGATTGACCGTGGTTCTGGGGAGCCATGGCCTCGCTCGCCGCGTGTGTGCGGCAACGCTGGTAATGCTGCTGGTCGGGATTCTCGCCCTGTGGCTGAGTTGATCAGGCCTTGCCGATCTTGCCGAGCTGTTTC
The DNA here is from genome assembly GCA_018262235.1 of Pseudomonadota bacterium. GTDB lineage: Bacteria > Pseudomonadota > Gammaproteobacteria > Burkholderiales > Rhodocyclaceae > Uliginosibacterium. The sequence continues at coordinate 37,406 of JAGTRY010000021.1, forward strand.
TTGAGGGCGTTTGCGCTGGCGAACTGGCGCTCGACGATGCGTGCTACATTGCCGCACACGATGTCGCAGAGCTCGAAAGTCGCTGCATCGGCGATCCCGTAGAAGACAGCCGTGCCCTGCGAGGTGCGCGTCACCAGCCCAGCCTCGAAGAGCAGGGCAAGATGCTTCGAAACATTGGCCTGACCACAGCCGGTTTTCTCGGTGATCTGGCTGACGTTCTTTTCGCCCTCGCGCAAGGTATTGAGGATGCGCAACCGGGTGGGTTCGGAGAGTGCCCGGAAATAGGTGGCCACGTGGGTCAGTGCGGATTCGTCCAGCGCCTGCATGCAGTAGAGTCCTCGTTTGAAGTCTGCGTTCATCGCAGTTCGTCCCATTATATCGGTTGTCCAGTGGTTTGCTTTGATTGACAATATAACTATGTGGTCATATAGTAAATAAAATCAAGTGGATTCTTCAGGAGGCGTCATGTTGCATCGATGGGAAGTGGGCATTGCGCTAGCCTTTTTCTGCACAGGCATGAGTGCTGCAGCAGAGGTGTTGCCTGTCGCCGAGGTGAGTTTGCGTCAGGTACCGAAAGCTTATGCCAGCGATGGCGTGGTGCAGGCCGTACGCCAAAGCCAGATTGCTGCGCAGGTTTCCGGGCGGATTCTTCAAGTCGCAGTGAAAGCCGGCGAGCGGGTGGTCGCCGGGCAGACCTTGCTGCGCATCGATGACCGTGAGCAGGCCCAGACCCTGGCCGGGCAACAGGCGCAGGTCGTTGCGGCACAGGCCCAGCTGGTCAATGCAGAGGCCAATCTGGCGCGCACCCGTGAGCTGGTTGCCAAGAAATTCATGAGTCCGGCCGCGCTCGATCAGGCCGAAGCACAGAGCCGTTCGGCGCGTGCCCAGGTCAGCGCTTTGCAGGCAGGGGAGGGCGTTGCGAGTGCCGGACGCAGCCATACCGTGATCGTGGCGCCGTATGCTGGCGTGATTTCTGTGGTGAATGTCGAGCAAGGTGACATGGCGGCGCCTGGTGTGCCCTTGATCACTTTGTATGCGCCCGGGGATTTGCGCGTGGTGGTGCAGGTGCCTCAGGCGCAGCTCGCAGGCGTGCGTGAGCAGGGGCGGGCGCAGATCGAAGTGTTGCCGGGGCGCTGGCAAGCGGTGGGCCAGGTGAAGATCATGCCGGCGGCGGATGCGGCGACCCAAAGCACCGAAGTGCGGCTGGAACAGATTCCGCAAGAGGCTCTGCAGCCAGGCCAGTCCTTACGTGTGCTGCTGGCAACCGGCGTTGCCCAGCGACTGGTGATTCCGAATGCCGCTGTACTGCGACGTGGTGAGCTGGTGGCCGCGTATGTGCAAGGCAAGGATGGACGCTTCCTGCAACGCTTGTTGCGGCTGGGCGAGCAATTTGGTACCGCAGGCGTCGAAGTTCTGGCTGGGGTGAGTGCCGGGGAGAAAGTGGCGCTGGATCCGGTACGGGCGGGGATGCTGAGATGAGTGCGGAATCTGGTCTCGGCATTGCCGGGCGCATCACCCGGCTGTTTCAGGACAACGCCATCACACCATTGCTGGCGCTGCTGCTCTTCCTGCTTGGAATCTTTGCCGTGGGGGTGACACCGCGCGAGGAGGAGCCGCAGATCGATGTGACCATGGCGAACGTTTTCGTGGCGTTTCCTGGCGCCTCGGTGGGGGACGTGGAATCCATGATCGCCACGCCCGCCGAGCAGGTGCTCTCGCGCATGCCTGGTGTTGAACATGTGACATCGGTATCGCAGCCGGGACAGGCCATCGTCACGGTGCAATTCAAGGTGGGGGTGCCGCGCAGTGAAGCTTTGGTGCGGCTGCATGACACCCTGCAAAGCCATCGCGACTGGTTGCCCAGTCATCTCGGCGCACAGGAGCCGGTGGTAAAGCCCTCGGGCATTGATGATGTTCCTGTGCTGGCGTTGACTTTGTTCTCGCGCGACGAGAAAGTCTCGGCTTTCGATCTGGAGCGGGTCGCACACGCATTGGAAGTTGAGCTCAAGCGTGTGCCGGGAAGCCGAGATATCCGCACGATTGGCGGTCCGGGGCAAGCGGTTAACGTCTATCTCGATGCAGATCGCATGCGGCGGGTAGGTGTTTCGGTGAGCGAGATCGAAGGTGCCCTGAATCTGCGGAATGCTGGCGGACCGGCAGGTGCACTGGTCGAAGCCAATCGACGCTTGATGGTGGAGACGAGCAGTTTCCTGCAGTCTGCTCAGGATGTCGCCGAAGTGGTGGTGACCGTCCGCGCCGGCAAGCCGGTACAGTTGGGCGATGTGGCCCGTATCGAAGCGGGGCCGCCGCTGCCGGAACGCTATGTCTGGCATGGCGTGGTGGCTCAGGGGCAGTTGCAGGGCGAGTTTCCGGCGGTCACCGTACAGATCACCAAGAAGCCGGGTGAGAACGCCGTGGTGGTGGCCGAGCGCTTGATGGAACGTGTGGCGGCTTTGCGCAATACCGTCTTGCCCGCTAGCGTGGAGCTGGCGGTGACCCGCAATTATGGCGAGACCGCCAACGACAAATCCCAGAAGCTGATCCAGAAGCTGCTGTTTGCCACGGCCTCGGTGGTGGCTCTGGTCTGGCTGGCGCTGGGGCGGCGCGAAGCCGTCATTGTCGGTACTGCCGTGATCCTGACCCTGGCGGCGACCTTGTTTGCGAGCTGGGCCTGGGGCTTCACGCTCAATCGTGTCTCACTCTTCGCGCTGATTTTTTCCATCGGCATTCTTGTGGATGATGCCATTGTCGTGGTTGAAAATATCCACCGGCATCGCGAACTCGAACCGCAGGCGAGTTTTTTCGAACTGATGCCGCGGGCTGTCGATGAAGTGGGCGGGCCGACCATTCTGGCTACCTTGACCGTGATCGCCGCACTTTTGCCGATGGCTTTCGTCAGCGGTCTGATGGGGCCGTACATGGCGCCGATCCCGATCAATGCCAGCCTGGGGATGCTGATTTCGCTGGCGGTGGCTTTTGTGGTGACGCCTTGGTTGGCAGGAAAGCTCATGCGCAAGCTGCCGCACGCTGAAACTGGCGAGGGGGCACGGCCGGCCAGCGGTCTTCATCACTTCACCGAGCGACTGTTTACGCCGTTTTTCGATCCGCTCCGGGGGGCGCGTCATCGCCTGCTGTTATGGCTGGCTGTGCTTGGCCTGATCCTGATTTCGCTGGCGCTGCCGATTGGCAAGCTGGTGATCCTGAAGATGCTGCCTTTCGACAACAAGAGCGAATTCCAGGTAATGGTGGATATGCCTGCCGGCACGCCGCTGGAGCGCACGGCTGCAGTGGTTCGCGAACTGGCGGCGCAGATCGCGACGTTGCCGGAAGTGACGGATTATCAAGCGTATGTGGGCACGGCCAGCCCGATTACCTTCAATGGGCTGGTTCGCCAATATGCCTTGAGGATGCAGCCGGAACAGGCCGATATTCAGGTTGAACTGGTCGACAAACATCATCGCAGCCGGCAGAGTCATGTCATTGCGCGCGCCATTCTGCCCTCGCTGCAAGTCATTGCGCAGCGAGCCGGTGCCAAGATCAAACTGGTCGAGGTGCCGCCTGGCCCGCCGGTGATGGCTCCGATCGTGGCCGAGGTCTATGGGCCAGACGCGCTAGGAAGGCGGGATGTGGCGCGGCGTATAGAGGCCAGTTTCTCGCATACCGACGGCATTACGGCGGTGGACGGTAGCGTGATTGCGGATACACCCAAGCTGCGCCTGCATGTGGATGCACGGCGTGCGGCCAGTCTGGGGGTAAGTCAGGCACAGATTGCCGAAGCGCTGGGTACTGCGCTGGGTGGAACGGATGTGACATATCTTCGTGATGGTCAGGCCAAGTATCCGGTGCCGGTGCGTTTGCGCCTCGCGCCGGAACAGCAGGCACGCATCGAGGACGCTCTGAAACTCAGCGTCAGCTCTGCCAGCGGGGTGCAGGTGCCACTCTCCGAAGTGTTGCGGGTGGAGCAGGGCCTGCTGGATCAGCCTGTCTACCACAAGGATTTGCTGCCGGTGAGTTACGTGATGGGGGATGCCGGTGGGGCGATTGATAGCCCGCTCTACGGTATGTTTGCGCTGCGTGAAAAACTCTTCGGCAAGGCATTGCCGGAAGGTGGAGAACTCGGTGAATACTGGATTCACCAGCCCGAAGACCCTTATCGTGGCTATGCCATCAAGTGGGACGGTGAGTGGCAGATCACCTACGAGACTTTCCGTGACATGGGGAGTGCCTATGCCGTTGGCTTGGTCCTGATCTACCTGCTGGTGGTGGCGCAGTTCCGTTCCTATCTCGTACCGCTGATCATCATGGCGCCGATTCCGCTCACCATCATCGGTGTGATGCCGGGGCATGCGTTGCTCGGTGCGCAATACACCGCGACTTCGATGATCGGCATGATCGCCCTGGCCGGCATCATCGTGCGCAACTCCATTCTGTTGGTGGATTTCATCCAGCTTCAGGTGGGAGAAGGCGTCTCCTTTGATGCAGCGGTGATCAATGCTGTGGCAGCGCGTGCCAAACCTATCGTTCTGACCGCGCTTGCGGCCATGCTGGGGGCGTTGTTCATTCTGGATGATCCCATCTTCAATGGCCTGGCGGTTTCCCTGCTGTTTGGTATCGCGGTTTCGACCTTGCTGACCCTGGTGGTGATCCCTCTGTTGTATTACGTGGCGTATCACCCGAAAACCCAAGCAGAACCTCTCTAAAAGGAACACACTGCCATGAATGCTGAACGTATCGTCCGTAGCGTTGCCGGGTTTTTCGTCCTGCTGTCACTGGGGCTTGGTGCTGAAGCCAGCCCGCTTTTCCTCAGTCATGGCTATCTCTGGTTGGCTGTGTTTGTGGGAGCCAACCTGTTTCAGAGCGGCTTTACCGGTTTGTGTCCATTGGCGAACATTCTGCACAAGCTGGGTATCAAGGATTCGGCAGGTGGTTGCTGCAAATGATTGCGGCAACCGGGACTTGTCATGGAAGCACCCACCCCGAGCAAAGGAGAGAA
>JAGTRY010000112.1 GCA_018262235.1 Pseudomonadota bacterium
AACCGCGTTGATGAGGTGCTGGCGCGAGGAATGGCCTTGCTGTGGCCGAGGGAATGCTTTGTCTGTGGCGAGACGGCGGGCCGCTCGGCTGTATGTTCGGGGTGCAGGCCATTGCTGACAAGGCTGCCTGCCTGGACCTGTCCGTGCTGTGCCTTGCCGGCACCGGTTGAAGGCATGCTGTGCGGGCGTTGCCAGCGACGTGCTCCCCATTTCGATGCGACCCGTGCGGCATTCGTCTATTGCCATCCCGCGCGGGATATGGTGCTGGCGCTCAAGCATGGTCAGGGATTTGCGCTGCTGGACTGGTTGGGCGGCGAACTGAATGCTTTGCTGGATGGGATCGAGGCGGACTGTATCGTGCCGGTCCCGCTGCATGCGAGGCGGCTCGTTGAGCGGGGGTTCAACCAGTCTTGCGAGTTGGCGCGTCATGTTGCGCAGGAAACGGGCTGGCCATTGTGGCGCGAAGCGCTTGTGCGCGAGGTGGATACGCCAAAGTTTGCCGGCTTGCGCAGCAAACAGCGCCGTCGTGAAGTACGTGGCGTTTTTCGTTGTGTGGAAGATTTTTCCGGCAAGCATGTGCTTGTGCTTGATGATGTGATGACCAGTGGAGCCACGCTTGACGAGCTTGCACGGATACTCAAGCAACGTGGCGCCATGCGGGTGACCAATCTGGTGGTCGCGCGGACGCTGCGGCTTCCCCGTAAATGATCCAGCTTGGCGCTGACAAACTACCCATGAGTGGAGAAAAGAAAGCGGCTACAGGTTTCACGGCGGGGTGGGACAGGCGATAATCTGCGCCATGTTCAATATCGTCCTGCACCAGCCCGAGATTCCCCCGAACACGGGCAACGTCATCCGTCTATGCGCCAATACCGGCGCACACCTGCATCTGGTAGAGCCGCTGGGGTTTGATCTGAGTAATAAACAACTGATCCGTGCCGGCATGGATTACGCCGAATTGTCGGTGGTGACCCGTCATCCGGACTGGGCGAGTTGTCAGACCGCTCTGGCAGGGCGGCGCTTCTTTGCGCTCAGTACGCGTGGTGGCGTACGTTACGATAGCGTGGCGTTTCAACCGGGCGATGTGTTTGTCTTCGGTTCCGAATCGGCGGGTCTCCCTGCCGAGGTCATGGCAGGCTTCCCGGATTCACAGCGATTGCGTTTGCCCATGCAGCCGGGAGTACGCAGTATCAACTTGTCGAACACCGTGGCGATACTGGTTTATGAAGCTTGGCGGCAACAGCACTTCAGGGGTGGATGCTGAGTGCCGTTGATGCCTTGGCAAGTACCGGGTTATTGCAATAGCACATCGCTAAATCGATTGATTTGTGTCATCGCGATCGTTGGTCACGAGCGTGGCTGCTGGAAAACTTGATTACACTTTTACAGGGTTGATGCGGGCTGTCCGCGCTGCATGCCCGTTTTTTTGCAGGAACTGGATACATGGACAATAAATGTCGGATCGCCTTGTTCGGCGAATGCATGATCGAGCTGCGTGGCGAGATGTTTGGCACGATGCAGCAGACCTTTGGTGGCGACACCCTGAACACGGCGGTCTATCTGGCGCGTTTAGGCGCCGACAGCGGCATTCAGGTTTCTTACGCGACCCAGCTGGGTACCGATGCCTTCAGTGAAAAGATGGTCGAGGCTTGGCAAAAGGAAGGTATCGATACCTGTATGGTGCGTCGTGTGGAAGGCAAAATGCCGGGCCTCTACACCATCCAGGTCGACGATAAAGGCGAGCGTACTTTCTATTACTGGCGCGACATGAGTGCCGCCAAGGACTTCTTTCTGGGGCAGAAAGACAGTCTGCTCGGCCAGCACATCGACGAACTCGACGTGCTCTATTACAGCGGGATCAGTCTGGCGGTGCTCCCGGATTCCGGCCGTGAAACCCTCTTCGGCCTGATTGATCGGCTGCGTGCGCGTGGCGGTCGGGTCTTCTTCGACAACAACTACCGTCCCCGTGTCTGGCGTGGCGATCCGAATACCAAGGCATGGTATGACCGGGCTTTTGCCAATGCGGACCTTACCTTCATCACGCTGGAAGACAACTCCGCGCTGTATGGTCTGGACGAGGAGTCTGCCCTCGCGCATGCCTATTCGCTGCCCTGCAACGAGGTCGTCGTCAAGCGTGGTGCCGATCCAACCCTGATCCGGGTACGGGGCATGGATCCGATCGTGGTGCCAACCTTCCGTGTTGAAAAAGTGGTTGATACCACCGGGGCAGGGGATTCGTTTGCCGGGGGCTACCTGGCAGCGCGTCTGGCGGGGCAGCCGCCGGAGGTGGCTGGGCGCTACGGCAACAAACTGGCATCGATCGTGGTGCAGTACCCGGGAGCGATCATTCCTCTGGCAGCCATGCCGGTGTTTTTCTTCGGCTGATCTCCGGGTTTACGTGAGTTTGAGTTGTCAGGCAACTTCGGCTAGTATTGCTGAAAATTTCCTAATTTGTCAGGCGTATCGGTTGTTTCATTGCTTGCCGTAAGGCCTGACTCCCTCTAAGGAGCTTGTTCGTGGCAACACTCAACCGTAATACCCTGGCGGCCGGCAAGGCAGGTGCCGACTTTGCTTCTCAAGCGGCGTCTGACAAGGCGCCCGTGCGTATCCTGCAGATTGGTGACGGCAACTTTTTGCGTGGCTTTGCAGACTGGTTGATTGATGTCACCAACGGCGCAGGTCTGTTCAATGGTCGTGTAACGATTGCCCAGCCCTTGGCGCGTGGTCTGGCTGACATGCTCAATGCCCAGGAGGGGTTGTATACCGTACTGTTGCGGGGTGTGCAGGGCGGCCAGACAGTGGACGCCCGCCGCATCATCAGCTGCGTGGATGCTGCGTTGAACCCCTATTCACAATGGAACGAAATGCTGACCTGTGCGCAGGATGCGACGCTTCGTTTCGTGATCTCGAACACGACCGAAGCTGGTATTGCACACGTCGACGAGCCGCTGGTGGCGGACACTTGTCCGAACAGCTTCCCGGCCAAGGTTGCTGCGCTGCTGTGGACGCGTTTCCAGAAACTCGGCGGTAGTGCTGCAAGCGGTCTGGTATTCCTGCCTTGTGAACTGATAGAGGCCAATGGCAGCAAACTGCGCAGCATCGTGCTGAAGCATGCGGAAGCCTGGAAGCTGCCGGCTGACTTCGTGGCCTGGGTCAAAGACCACAACTATTTCTGCAATACGCTGGTTGACCGCATCGTGCCGGGTTTTCCTGCGGCCGAAGCAGAAAAGCTCTATGCCGAACTGGGCTACACCGATCCATTGATGGTCGCTGCAGAACCTTTCCTGCTGTGGGTGATCGAGGGGCCGGCGCATCTGGCCGAAGAAATTCCTTTGCACAAGGCCGGGCTGGATACCGTGCAGCAGATGACCGAAGATCAGGTGGTCTCGAAGTATCTCAATCGCGTGATGTTTGAAGAGATCGTGCCGTTCGTTCCGCTGCCTGAAGCTGAGCGCAAGAGCTACGCTGAAACCATCATGGAGCGGTTCGCCAATCCGCACATTCGTCATGAGCTGATTTCGATTGCCTTGAACTCGGTCTCCAAGTGGCAGGTTCGGGTGCTGCCGACGGTCAAGGATTATGTTGCCAAGTATGGCAAGGCGCCGGTGGGACTGTCGTTCTCGCTTGCGGCGTTGCTCAATTTCTATCACGGCAAGTTCAATGCTGCGGGTGAATTTTCTGGCGAACGTGCGGCCGGGGCTTACCCGATCCGTGACAATCCCGAGGTCCTCATTGCGATTGATGAAGCTTGGCGCGCATGGAAGGATGGTGATGACGTCGCCTCGCTGGTTCATGGCCTTCTGGCGGATGTGCGTCTGTGGGGTGAGGACCTCAATCAGGTGGCAGGGCTGACCGAGCAGGTCGCTCGATCGCTCGCCAGCATCAAGGCTTTGGGTGTAAGTGGCGCACTTGCTGCGCTGGCTTGAGGAGATCTGACATGGATGCTTCCATTGCAATCCGTTTGCACGCCAATGATGACGTCGTAATCGCAACCCGGCAGCTGATGCCGGGCAACAAGATTCCGGGCGAGACATTTGAAGTACGTGACCTCATTCCGCCTGGTCACAAGGTTGCTACCCGTGACATCAAGGCCGGGGAGGCTGTGCATCGCTACAACCAGATCATCGGTTTTGCCAAGGCAGATATCGGTGCGGGCCATCATGTGCATGTGCAGAATCTCGGCGTGGCCGACTTCGAGCGTGACTATGCGATCGGGACCGCCAAACGCGATCCGCAGAAGGTGGCCCATCCCGCCACGTTCAAGGGCTACAAGCGTGCCAATGGCAAGGTAGGTACGCGTAACTACATTGGCGTCATCGCCTCGGTAAACTGTTCCGCCACGGTAGTGCGGGCAATCGCCAATCACTTCAACCGCGAGCGTCTGGCGGCTTTCCCGAATATCGACGGCGTTGTGCCCATGCCTCATCCGTTGGGCTGCGGGATGAACGGCGCTGGCGAAGGGGCGGCTGCACTCCATCGCACCATGGTTGGTTATGCCCTGAACCCCAACTTTGCCGGTGTGCTTTTTGTCGGGCTTGGCTGCGAAGTGAATCAGATCGATCCGCTGGTCGAGAAGATTGGAGCCTACCCTGAGGGTATGCTGCAGAGCGTTAATATCCAGGAGCTGGGTGGAACTTCCAAAGCCATCGCCCATGGGATCAAGATGGTGGAAGCCATGTTGCCCAAAGCCAATGCCTTCCAGCGTGAAGAAGCCTCGATAGCCAATTTGATCATTGGCTTGAATTGCGGTGGCTCGGATGGCTATTCCGGAATTACTGCCAACCCTGCACTGGGCGGTGCCGTTGATTTGCTCGTGGCGAATGGTGCGACGGCGATCCTGTCCGAAACGCCTGAAATCTATGGTGCCGAGCACTTGCTGACACGGCGGGCTGCTACGCCTGAGATTGCCGAGAAGCTGATTGGCCGGATCAAGTGGTGGAAGGAATACACCAGTCGAAATGGTGGTGAGCTGGACAATAACCCTTCGGTCGGGAACAAAGCAGGTGGTTTGACCACCATCCTCGAGAAGTCTTTGGGAGCCGTGGCCAAAGGTGGCACGACGACGCTCAATGGCGTTTTTGATTATGCCGAGCAGATCAATGCCAAGGGTTTCGTTTATATGGATACCCCGGGATACGATCCGGTTTCCGCGACCGGGCAGGCTGCTGGTGGCGCGCAACTGATCTGTTTTACCACGGGGCGTGGCTCAGCTTTTGGTTGTGCGGGTGTGCCGACCATCAAACTTGCGACCAACAATGCTTTGTGGAATCGGCAGCGTGACGACATGGATGTGAATTGCGGCGATCTGCTTGACGGGGTTCCGATGCAGGAAATCAGTCAGCGTATCTTCGATGCGATCATCCGCTATGCATCAGGGGAAAAGGCGCGCAGCGAAATGCTGGGCTATGGCAATGACGAGTTCCTGCCCTGGATGATCGGGGCGGTGATGTGATTGCCTGATGAAGTACCCTCTGCTGTAATCATGAAGAAGCCACCTCACGGGCGGCTTCTTTGCAATCAGGACAGGGATGTTTCAGCTCGTTTTCTTGCTAGCCTTGTTGGGGCAATCCGGCTTGATACATTCGGCGTAAAGATACATGGCATGCTCGCGTACCTTGAAGCCTTTCTCGGCAGCAACGGCGTTCTGGCGGGCTTCGATGGCCGGATCGAAAAATTCTTCGACGCGTCCACAGTCGATGCACATGATGTGATCGTGGTGGTCGCCCTTGTCGAGTTCGAAAACGGCTTTGCCCGATTCGAAATGATGGCGCCTGAGAATGCCGGCTTGTTCAAACTGGGTCAGTACGCGATAGATCGTGGCTAGGCCGACGTCCATCTCTTCGGCGAGCAGCAGGCGATAGACGTCTTCTGCAGACAGATGGCGTTCGGCGGTGCGCTGGAAAAGGTCCAGAATCTTCAGGCGCGGTAGCGTCGCCTTCAGACCTGTTTCCTTGAGGCTTTGCGGTGGGGCCATCTCTGTCTCCGAATGGGTTGGGTACGGGCCCGTATGATATAGTCCGGGCGTCCGTCTTGGAATGTTTCCGGGTGTGCGCACCCCCAATTATTGATGTCACGAGAGCCCGTCCGTATGGTTTTGCGTACCGTTTTTCTGTCTGTGGCCGTGAGTGTCCTGGCGGCTTGTTCATCTAGCACGCTCACCGGCATCATCAAGCCTTATCGAATCGACGTACGTCAGGGCAATGCCGTTACGCAGGAAATGCTCTCGCAGCTCTCGCCCGGGATGACGCGCGAACAGGTCCGTTTCGTGATGGGTTCCCCGTTGCTGGTGGACATCTTCCATGCGGACCGCTGGGATTACGTATATCTTTTTTCCACGCGTTACGCTGAGCCCGAGCGGCGCAACGTCGTGCTGTTTTTCGTCAACGACAAGCTCGCGCGGGTCGAAGGCGATGTGGTTGCGGCCGCCGGTGAGCACGTCGATGTTCCGATTACACCCCGTGTGATTGATATCACGCTACCGGCGACGACCAAGCGCTGATTTTGCGGGAGCATTGCCAAAGCCTTGCCCCGCTTCAAATTCCTGAGGATCTCCCATGACTGTCAGAGTTGCCATTGCCGGAGCTTCCGGCCGTATGGGGCGTATGCTGATTGAAGCTGCGCAACAAACCCCTGGTGTTGTTTTTGCCGCAGCCTTGGAGCGCGCGGACAGCCCTTTTCTCGGGCGTGATGCTGGAGAACTGGTAGGAAGTGCTTGTGGCGTGACGATTACCAGTGATCTGGAAGCGGCCTTGGCCGCTGTTGATTGCCTGATCGATTTCACCCGTCCGGAAGGCACGCTGGAACACCTGAAAGTCGCCCGTCGTCTCAAACGTTCCCTGGTTATCGGTACTACAGGTTTCAAACCGGAAGAAAAAGCGTTGATCGGGGAGGCTGCCCGGGAGATTCCCATCATGTTTGCGCCGAACATGTCGGTCGGAGTGAACGCCGTATTCAAATTGCTGGATGTGGCGGCGAAGATTCTTGCTTCGGGCTACGACGTGGAGGTGTTCGAGGCCCATCACCGCTTCAAGATTGATGCGCCGTCGGGGACTGCATTGCGTATGGGCGAGGTGGTCGCCGATGCGCTCGGGCGGGATCTGAAGGAATGTGCCATTTACGGCCGAGAGGGCGTCACCGGTGAGCGTAAGCCTGAAACGATCGGGTTTGCCACGGTCCGTGGAGGGGATGTCGTTGGTGATCACACGGTCATGTTCTGCGGTTTGGGAGAGCGCGTTGAGATTTCCCACAAGGCGAGCAGCCGGATGCCTTATGCCATGGGGGCATTGCGTGCAGCGGGATTTTTGCAAGGAAAGAGCAATGGTTTGTACGACATGCAGGATGTGCTGGGCCTGAAATAGCCGCCGTGTGTTGCCAATCATGAAACGGTCGGGATTCCCGGCCGTTTTGTTTTGTAGCAAGCTCAAGACGGGGACGCTTTGTTCCGTATACTCGGGGAAGAGGGGTATTTCCCCCGCGCTGGAGTTCGCATGGCCCGCCGCAATCGCCACGAAGAAGAACACGAAAATCACGAACGCTGGATGGTGTCCTATGCGGACTTCGTTACCCTGCTGTTCGCGTTTTTTGTGGTGATGTATGCCATCAGTTCGGTCAATGAAGGCAAGTACCGTGTGCTGTCCGACTCCATGGTGCAGGCATTCCGGAGTGATTCCAACCAGCAGGGCGCCACGATGCTTTCGTCGCCGCAAGCGGTGGGCGCACCAATCGTCCAGATCATTGCCCGGCAGTCCAAATCCACGCCAGAAATGGAAGCCAAGCGGGCAGAGTTCAGGCAAAAGATGCGCAGCATGGCCGAAGACGTGAAACGTGTGCTTGAGCCGCTTGTAGCGGGCGGACAGGTGCGGGTTACCGAAGGCGTCAACGGTATATCCATCGAGATCAATGCCAGCGCCTTGTTCAAGCCGGGTGAAGCGCAGCTTGGGATTGATGCACAAAGGGCTTTGCGAGCAGTGGCAGAGGTGATTGCCGTGGGAGAGTTCCCGATCAAGATCGAAGGGCACACCGATACGCTGCCGATCAGTACGCCGTTCTTTCCTTCGAATTGGGAGTTGTCTTCCGCGCGAGCCTCATCGGTTGTCCGTCTGTTTGTTGACGCCGGTGTGGCACCGGCTCGTTTGACTGCTGCGGGCTATAGTGATCAGCGTCCGGTGGCGGACAACAATACGATTGAGGGGCGGGCACGCAATCGGCGCGTGACGATTCTGGTCGAATCCATGGCGCCCGAGATTGAGAGTGCTCCTTCCACGACGACCGAAGTGAGTGCCAATCCGCAGATGCGCAATGTCGACGGGGCACTCGGTACGCCCGAAAACATCCGGCTTGCGCCGCGTCAGAACACGACTACACCTTGAGGCGACCCGTGGCAGAAGCCAAGGGCGGCGGTTGTTGTACCGCGTGAAGGTTGAAGGGAGTCAGTAACTACCGAGCAGGCGGGAACCTGGTCGGGTGCGGGATGAGCCGTCTGGTCCGTAGACGGTTGGCTGGTCGGAGTGCGCTAGCAAAACTGCCAAGGCTTGGTGGTTATGGGACAAGCGTTCGGTAATGTGTGTCCCGTTTTCCTGGTTGAGCTTGTGTGCCCGGGTGGCTGCGTCGAGGTAAGCAGCCCAGATCTGGGCATCTTCCTTGCCGATCAGGCTTTCGATATCCGCCCTCTCGTTTTTCAGTCCGGCCTGTGCCATGACAGCCGAACGGCTGTCGGTGCGCTGCTGGAGCAGGCGCGCGAATCGGGATTTTTGCTCGGAAAGGGCAAACAAAGGCTCTGCGTCGAGACCAGACAGAATCTGACGTTCCTGCTCGAGAAGCGTAACGAATTCATTCACCAGTTGCGTTTCTGCAACCAGTAATGTCAGCAAGCGCTGACGTAGAGCGTTTCGGTCTGTGGTTGTGCTCACGCGATGCGGGGCTGCGCTGCCAGCATTTGGCGAACACTATCGAGCAATCCGTCAGCGACTTTTTCCGGATTGACCTTGAACTGACCTTGCGAGATCGCGGTTTTGATTTCCTCGACTTTGCCACTATCCACGACGGGTGTGTCGGCAATGGTCTGTTCCAATTGTTGCAGGTGACTGGCCAGCGAAGAGAGTTGGACTGTTGATCCGCTCTCTGTGCTGGAACTGGATGACGCCTCGCGGGTCGAGCGAGTCTTCGTCTCGCTGACCACTGATCCGGGCGACTTGATTGAATTATCGATTTTCACGGCGTTTCCCTTCGGCTCAAGGTATGTGCAATACCAGCGAAGCCTGCTTTCGTCTACGGCATTCGTGATGCCACACATGGCTTATCGGAGGCAACGGCAAAAACTTTAGGCGTTTTTGCCGTACCTGACAACCAGCTCTGCCTTGTAGAACGGCCTGTTGCGCGATTTCTTGAGGGTATTCCCGATGAATGGCGAATGGTGTTTCAATTGGGAATTTCCACAAAGCCTTTTTCGCGCGCGACACCCGTGACGATACTACCATTCCCCAGTCTTACGCGGACAGCCTGACCGGAACTCGCGGCACTCAGTGCCGTACCTCTGTTGCTGACGCTGAAGCTGCCGCCCTGCGCGACCACTTTTACCGTCTGGCCGGCCTGGATCACGTTAACAGGCCGCAGCAGCATGGTTTGCAAGGGGCGATCAGCGGCAATCATGGAACGGGCCGTCTGGCCAATGGCATCGGCTTCATTCAGAAGCAGGTCGGGCGCCTGGGCGGTGAGTTCCCCGCGGATGCGCTTCACGTCTCCAGCTTCAATGACCTGCCCGTTGGCAATCGGGCGTGCTGCAACGAGATAGCTGCCTTCGACCCGGACGCGGGCGCTGACATAGAACGAAAAATTGCCTCCACTGGTACAGCGCAATCCGACCGAAATACGTCCCCATACGCGTGATCCTGCCGGCAAAAAGGCCTGCCATTGCTGGCAACTGGCATAACGCCCGGCTTCCGGAAACTTGCCCGTCTCGATGCTGACCTGACCTGGCAGCGCTGAACTCCGGCTTTGCAGAAAATCTTCGATGACGTGTTGCATGGCGACTTGGTCGGGCGTCATGGAAGATGTTTGTGCCGAGGCAGAGACGCCCTGTGTCGTGAGCAGAAGAACAAGCAACGCGGCACGCATGGTGCAAGCCAAGGAGGGATTGATCATCTACATATTTGAACACATTTGGGGTTTCAGGTTCAGCGTCAATGCTGCGTGGTGCCCCGGCTTTTCCTGCGACCGGACTGCATACTGGCTTTGCCGGCAAACATTGCCGGCGGAGTGTGGGCAGATGCCGGGAAAGCAGGCTCTTTTGCCGCTTTATCTGCGGCTGACCGGGCAAAGGGCACGTGTACGATGCTGGCATAGAAGCTGCAATGAGTCCGTCGTACACCCACATAAAGCTCTGACAAGGGAACGACGGCCATGTTTGAAGAACTCTTGAATGGAGTGGAAGAAATGAACGTCCAACTCGATAACGCCCTGCGCTTCCATCAGACAGCCTTGAACCTGCGTGCGCAGCGTCAGGAAGTCATTGCAGCCAATATCGCCAATGCGGATACCCCAAATTACAAGGCGCGGG
>JAGTRY010000184.1 GCA_018262235.1 Pseudomonadota bacterium
CCGCGGACTATCGTGAATGACAAGTGGTACAAGTTGCGGATGGAAATGAAGGGTGAAAACCTGACTTTCTACATCGATGATGATCTGGTCGGATCCTTTGTTGACAGCAGTATCAAGGCCCCTGGCAAGATTGGTTTGTGGCTGGACAACCGATCCTTTATGGTTGATGACATTGTTGTAGGGGATGCTAATGTGAAACCGGTACTGCTTGCTGTGGCGCCGGGAAACGCGTGGAATGCCGAAGTCGGTGCGGCGGATCGCGAAGTGGATGTTTCGGCCAGCAAGTCCGATGGTTCTGCGGATAGCTACACCGTAAGCTCCAGTGACCCCAAGGTAGTGAGCGTCGTGCAAAACGGGTCGAAAGTTGTCCTGCATGCTGTGGGAGCAGGTACGGCCACGGTGACGTTTACCAGCGGTGCCAACCCGGCGTTGCGCAAGACGATAGCTGCCAGCATCGAGCCTGCATTCGTGCTGCCTGCGGGTACCTATGGCAAGCTCAAGAGCGTGCCGGCACCGGGCAGTCGTGGCGTTTATGCGGACCAGACCTTGAGTCTTGCTTTTGATGCGCCGATCGCGCTGACAGGCAAAGGTTCGGTACGCATCTTCCGCGCGGTGAAGGACCAACTGGTCGATGTGATCAAGCCCGTGAATGAATCCGATGCGATCGGTCCTTCTGCGGACAAATATTATCGCGGGATGGCCATGCCGATGCTTCGTGTGGTTGGCAACACGCTTGTCGTGCGGCCGCATGCCAACAAGCTTGAATATGGCACGAAGTATTATGTAGCGATTGCCGAGGGCACTTTGAAAGACGCCCGGCTGGGGGGCAAGGCTTTTACGGGGCTGGGCAAGAAGGCTGGTTGGGTGTTTGCGACCAAAGCGGCTCCTGCCAGAAAGCTGAGCACGCTGACCGTTGATGATGATGGGCACAAAGCGGATTTCCGCAGTGTGCAAGGCGCGCTCAACTATGCGATGCAGAACCTGCCGAAAGATGCGCCAGTAACCATCAAGGTGAAGAATGGCCTTTACGAGGAACCCCTCTATCTGCGCGGCAAGGACAATCTCACGATCCAGGGTGAGAGCCGTGACAAGACGGTGATCCAGTTCGAAAACTATGAGTCGCTCAATGGCGGCTCCGGTGCGGGTGTGGCAAAAGCTGGCGTCAATGCTGGCGGTGGCCGGGCCACCTTCCTGGTCGAGCAGTCTGATCTGTTAACGCTGGAGCGCATGACGCTGAAGAACCCGCACGTCAAGGTGAATGGCATCAATAACCAGGCCGAGACGATTTACTTCAATGGCAGCACACAACGCCTGGTGGCCAAGGACATGGATTTCATCAGCCGCCAGGATACCTTGCAGATCAATGGTTACAGCTGGTTCTACAACACCCTGGTTGCGGGCGATGTGGACTTCATCTGGGGCAGTGCCAAGGCGGCCTTGTTCGAGAACAGCGAGATCCGTACTGTGGTTGATTCTTCGGATGCCAGCAAGGGTGGCTATCTGGTGCAAGCTCGTGTGCTGGCGCCGACAGACAAGGGCTATGTGTTCCTGAACAGCCGCATCACGCGCGAGGCCAAAGTGCCGGATGGTTTGACCGATCTTGCGCGTAGTGCCGGTGTACCGTCGTATTTCGACAATGTTGTCTATGTCAATTGCAAACTCGATAAACATGTCGACCCGGCCGGCTGGTGGACCAATCCGACACCGAATCCTGCCAAGGCCAGTGCAACAACAGGCTGGCGTGAGTTCGGCAGTACCGCGCTGGATGGTTCCGCTCTGGAACTTGGTGGGCGTACTCCTGCTGCACGGACGATGAGTGCTGCTGAAGCGGCACCTTATCAGACGCGTGAGCAGGTGTTTTCAGCAATCAACTGGAAGCCGCAACCTTGAGTGGCGCTGGACGACGATAAGGCAAACAAGGCGGGCAAGGGGATTTGCCCTTGCCTGTGCCTGGCACAAACGCACATGGTTTGTGCTGCCAAGGCGACTCAATCTTTTTGACAGGGTGGATGGTTTGCACAACAAACAGAAACAGGTATCATGTTTCCGGTAACACCGTTTGTGCATCGCGATCTTTGCGTTTTTTCGTGATGCTTACAGACACCTTGTTTTGTGTTGTTTCCTAGTGTTCCTGTTCAAGCCCGACCTTGCGTCGGGCTTTTTTTGTTTTCAGGCTTCAATCGTGAAAACGCGTAAACAGGGTGGCGGGAATGCGCGGTAGTTCCAGCGCATTTTCAGCTGCATCTGGATTGGCGTAACCGAGGGACATGCCACAGACAATCATTTGTGTATCCGGGATCGCCAGGTGCTGTTTTACGAGCGGGTGGTATTCGCAGAATGCCGCCTGTACGCAGGTGTCCAGGTCGTGCGCGCGGGCCGCGAGCATCAAGGTCTGCAGGAAACACCCGTAGTCGATCAGGCTGCCTTGGCCCAGTACTTTGTCGAGGCTGAAGATCAGGCCTACAGGGGCATCGAAGAATGTGTAGTTTCGGCCCCATTGCGCGTGCATGCGCGCCGTATCTTTCTTTTCGATACCCAGCAAGGAATAAAGCGCCAGCCCGGTGTGGCGGCGGCGGCCAAGATAGGGCTCGGCCCACGCCGCGGGATAGTAGGCGTATTCGCCTTTGTGCTCGAACGTGGGGGTTTCGTATTCGGCAAGGATTGCTGCGCTGAGTTTTTCCTTGCTTGCGCCGCTGAGAACATGCACTTGCCAGGGTTGGGTATTTACGCCGCTGGGCGCGTGGGCGGCCAGATCGAGGATTGACAGCAAGGTTTCGCGCGGAATCTGGGTCGGAAGAAAGCTGCGGATCGAATGGCGACTAGTGACGATGTCGGTAAAGATCTTGGAGGTTTGATTCATGAGACAAGTCCAGGAAGGAAGCAGGATAAGGGGCTTCGTGAGTCGAAGATATCAGGATGTCTGCGGCAGACCGGACGGTGTGGAGCCCTCACTTGTATGACCCCTGGGGGCCGAGCCGTGTTTCCTGCCGCCGATGAACGCTCGTGACTGATCGTGAGGGGGCCTAGCCGAAGCCAATGTCTTCCGGCGGTTTCTTTTCGGCGCGTTCCGGGGCATGCAGCGGGATGTCGACGATGAATTCCGAGCCTTCGCCCGGTTTGCTACGGGCAGTGACATGGCCGCCGAGAATGCCGGTCACGATGTTGTACACAATGCTCAAACCCAGGCCAGAG
>JAGTRY010000022.1 GCA_018262235.1 Pseudomonadota bacterium
GTATAAACCTGGTTCTGCTTACGGAATTCACCGTTACTATCCCTCTCATCCCCATAAAAATAATGTATCCCCAAAGTAAATACCAGGTTATCAATGATCTCGTAGCTGACTTTGGGAGAAATCCTCCCCTGGTTATCGTCGGTAAAGCTCCAGACGATCTCCGGTAAGAGGCGATCATTATAAAAATGGGTGCCGATCTTCAAACCGTTGCGACGTGCCAGCAGGGCAATCCGGGTCAGGAAGTCCGGCGAGCAGGTGTCGGGTGCATGCGCCGTCAGATGCACATTGACCCGCCCCTCTGAACTGCCGTGCCAGTGGTCGATGAAGGCCTCGGCGCCCGCAAGCATGCGGGTAGCCAGTTCGGGATCGAAGCGTCGTTCGCCGGCCAGCACCGAAGCGAAATCCACATCGTTCAGGCGCGGGCTCACGAAGAGCCGCCCGCCCAGGCTGGCCATGCCGGCCACGATGGCATCCGCCTGCACGAAACTGTCGACCAGGGTTGTGCAGCCGGCCTTGAGCGCTTCGAGCGCCCCCAGTTTCGACAAGGCCGCAGTCTCGTCGGGCGTGAGTTGCGAGGCTTGCGGCAAGCCGGGCGTGTAGGAAGGCGCAAAGCCAAGATCCGGCGCCACGCCGCGCACGAAATTGAGCCCGGCGTGGTAGTGCATGTTGATGAAGCCGGGGCAGACGATGCGTCGCGAAAGCTCCATCACACGGTCTGCCGTGGCGCCTTCCGGCACATGCTCGCCGACCCAGGCGATGCGCTCGCCGCAGATGCCGATCACGCCACGGGCGAGATTCTCCCGGGCGGGGCCGACACCGACCAGCGCCGCGCCGGTGAGCAGAAGGTCGAAATGTTCAGGCTGCATCGTGAAATCCTCAGGCCGTTGCCATGTCGGCTTTGGCCAGGGCGGATTCCTCCCGGATCAGGGCGAGGATATGCCGTTTGTATTCATTGAACTCGGGCGAGGTTGAGTCGCGCGGGCGCGGCAGATCGAGCTTGATGAGTTCGCGGATGCGGCCCGGGCGGTGGGTCATGACGGCCACCTGGGTGCCGAGTACCAGCGCCTCGTCGACGCTGTGGGTCACGAAGACCACTGTTCCCTGATGACGCTGCCAGATCGCGACCAGCTCCTCCTGCATCTCGATCTTGGTCTGCGCATCGAGTGCCGCGAAAGGTTCATCCATCAGGATGACGGCGGGATTGAGCAGCAGCGCACGGGCGATACCCACGCGTTGCGCCATGCCGCCGGAGAGCTCGGCCGGATAGTGGTTCTCGAAGCCGGTGAGCTTGACCATATCGATGAAGGGCTGGGCCGCCGCACGACGCTCGTCGGCATTCTTGCCGGAGAGCTTGAGCGAGAAGGCCACGTTGTCCCACACCGGCAGCCAGGGCATCAGTGTCGCTTGCTGGAACACCATGCCGCGATCCGCTCCCGGGCGGGTTACCGGTTTGCCCGCCACCAGCACTTCACCTTCAGTGGCCGTCTCGAAACCGGCAATCATGTTCAGCAGGGTGGATTTGCCGCAGCCGCTCGGGCCAAGCAGGCAGAGGAATTCATTGCTCTCGACAGACAGGTCGACATGGTCGATGGTGAGTAGCTCGCGGCCGCGCTTGCGGTCGGCGTAGATCTTGACGATGTTCTTCAGTTCGATGGAAGCCATGAAGCTCTCCTTCAGTGATTGCGGCCCTGCACGGTCTGCCCGTGCTGCCAGTGCAGGATGCGGCCCATGACGATCTTGATCGCCCCATCGGTCAGGAAGCCCAGCAGACCGATGCTGATCATCGCGGCGATGACCAGATCAAAGCGCATGAAGTAATAGGAATCCCAGAGCACGTAACCCAGCCCGCTCTTCACCGCGACCATCTCGGCGGTGACGGTGAGCATCCAGGCCGAACCGATGGCGATCCGCAGTCCGGAGAAGATGCTCGGCAGTGCGGCAGGCAGGACTACGTAGCGCAGGATCTGCCCTTCACCCGCACCCATCATCGAAGCGGCGCGGATCAGGTTGCGGTCCACCGTCTTCACGCCATGGATCGCGTTCATCAGCACCGGAAAGAAAGCCCCGAGAAAGACCAGGAAGATGGCCGGCTTGTTGGCAATGCCGAACCAGATGATCGCCAGCGGAATCCACGACACCGGTGGCACCGGGCGCAGCATCTGGATGGTGGGCTCGATGGTGCGTTCCACCCAGCGCCACCAGCCGATGGCCACGCCCAGGGCGATCCCGGTGACGGCGGCGATCGAGTAGCCGGCAAACACCCGCAGGCTGCTCGACAAGGCATCGAAGATCCAGCGACCTGAATTGGCTTGCGACGATTCGTCGATGCCGAAGACCCAGTCGGCCCAGGTTACGCACACCGTGGAAGGCGCGGGCAGCAGCGAGGCCGGAAGCAGCCCGGAACGCGACAGGCATTCCCAGGCAAGGATCAGTACCACCGGAACGATGAAACGGTCCCGATGATCCCGGATTGAAGCAAGCCAGTTCATGGTCATGATCTCCTGTTACTCAGTAGCCCAGTTCGGTCTTGGGCTTGCCAGTCACTGCTGACAGGAAGCTGTAGTCCATATGCTTGTCGACATCGGCCGAGACATCCTTGGACACATACTTCAGGTCTTTCATCATCACGGCGATGGCCTGGGCCTGCTTGCGATGCATGGCGTAATCCGGGAAGGCGTTCTTGAGCGCTTCGTTGGCAATCGTGGCGTCCATCGCGGTGTACTTGTTGATCACGTCCACCCAGGCTTTGCGGTCGGTCTTGAGCTTGTCGACAAGCTTCACCACGGCGCCAACGGTGGCCTGCACACCCTTCGGATCATTCTTGATCACATCGGAGCGGGTCACGATCAGGTTGGTGAGATTGCCGGCGGCCTGGTTGTAAGGCAGCGCGAAACTCTTGCCGACGCCAGACAGACGGATCTGCGAAGCAAAGGGCTCGACCGAACAGATCATCTCCACCTCACCGCGTTGCAAGGCCGCCGCGTGGTCGGATGGATTCGGGATGTTGACGAACTGGATGTCCTTGTTCGGGTTGATGCCGTGGAGCATCAGTTCGCCGCGCATGTGGATGTCCTGCGCATTGCCGCGTGAGGCGGCGACACGGAAGGGCTTGTCCTTGGCCTTGTAGTCGGCGATGAGTTTCTTGAGCCCGTCCCAGTCGTTTTCCTTGAGGTCGATGCCCTTGGCGGTCAGGATTTCGGAGCCCCCATTGACCTGGCCAGAGATGGCAACCACATCGAAGCCCTTGTCGAGTGCGGTCACATAGTGAAGATAGGTGACCTGGGCCACGTCGATGCTCTTCGAGACCAGCGCGGTCAGCACGTCATTCCCCGAATTGAAGGCATTGGCCTCGATATCGGCGTCAGTGGTCAGCCCCGGTGTGAGGGACATCGGCAGACAGTGGGCGCATTTGGCGAAACCGAGTTTGATCGTCGGTTTGGCCTGCGCAAAAGCAGCACCCGGCACAGCGAGTGCAGCAGCAAGAACGAGAGGGAGGATTTTCTTGAACATGGCGACTCCGGCAAAAACAGCGAAATTCAGGGAGGGAACAATTCGTCTTCTCGCTCGCCACACATTTGCCACAAACGAATCAGAGAATTGTGACAACACACTAGCAACACGCATGCCACAACCGTCTGGTAAAGGATTGCGCCATTTTCAGGTCTGAACGGAGCCTCGTTCTGCACGCCATCGGTGCGTGATGCACCAACCTGAAACACGATAGCCACAGTGTTGTGACAATATTCTTTTAGAGCGTGACAATCATTCCCTCTCCCGCTTAGAATCCATTCCAGTTCCCGTCATATCCCGCTGGAAGACCTTGTCATGACAGAAAAAACACTTGTCCGCCCGCTCCGCCGATCTCCGCTGCCTTCAACCGAAGCCGATGTCGGTGCGAGCGCCGAGACGGTATACGAGCGCATCGTCCAGGCGATCATGGAACATCGCTTGCCGCCGGGAACAAAGCTTGTCGAGGAGAAACTGGCCAGCGTGTTCCGCATCACCCGTACCCGGGTGCGCGAAGTGCTGCTGCGCATGGCGCATGAAGGTCTGGTCAATGCCATCCCGAACCGGGGTTCGTTCATTGCCAGCCCGTCGGTCGAGGAGGCCCGCCAGATCTTCGATGCGCGCCGCATTCTCGAACCGGCACTGGTGCGCTGTCTGGTGGCACGTGCTACCCCCGAGGACATTGCACGTCTGCGCGAGCACGTGGCACTCGAACGTCAGGCCCGTGCCGAAGATGATCGCCGGGCGATCATCCGTTTGTCCGGCGAGTTCCATCTGCTGATGGCCGAGATGGTCGGCAATCCGCAGCTTACCAAGGTGCTGCGCGAACTGGCCTCGCTGACCTGCCTGATCATCCTGCTCTACGATTCACCGAACATGCCGGCTTGCCCGAATCATGAACACAGCGAACTGATCGACGTCATCGAAGCGCGCGACGAAACGGCCGCCGTGAAAGCCGTGGTTGAACACCTGCAGCATATCCAGGAAACGCTGGATCTTTCGGGCGACGATGGTCCCGAGATCGATCTTGAAGACATCTTTGCCTGAGCCGGTCATGCTTCACCAACTGTCTGCCGGCCGTATTGCCAGCGAAGTCCAGCGGGGTTCGCTGCGTGTGCGCGATGTGGCAGAGGCCGTCTGTCAGCGTGTCGGGGCATTCAATCCGTCGCTCAATGCCTTCGTCGATTTCGACCGCACGCGGGTGCTGCAGCAGGCCGATGACATCCAGCAGCGTCTGGTGGCCGGTGAACAGCTGGCCCTGGCAGGGGTGCCGGTCAGCGTGAAAGACAATCTGTGGGTGGCAGGGCGGCCGGCCACGTGTGGCTCGCGGGTCTTCGCGGAGTTCATCGCGCCGCGCGACAGCTGGAGCGTGGCCCGCCTGCGTGAAGCCGGCGCACTGATCCTGGGGCAGACCAACTGCTCTGAATTCGCCTGCAAGGGAGTGACCAGCAATCCCTTGCATGGCGCCACACGCAATCCCTGGAATCCTGCGCTCACGCCCGGTGGCTCATCCGGCGGTGCCGTCGCCGCCGTTGCTGCCGGCCTTGGCCCGCTCGCCCTGGCAACCGATTCCGGGGGCTCCACCCGGCGCCCTGCCGCGCATACCGGGCTCGTCGGCTTCAAACCGACAGCAGGGCGGGTGCCGCATCCCTGGGGCTTTCCCGATCCGACCCAGATCCTCAATGCGATCGGCCCGATCGGCCGCTCGGTGAGCGATGTCGAATTGATGTTCCGCACCCTGGCCGGCCATCACGGCGCGGACCCGCTGGCTTCACCCTGTCTGCCCGAAGCGGGCGCCCCCGCAGCACGCATCGCCTGGTCGCCGGACCTCGGACTCGGCTATCCACTCGACGAAGCGGTTCAGCAGTGTCTCGAAAACAGCATCGACCGCCTGCGCAAGGCGGGCTGGCAGATCGAAGAGGCTTCTCCGCAATGGCCTGCGTCGCTTGCCGACACCAATCTGATGGCCCTGCAGCACGCAGGTCTGGCCGAACTTTTCGGCGTACGCCATCAGCATGATCCGGACATCTTCGATCCACAGATTGCGGCCCAGATCGAAGCCGGGCGCAGCATCAGCGGCGCTGCCGTGGCGAAGCTGTTGCTGACGCGCGAGCAGATCGTGGCGCAGCTTGCCGGCTTCTTCGAACAATACGACTTGCTGTTGTGCCCCACCGTGCCTTGCGAAGCCTGGCCACTCGATCAGCTCGGCCCGGCGAAAATCGGTGGCCGCCCTGCCGGCCAGCGCGGGCATGCCGTGTTCACTCCGCTCTTCAATCATGCCGGCGTGCCTGCACTCTCGCTGCCCTGTGGCTTCGGCGCGCAAGGCCTGCCAGTGGGCCTGCAGATCGTGGGGCCGCGCTTTGCCGACCTCGGCGTACTTGCAGCAGCTGCCCGTATCGAAAGCCTGCTCGGGCTGGACTTTGCCTGCCCGATGCTGAACCTGCCCTGAACCGGAGCCTGCCATGCGCCTGCTGATCGTCAATCCCAACATTTCGCAAAGCGTCACCGATCTGATCGAGGCCGAGGCCAGGCGCACCGCCTCCGCGCAGACGCAGATCACCATGGCCACCGCCAGTGCGGGCGTGGCCTACATCGAGACCCGCTTCGAAGCCTTGCTGGGCGGGCATGCCGTGGCTTGCATCGCTGGCGAGCAGGCTGGCACTTACGATGCCTTGATCGTGGCTGCGTTTGGCGATCCCGGGTTGGCAGCGCTGAAGGAAGTGCTGGACGTACCGGTGGTCGGCATGACAGAAGCCGCATTGATGAGCGCCTGCCTGCTCGGCCAGCGTTTTTCCATCGTCGCGATCTCGGCGCGGATCACCGCCTGGTATCGCGAAACCGTTGCTGCCAACGGACTGCTCGGACGGCTCGCCAGCATCCGCCATCTGGATCGGCCGCTGCGCGACGCGGGCAGCGTGCAGGAAGATCACGGCGCACGCCTCGTCGAATTGTGTGAAGCCGCCGTACGGGAAGATGGCGCCGATGTCATCATCCTCGCTGGAGCGCCCCTGGCCGGGCTTGCCCGCACGGTGGCCGGCCAGCTGCCGGTGCCGGTGGTCGACGGCGTATCGAGTGCGGTACGCCATGCCGAAACGCTGGTCGCGCTCGGTCCCCGCAAAGCCAGCCAGGGCAGCTTTGCTGCGCCGCCGATCAAACCCTACGCCAATCTTCCGGCAGGGATCGAAGCGCTGCTGCGCCGGGGCGCCTGAAGGGCTTGCCGCTTGTGCTGGTTTAGTCTGAAGAATCGGCCATGATCAGCGCCTGGATGCGGGCACCGTTTTCCTGTCGCCAGGGCAGCACGATGTCGCCAGGCATCGGTTTTGCCAGCAGAAAACCCTGGACTTGCTGGCATCCCAGACTTTGCAGCAAGCGCAATTCAAGTTCAGTTTCCACCCCTTCGGCCAGCGTGTTCAGACCCAGATCGCATCCCATGCGGATGACTGAACCGAGGATGGTGCGCAGGCTGTTCCTGTCCGGTGCGCCGCTGACGAAGGAACGGTCGATCTTGAGTTCGGTCAGCGGCAGCCGGGCGAGCTGTTGGGTTGTGGAGAAGCCGGTGCCGTAGTCGTCCATCGACAAGCCGAAGCCCTTCAAACGCAGGCGGCCAAGTGCTCCAAGGCCGGCCCCCATGTCGGAAATGAGTGCCGACTCGGTGATCTCGATGATGATTTGTGATGGAGCAACCCCTGCATTGAGGGTGCGTTTGATGACTTCGTTCACAAAGTTGTTTTCAGTCAGCGAAAGGGCCGAGAGGTTCACGGCAATGCTCGGCGTGAAGCCCTCGCGCTGCCAAACCTGACTCTGCAGCAAGACAGCATCCAGCATCACCATGGTGAGCTGGGTGATCATGCCATTGTCTTCAGCGACGGGAATGAAGGCTGCAGGAGAGACCATGCCACGAGTGGGGCTGGACCAGCGCGCCAGGGCTTCGAGCCCGAGGATCTGTCCACTCTTGAGGCAGAACTTGGGTTGATAGTGGGGCTGGATCTGGCCCTTGATCAGCGCTTCGCTGACCTCTTCAGGACTGACTTCGGTTTCGGCGCGCCGATGGGATTGGCGAACTTCCAGGATGTGGTCGAAGTATCTGAGTGCTGTTTTCAGGATCTCGGCTGTGAAAGGCTTTTCGAAAGCGCCCAGGATGGGCAGGCCCAACTCACGGCACATGGTTTCGACCGAGCTGACCAGGGATGCATGCGTGGCGCTGGCGATCAGAACGGGAGGGCGGTAGTTTTCATTGGCCAGGGCCTGGAGCATCTCGATGCCGTCCATTTTCGGCATTTCAAGATCCACGACCAGCAATGCAGGGGGCGGAAACAGGTTGCGGATGGCTTCCAGCCCCGCCAGACCATCTCCTGCTTCGTAGACCCGCTGGATGCCTGCCTGTCGCAATATCTCGACCGCATTCAGGCGTTGTACCGGGCTGTCGTCAATGACCAATGCGCCATGCAACAGGAGAAGGGGGTGCAGTTTGATGCCAGGCATGTTCATTGTCTTGATCCGTTGCGTCCCAACAAACGTGCCGGGATTTCATCCAGCCCCATGATTTCGTGTACTCCTCCGTGCTTGATGGCTTCCTTGGGCATGCCAAAGACCACGCAGCTGGCTTCATCCTGTGCCACGGTGCGGGCGCCCGCATCAAACATTTCCTTCATGCCACGCGCTCCGTCATCGCCCATGCCGGTCAGGATGATGCCCAGGGCATTGGCCCCGGCAGACTTTGCAACCGAACGGAACAGGACGTCGACTGAGGGCCGGTGACGGGATACCAGCGGGCCGTCTACGATTTCAACATCGTACTGCGCGCCATTGCGCCGAACCAGCATGTGCTTGCCACCTGGCGCGATCAGGGCATGTCCGGGCAGGATGCGGTCTCCCGTTTCGGCTTCCTTGATGCTGAGCTTGGAGAGCTGGTTGAGGCGGTTGGCAAAGCTTTTGGTGTACATCGGCGGCATATGCTGGACGACGACAATGCCGGGGGCCGTGGCCGGCAGGTTGGTAAACAGGTATTCGAGCGCCTGGGTGCCGCCGGTGGAGGTGCCGATGGCGACGAACTGATCGGTCGTCCGCACCATGGCGGTCCGCCCCGTGGCGGGAGGCAGGATGGCGTCGGCGCTGAGTTTCTCGGCAACCTTGGGGCTGGCAGGGAGGGGGGCTTTGCGTGCGGCGGGGCGGATGTTGCCCAGCTTTGCAAGCGAGGCTTCACGCACTGCACTGATGAATTCATCCTCGTAATCGCGCAGGAATTCGGTCAGACCCGTGCTGGGTTTGGTGATGATGCTGACCGCGCCGGCTTCGAGCGCCTGCAGCGTGGTCTCCGCCCCGGCCTCGGTCAGCGAAGAGCAGATGACGGTGGGCGTCGGATGTTCGGCCATGATCTTGCGCAGGAAGGTAATGCCATCCATGCGGGGCATTTCGACGTCCAGCACGATCACGTCAGGCCAGGATCGTTCCATTTTCTGCAAGGCAAAGATGGGGTCGGGCGCTGTGCCCATGACTTCAATGCCATGGTGTTTCTGCAGGATTTCCTGCAAGACCGAACGAACGACTGCCGAATCATCAATCACCATTACCCTGATCATTGTTGAATCCTTGTCATGCGCCTGCCTGTTTGCGCAGGTAGGCTGAATTGCCGATGAGTTCCATGTCAGCAAGCGATTCGCTCAGAGACTCTGTATTGCCGATGTAAAGATAGCCTCCGGGCCTGAGCCTGGCGGTCACGTTGCGCAGGATCTGAAGTCGTCGTGGCGGATCGAAATAGATCAGGACATTGCGCAGGAAGATGACGTCGAAAGTGCCAAGATTGGCCGTGGCATCGAGCAGGTTGTGCCGGAAGAAGCGGGTGCGGTTGCGCAGATCGGCATTCACGAGAAGGTGCCCGGCATACTCGCCCAGACCGCGCCGGCAATACTTCTTCATGTATTCTGAAGGCATGTTGTCGAGCCGGTACTGCGGATACAGTCCGCGGGCGGCATGCTCGATGACGCGTTCCGAAATGTCCGAACCGAGCAGTTCCCAACCGGCAAGACCGAAGGTCTCTGCCAGGGTCATGGCCAGGCTGTAGGCTTCTTCTCCGGTCGATGCGGCCGCACTCCAGATCCGTACCGGGCGCTGTGGCAGCGTTGGCAGGGCTTGCGAAGCCAGATGCTGGAACTGGCGCGGATCGCGGAAGAAGAAGGTTTCGTGAGTGGTCAGGGCATCGACGAAGCACTGCCGCTCTGCGGCTTCTGCCGGTGATTTCAGCAGCGCGCAGTAATCCTCGAAGGACTTCGCTCTGCGCTGGATCAGTCGATGTTGCAGGCGGCTGACGACCAGGGGCTTCTTGTCCGAAGGCAGACGGATGCCGCTCTCATGCTCGAAGAGATCCCGCAGGACCTGAAAGCACTGCTCGCTTAAATCTTGCGCGGCGATCTCGAGAGACATGTTCACGTGCGGCTCCGTCAGGCTTCCGTCATCGCCAGCAGATCCTGCCCGGCCAGTGCTTCGCGGGCTTCGATCAGGCGTTTGAGTTCCTGTGCGTCCAGGACCTTGTCGATATCCAGCACGATGATGAATTTTCCATTCCGGTTGATCATGCCATCGACAAATTCGGTGCGCATGACGGTGCCGAACTCGGGACGTGGTTCAACCTGTGAGGCCGGTACGTCCATGACTTCGTGCACGGTGTCGACCAAGATGCCCAGCATCTGGTGCAGGGCATCTTCCTGCGAGGTCTCGAAGATGATCACGCAGGTCCGCCAGGTGATCTCCGACGCGCCACGCCCGAAGCGGGCGGCGATGTCGATCAGGGGAACAACCGATCCGCGCAGGTTGATCACCCCGCGCAGGAAGTCCGGCGCCAGGGGAATTTCCGTCACGCCCGGATACTCGATGATTTCGCGTATCGGGGTCACCGGTACCGCAAACACCTCCTTGTGCAGGCTGAAGGTGAGATAGCGGCGCGAAGCAAGTTCGTCTGCTGCCATGGCACACCTCAGAAGTTGGTAAAGGAGGATTCGTCGATACCACTGGACGAAACACTCTTGGGTGCGACACTTGTTTCAGCGGCGTGGCTGGGCGCGGATTTGCCGGTTTCGAAGACGGGCATGCCGGTATCGGCCACATTGCGCAGACGGAAGAATTTCACTGCTTGCTGCAGTTGCAGCGCCTGGGTGCTCATTTCCTCTGCGGTGGCACTCAGTTCTTCCGAGGCGGCAGCATTCGACTGGGTGGTTTGTGCCAGCTGGCTCATGGCCTGATTGACCTGCGTGACACCGTTCTGCTGTTCGCCCGATGCGGCAGAGATTTCGCGGACCAGATCCGAGGTGCGGCTGATTGAAGGCACCATCTGATCGAGCAAGTTCCCGGCCCGTTCGGCCAGATTCACGCTCTTGCCGGCCAGGGCGCTGATCTCTTCTGCAGCAGCCTGGCTGCGGTCGGCCAGCTTGCCGACTTCCGAAGCCACCACAGCAAAGCCCTTGCCATGCTCTCCGGCACGGCCGGCTTCGATGGCTGCGTTCAACGCCAGCAGATTGGTCTTGTAGGCGATGCTGTTGACGACCCCGATCTTCTCGGCGATCTGGCGCATGGCGACGACCGTGTCGGCCACGGCAGAGCCACCCTGGCGGGCTTCTTCGGCGGACTTGGTGGCGATGCCATCGGTGACCTTGGCGTTTTCTGCGTTCTGCATCACGGTGGCCGAGATTTCCTCCATCGAGGCACTGGTCTCTTCCACGCTGGCCGCCTGATGGCCGGAGTTCTGTGCGAGCGAGGTCGATGAGGAGGCCAGTTGCTCGGAGGCAGAGGCCAGCGCATCGGCCGAAGAGCGCACCTGCATCATCACGGCGGACAGGCGTTCAACCATGGCTTTCATGGCCGCCAGGGCGCTGCCCTTGTGCTTGGCCTGAACATCCAGAGCCAGATTGCCCTGCGCCACCTGACGCGCGATCTCGGCGACATAACCGGGTTCGCCGCCGAGCTGGCGCAAGACGCTGACGATCACGTAGGTGCCGACGCCCAATACCGCCAACAGGCAGATCCCGGCTACGAGCAGGGAAACGCTGCCTGCGCGGGCCCGTGTGGCTTGTGCTTCGGTGGCCATGTTGGTGCCCAG
Organism: Pseudomonadota bacterium; assembly: GCA_018262235.1. Lineage (GTDB taxonomy): Bacteria > Pseudomonadota > Gammaproteobacteria > Burkholderiales > Rhodocyclaceae > Uliginosibacterium. Next base: position 11,597 of record JAGTRY010000022.1, read on the forward strand.
TTCGGCGTTGTAGTTCTGCAAGTCATCAAAGGCCTTGGAAAGCTTGGCGGTATAGACCGAATGCTCCCTCATCATTACGACCAGTTTTTCGGTCTTGTCGAGACGGTCAGCCTTGGTCTGGTTCACCTGTTCGGTAACTTTGTTCCTGAAGGCAAAGTAATCGGTGAATGCCAGCTTGAGCGCGTTGTAGTTCTCTGCATCCTTCTTGTCGGTGATCTGCTTTTCATAGGCGGCCAGCGCGGTGTTGACCTTCTTCTCGTTGGCGAGAATGTCTTTCCCTAGTGTTTCACGATCCTTGGGATCGGTGGAAATGGCGAGGCGCCACAACAGGACGCGGTTTTTGGCATACGGATCGACGGCGTCATTGATGGCCTGTAGTGCGGGGACAGAATATGCGTTGGCATAGTTGGCCGAATCGTAGATTTTGGCCATCTCATTGGAGGCAAACCAGGTCAGGAAGGCGATCCCTGCAACGGCTGAAAGGATCAGGAGCAACATCTTGTGTAGCAATTTCATGGTTTTCTCCAACTACTGAATTGAGGCAGAAGCGTTTTCACCGTTGCGTTCGGCCTGACGTACCTTGTCGGCCTCCTGCTGTGAAGTCAGGTCCAGCAGGGCAGGCACATCCAGGATCAGGGCCACCTTTCCATCCCCGAGAATGGTGGCGCCGCCCAGGCCTCGTACCCCTTGCAGCAGATAGCCCAGCGGTTTGATTACGGCTTGCAGTTCCCCCACCAGACGGTCGACAAGAATGCCGGCACGGCGTCGTCCGCTCTGCACGACAACCATGCAGCGGATCGTGGAAGGCAGTGGCGGGATGCTGAAGATTTCGGACAGGGTGATGTAGGGCAACGGTTCGCCACGCAGGTTGACGATGCTGTAGTCATCCAGCTCGTCTTCCAGATCGATGCATTCGACGACCAGCTCCAGCGGAATGGCAAAATTGGAGCTTCCGACGGTGACCTGGAAGCAATCGATGATTGCCAGGGTCAACGGCAGGCGAATGCGAAAGATGCTGCCCTGACCCAGGGTGGATTCGATTTCGATCTCGCCGCGGAGCTGCTCGATATTGCGACGCACGACATCCATGCCGACGCCACGTCCGGACAGATCGCTGACTTTTTCCGCTGTCGAGAAACCGGGGTGAAAGATCAGGGCGAAGACCGCTTGCTCATCGAGTGTTGCATCCGCGGCAATGAGCCCTTGCTCCACGGCCTTAGCGCGGATCCGCTCCTGGTTCAGCCCGCGTCCGTCATCGCTGACTTCGATCACGATGTTGCCGGAATCCTGCAGCGCATGCAGGCGTACTTTGCCCTCGGCCGGTTTGCCTGCTGCCAGGCGTTGTTCGATGGGTTCGATGCCGTGGTCGATGGCATTGCGCACAATGTGCAGCAAGGGGTCGGCCAGTTTCTCGATCATGGATTTGTCGAGTTCGGCATCGGCACCGCTGATCTGCAAATCGATCTTCTTGCCCAGATCCTTGGCCACATCGCGCACGATGCGTGGGAAACGCTGGAAGATGTCGCCAATCGGGGTCATGCGCAGATTCAGTGATTTGTTGCGGATCTGTTCGACCAGCTTTTCGATCTCGCTCATCACGTCATGTACGGAGTCGAACTGCTTCTTGCTCACGAACATGCGCCCGCTGGCTGCGGCAATGACCAGCTCGCCAACGGTATCGATCAGTTCATCAAGCTTGCGGGCCTCGACCTTTACCAGCGTCTGGCGGGCGCCGAGGCGACGCTCTGCCACAGGTGCGCGATCGATGTCTGCCAGATGCACCTCTCCCGCAGCGGGAATGGCCACTTCCACGCTGGGCGGCAGGGAAGGCAGGGGCTCGATACGGATGTCGCTGCCCTCCATCACGAATTCAAAGGTAGCCGCTATTTCGTCGCGGCAAGCGGCGGATTCCAGTTCGATCTCGAACCGCAGGTAACAACTTTCCGGGTCGATATCGGCCAGCGTCGGCAATTGGCTGCTGTCTGTCCGCATAGCAAGGAACTTGCCCAGGCGGCCCAGATACTGGATGAATGACAGCGGATCCATGCCATCGCGCAAGGCATTGGCATAGAACGTCAGCGTCAACAGCCAGCGGTTCATGCCATCAGCCGCCGGGGTGTCTTCTGTCTTGATGGTCGTTGCCACGGGTGCTTCGCCCAGATAGGCATGCAGACCGGCGAGGAGGGCGGTGCGCTGCACCGGGTCGGGGTCGACCAGTTCGTCGCTGTCGGCCAGGGCATCGATCAGGCTACGGATGTAGGTGCCGCAGTCGAACAACAAGGACAGCAGATCCGGATCCAGCGGGACTTCACCGTTGCGCACGCGAACCAGCAGACTTTCCATCACGTGGGTGAAGCCGACGATCAGATCCAGTCCGAACAATCCTGCAGAGCCCTTGATGGTGTGGGCAGCCCGGAACACCGCATTGATGTGCTCCGTGTTGCGCCCCTCCTGCTCCAGTTCCAGCAGGGCCGCATCCATGGCATCCAGCAATTCGCGGGATTCCTCGATCAGCGCTACGCGTGCCGTTTTCAAGTCAATCATGAATTGTCGTCCGGCCAAAAAGCATCACTGCACAAAACGGCTTTGCAAAGCATCAAGCCGCAACAAGCTGACCACTCTCTGCAGTGCGGTGGAGGGGTTCTTCAGGCTTACCGGATGGTTCTCGAGAAGCAGCGCGAGCAGGATCTGCACACCCGCAATATCGATGTTCTCCAGTGCGCCCAGATCCAGTTCGAGCGTCTCGGACGTGGTCAGCGCCAGCGCCAGGGCATTGCGTGCTTCAGCGGCTTCCGCAATGGTCAGGTCGCCGCTTACTTCAAGCCGCATCCGGGGGCCGTTGGTCAAGGTGGTGATGGTCATATGCAGACGTTCTAGGCCGTCACCAGCTTGGATACGGCATCCAGCAAGGCGGGCGGTTGGAAGGGTTTGATGACCCAGGCCCGTACTCCCGCCGCCTTGCCTTCGGCCATCTTGGTTGCATCACCTTCGGTGGTCAGCATCAGGACTGGCGTGAAGCGGTAGCCGGACATGGCCTTGGCTGCTTTCACGAAACTGATCCCGTCCATGTTCGGCATGTTCACGTCGGAAATGATCAGGTTGTATTTGCGGCCATCGAGTTTGCTTACGCCGTCCCGGCCATCCACGGCCTCCACGACGTCATAGCCGGCACTCTTGAGGGCAATTCCCAAGGTTGTACGCAGGCTCATTGAATCATCAACAATCAGGATAGTCTTTGCCATGACAGATCATTCTCCGAAAGATTAAAAAAAGGTGATGGTCGGGGCGGCGCTGGCAGCCTTGGCAGGCGTCGCGCCGCGATGTACTTGGTGTTGGTCGAGCATGGTGTAGGTGGCAGAGAGCTGGGCCTGCCAGTCTTCGGCGGTTGTCATCTCGACTTCGGTGAAGCCCCGATCTGCCACGCTTTGCGACAACTCGTCGAAGCGCGACATGTCGGCGCTGACGTGCTCGATAACCTGGTGGACGCGGTCCTGGAACTGCAGGCTGACGAGAACCTGTTCGACATTGCTCTGGACGGATTGCCGCTCCTGCTGCAGGGTCGTCATCTCCTGTTGCATGGTGCTCGTGACGGCCTGGAATTCGCCGACGATCTGTTGCGCGGTGGTTTCTGACTCGCGCACCATTTCCTGCTGTTCTTCCGCTGCGATACGGGATTGCTCCAGTGCCTGTTCCATCGAGCTTTCTATCGTTTTGACGGTCTGGCTGATGCTGTGGCCGGTATCAGCAGATTGCGACGAGAGCTTGCGTACCTCGTCAGCCACCACGGCAAAACCGCGCCCGGCTTCGCCTGCCCGCGCAGCTTCGATGGCTGCATTCAGGGCGAGCAGGTTGGTCTGCTTGGCAATGGCGCCGACCTGATCCGCCATCTGGCGCAGGCTACCCATGTGGCTGGCCACCAGGCTGATCTCGCGCACCAGGGTTTCGGTGACTTCACGGGTTTTGCCCAGAGTGGCCGAAATCTGCTGAACGCCTTGTTCCGCGCGGGTCACGGCGGCCAGGGCCGCGTTGGCGCCACCGCTGTCGTTTGCAACATTGCCGAGTTGTACCGAAAGATCAGCGAAGCGGCTGGTCAGTTCTTCAAGCGCGCTGCGGGTCTGCTCCTGTACCGATACGATGTGGCGCCGCCACAGGGGCACCACGCTGTGCACGATGGAAAAATAGCGATGCGCGGCATCAAGATGCGACATGTCGGGCTCTACCTGCACAAGTGTTGCAGGCGGCTGTGCGCGGGATGAGGATTGACGCCAGAACAGCAGGGCGCCGATCACCAGTCCCGCAATCAGGCCTTGCCACCAGATCCGTGCCAGTCCGATCGTCAGCAGCAAGTTGAGCAGTGCCAGTCCGATGTTGCGCCCGGTTGTGCCGGGAATGTCATGCATCGCCATTTGATGCTCCAAAGGCGCGATGACTCTGCGCGCCTGCCTGTAGGTGGTTTACGCCCGCTTGCGCAAGCGGGAGTGCTCACTTCGTCGGGTGAGTGTCAGGCTTAACGGCAGGCTTGAGACGCGACTTGATTCCAAAATTGCAGCCTACCCATTCGGGTAGGTATGGCTGGCGAGTCGGCTCGCCCTGGCGATGTTGCACCATGCCTGCCGGATGTGCCGGGTAAACCATTTTGGGGCGTTGGAAAAGCAAGGCCTGCTGACGTGATCAGCGGGTAGATTATGCTTTTTGGGTTTTTGATGGATGTGCTTTTTCAGGTCGTGACGCCGAACAGGGTCCCGATCCCCGCGGTGATGGCCATGGCCAGTGCACTCCACAGCGTGATCCGTGCGGCAGCCTTGCCGGCCGGTGCTCCTCCCGTGCGTGCAGCAAGAGCCCCCAGCCCGGCGAGGAACACCAGAGCGCTGCTGGCCACGCCCCACATCCGGCCGGTGGCCGGGAGCAGCAGTGTTGCCAGCAAGGGCAGGATCGCACCGACGGAAAACGAGACCGCCGAGGCCAGAGCGGCTTGCAGCGGGTTGGCGCGCATGGTTTCGATGATGCCCAGTTCGTCGCGGGCATGGGCGCCGAGGGCGTCATGGGCCATCAGCTGAGTGGCCACCTGGGCGGCCAGTGCCCGGTCCAGTCCGCGCGACATGTAGATGGCCGTCATCTCCGCGTGTTCATGATGCGGATCATCTGCCAGCTCCTGGCGTTCACGCTCCAGGTCGGCATGTTCGGTATCCGCCTGCGAGCTGACCGACACATATTCGCCTGCGGCCATCGACATCGCCCCGGCGACCAGTCCGGCAACGCCGGCGATCAGGATGCTCCGGGTGCTTGCGCCAGACGCGGTGACGCCGAGAACAAGGCTGGCCGTTGACACGATGCCGTCATTGGCTCCGAGGACGGAGGCGCGCAGCCAGCCGATCCGGTCATTCCTGTGGCGTTCGATGTGGCGCATGGCGTGAAGATCCGGTTGGGTTCAAGGCTGCAGGCGATCCCGCTTGGCCAGTTGCGGGAAAAGTTTCATCCATAGTCCGACAACAGCCAGCGTGCCCAGCCCACCGATGACGACGGAGGCGACCGCACCAAAGGCGGCCGCAGTGGCGCCGGATTCGAATTCACCCAGCTGATTGGAGGCGCCGATGAAGATCGAGCTGACCGCGCTGACCCGGCCACGCATTTCATCAGGCGTCTCCAGCTGGACCAATGACTGGCGCACCACCACGCTGACCATGTCACCCGCGCCGGAGAGCGTCAGCATCGCCAGTGACAGCAGAAAATTGGTGGAAAGCCCGAAGATCAGTGTCGTCACGCCGTAGAGGGCGACCGCTGCGAACATCATCTTGCCGGCATGGTGCTCGATGGGGCGCTGGGTCAGCATGATCGACATGCAGAAAGCGCCGACTGCCGGTGCCGCACGGAGAAAGCCCAGGCCCCAGGGACCGGTATGCAGAATGTCGCGGGCATAGATCGGGAGGAGCGCGGTAGCGCCTCCCAGCAGCACCGCGAACAGATCCAGCGAGATCGCGCCCAGCACCGGTTTGCGTTGCCAGATGAAACGGACGCCCGCAAACAGGCTTTCCCAGCTCACCGGTTGGCGCGCAATGGTTGGAGCATGGTCGCAGCGTATCCGGGCCAGAAAGAACAAGGCCGCCAGGAAGAGCAGGCCGCACAGTCCATACACGGCGTGTGCCCCGGCTACATACACGAAGCCGCCAGCGGCCGGCCCGGCGATGATGGCGAATTGTGCGCCTGCGGAGTTGAAGGCCAGCGCGCGTGGCAGCAGATCCATCGGAACCAGCAGGGGCGCCAGGGCTTGCTGGGCCGGCATCTGGAAGGCTTTGGTGGCACCCAGCGCGAGAGAGGCGAGAAGAATGTGCTCACGGCTGATCGCGCCGCTGAGTGTTCCCCACACCAGACTGGCCACCACGATGAACTGACCGAACAAACACAGACTCAGAACCCGACGCCGGTCATAGCGATCCGCCACATGACCGACCACCAGTGTCAGTGCCAGTGCCGGCAGGAACTGGAAGAGACCGACCAGGCCCAGATCCCAGGCGCTGTGTGTCAGGTCATACATTTGCCAACCAACGGCGACCATCATCATCTGATTGGCCATCGTGGTGAATATCCGCGCCGTCCAGAAAGCCAGGAAGCTGCGTTTTTGAAAGAGGGGGTTGCCAGCGAACATGGCGCAATTATGAGGCATCCACAGGCCTGGCAGACGGATTCCGATGAAGCGGTCCGTCGAAATTCTCGCTTTTACCCGCGGCGAACCGGCTGGCGCGTCAATCGACGATAAGGCGTGTCGGTGGCGGCGTCATGGGGGTGATCGTGGCGATGCGCATGCAGATGCATGTGTGCTTTGCCATCGGCATGCAGATGCCAGTGGGCGTGGGCCAGGTGGGTCTGGCGCAGCAAGGCTTCGTTGCCGAGGATCTCGGCCGGGGTGCCACAGGCAGCGATGCGGCCCTGATCCAGTACGAACACAAGATCGGCAATCTCCTCGACGATATCCAGATCGTGGGTAGCGGTCACGATGGTCTGGCCGGTGTTGCGACACTCGATCAGGAAGCGGATGACTTCGCTCTGGCTTTCCGGATCCAGCGCTGCCGTGGGTTCGTCAAGCAAGAGGACTTGCGGTGCCAGGATCAGGATGGAGGCGAGTGCCACGCGTTTTTTCTCGCCTCCGGAGAGGCGGTGCGGTGCGCGGTCTTTCAGATGGCTGATTGCAAAGCGGGCCAGCATGTCAGCCACGGCCGGCAGGATTTTTTCCTTCGGCCAGCCAAGCTGGAGCGGGCCGAAGGCGATCTCGTCGAACACGGTCGGGTTGAAGAGTTGCACATCCGGATTCTGGAACACGAAGCCGACCTGGCGCCGGAACGCAAAATTGACTTCGTCATCCGCGAAAGCGGCCTCGCTCAGTTCCTTGCCAAAGGCCTTGAGCTCGCCTTTGCCAGGAAAGTACAGAGCATCGAGCAGCCGCAAGAGTGTCGATTTGCCCGAGCCATTCGCGCCGAGCAGGGCGACGCGGCTGCCCGCCCGGATCTGCATGGAAATGCCATCGAGCGCCAGCTGGTTCTGGTACGCGTAGGAAACCTCGTTCAGTTCAAACACGCAATCGCTCATCGTTGATACCAGAGAATCAGGGCCGGAACGGCCAGGGCGCACAGCAATATGCCCCAGTCGCGCGGCCGGGTGTGGAATTCATCGAGCAGATGGATTTCGCCGCGATAGCCGCGCGAGATCATTGCCAGATGTACGTCCGTGCTCAGTTGTAGCGACTTGCTCAGCAGCACCCCGGCGGCAGCGGCAGCCAGGCGTCGTTGCTGGGCTCCCTTCATGGCGGCCACGAGGCGGCTGCGGCGGGCTTCGAAAAGCTGTGTCGTCGCATGCAGGAGCACGAAGAGATAGCGATGCGTCATCCCCAGGATGGCTACCAGTACCACCGGTACGCCCAGGCTGCGCATGGCTTTGAGCACATGCGGCCAAGGCGTGCTCAGGATCAGCAGTACGGCGAAAGTCGCCGAGGTTTCGGCACGCCCGAGCAGAAATGCAGCGCTGCGCAGCCCTTGCCGGGTGATCTGCCCATGCAGCAGCGGAAGTTGCCAGAGGGCTTCTCCGGGAACGAGGACAAGGGCGGGCAGGGCGATGGCGCCGGTAAACAGCAGTACGCCGAGCCAGACCTGTGTGCACAGGCGAGCCATCGGGATCTGGGAGGCCAGTGCGAGAAGCAGTGCCAGAACGAACAATCCGCTCAGCATGAGCAGGGAATGCGTCAGCACGCAGCTGACGATCAGTGCCAGGCAGGCGATGAGTTTGATGCGCGGGTCCAGCCCCTGCAAGAAGCCCGGACGTTCGCTCAGGGCTTCTGCCGCGAAGGCGCGTGACATGGCTTGCAGCAGGCCACGCGAAAGTTTTTCTGCGAAGTGCTGTGACATCAGCGCTCGTGCCGGTCGGCCGAGGTTTTCGCTCGCTGGAGTTTCGAAATCAGCAGGAAGGCCAGCAGGATCAACCCGCAGCCGAACACGGCCGACAGGATGTAACCAAAGCTGGCGCTGTGCATGAAGCTGGGCGCGTAATCCGGAATCGGGGCTTGCCACACGCTGGACAGGCGCTCCAGTCCTTGCGGTGCAGCGCTGGGCGGCGCCACATTGGCCGAGGCTTGCAGGATCTCCTGACGCGCTGCGGGATTGGCAAAGTCTTCCGCGCCCCATTCTCCCCAGGCTGTGCCGGCAGCTAGCAAGCCCAATGGCGAGAGGATCATCAAACCGGCCAGCCCCAACCACAGGGAGCGGGCCGAGCGTGGAGCCTGTTCGGCCAGCGCTTCGGGAAGCGTGCGGCCAAGCAATTCCGGATGGCTGCGCTGCAGGTAGGCGACCAGTCCACCAGAGATCACCAGTTCGGCTAATCCGGCAAAGGTGATGTGGCCGAGCATCATCGCCGGCACGGCGACGGACAAGGGATAAGGCGCATACAGGGGGCTGCCGTTGGCATCGCTGAACAGCATGGGCTGGATGCCGAATTCAAAGGCCGTCAGCAAGGCGGCGAGATTGATCGCGAGATAGCCGGCCAGTGCCGCGGCGAACACCCGCCGCGCTGCGCTGACGCTCGATTTGCCGGCGATCAGTGTGTAGGTCCAGTATCCGACCAGTGAACCGACGACAGCCATGTTCAGACAGTTGGCGCCGAAAGTGGTGATGCCGCCATCGCCAAAAAACACCGCCTGGATCAGCAGTGCAATCGATACGGCCACCATCGCAGCCCAGGGGCCGAGCACGATTGCCGCAATCGTTACCCCAACGGCATGACCGGTGGTGCCGCCCGGCAAAGGTAGGTTGAACATCATGATCACGAAGCTGAAGGCCGAGAACACCGCCAGCAAAGGCACCGTGCGCGTGTGCAGCAAGCGTTTGACCCGCGCGAAGGCCAGGTACCAGCATGGCAGGGCCAGAGCATAGGTGACGGCGCACGTGGCCGGACTCAGATAACCATCAGGGATGTGCATGATTCAATGTGCTTCCACGTAGTGCCGACATCTGCCGGTACGGATTGGTTGTATGAATAATTTGAACTTTGTATGAATCTGGTGGCCGAGTCAATCCGCAATCTGACGTAGTTGCGCGGCAGACACGCCAGTCCCCTGGCTCGGGTATGCTCCGGATCTGCCTTTCGGGAGCCCATCATGCAAAGACTGACCATTTCGCTGGACGATGATCTGGCCGAAGCCTTCGAGGAATTGATGCGTCGGCGCGGCTACGCCAACCGCTCCGAGGCCGTGCGCGACCTGCTGCGCCGGGAGCTGGGCGAGAGTGATCTGAGCAGTGGCGCCTCACGGCAATGCGTGGCGGTGCTGAGTTACGTGTTCGACCACCACGAGCGGCAGCTCTCTTCACGCCTGACCACCATGCAGCACGACCACCACGATCTGGCAATCGCTACCCTGCATGCCCATATCAGCCATGCCGATTGCATCGAAACCGTGATCCTGCGCGGTGCCACGCAGAAAGTGACCGAGTTCGCCCATGCCGTCATCGCCGAAACCGGCGTGCGCCACGGCCAGGTGCAGCTGATTCCGGTGGACAAAAAGCCCAGCCCGGCCGATTGGCGGCGCAAGGCCTGAGTCAGGCTCAGTCGCCAGGACGGCGGAATTCGTCCTCGATCCAGGCACTGGCATTGGCCAGGTTGAAGCGGAATTCCGGCCCGACCCGTACCTGGGCGAGCTGTTCGCCGGCCTCATCCTCGGCGCCGAGCAGTGCATAAGGATCATCTTCGTCGGGCACGATATCGAAGCTCACCGTGATCCGCCCGGACGCGGTATCCACTACCAGTTTCTTGTGCAGCATGGCGTGCTGATGCTGCTCATGACGGCGGCGTACTTCCGAGGCCGTCTTGACCAGGGTGCTGAACGCAAACGCATCCAGTGGTTTGGGATTCTTCTTGTCGCGGCCCATGGTCCACGGCCCGACCAGGGCTGGCTCGGGCTCGCCATCCAGGATCATCTCCACGGCCCAGCCGTCGTCGTCCTGATTCTTGATGACCCGGGCCGTCCAGCCCTTGTCGGCCCACAGGCGGGGTTCATTGATGGGGGTGCTTTGCTCGGGCTCGAAAGCCGCAGTGTCTGGGGTGGATGTCATGACCCATTGTACCGTCTCGCGCCGCACGACCCGGGCTTTGGGGGCTGGTCGGGGCCTGTTCGCCTGAATTCGATGGAGGGACTGACGTGGCCGCTTGCTTATCAGTAATCCGGATAAGCGAACAATTTTTTATTCGTTTTGTCCGGGATTTCACCCTCATATGCTGACACCTATTCGATCCCCCTGTGTGCTGACCCGAGTGGAGCCCGAGGGGAACATGAAAGGAGAACGCAATGAGTGCAGCAACAATCCAGGCATCTTCTGTCGGGCCGGAATATTCAAACGTATTGTCGATCAACCGCCGCGGTGGCGCTGCGGATCCGGCTGAAATCCTGGTGCGGGCCCGTGAGCGTGCCGCCGAGCAGAAATTGCCTTTCGCTGGCGGGGTGACGCCGCTTGAAGCTTGGGAACTGTTCAATCAAGGCACGGCCCTGCTGGTGGATATCCGCAGTGCAGAAGAGCGCAAATTCGTCGGGCAGGTGCCGGAAGCCCTGCATGTGGCCTGGGCAACCGGCACGGCGCTGACGCGCAACCCGCGTTTTGTCCGCGAGCTGGAGGCCAAGACCGGCAAGGACAAACTGATCCTGCTGTTGTGCCGTAGCGGCAAGCGCTCGGCGCTCGCTGCCGAAGCCGCGACGAAAGCCGGTTTCCAGAATGTCTTCAACGTTCTCGAAGGTTTTGAAGGTGATCTGAATGAGCGCCAGCAGCGTGGTGAGCACAACGGCTGGCGGCATTGGGGGCTGCCCTGGATCCAGGACTGATGCTGGATTTCGCACGAAGAGCGGATTCTGAAAAATTTTCAATCAGCAGTCGGAGGTAAAGCATGTCAAAGATATTTGCAGACAACTCGCAATCCATCGGTCATACACCATTGATCAAGCTCAACCGCATCGCGGACGGAGCGGGCGCAACGATCCTGGCCAAGATTGAAGGGCGCAATCCGGCCTATTCGGTCAAGTGCCGTATCGGTGCGGCGCTGATCTGGGACGCAGAAAAGCGTGGCCTGCTCGGACCGGGCAAGGAGCTGGTGGAACCCACCAGTGGCAACACCGGGATCGCCCTGGCGTTTGTGGCTGCTGCGCGTGGCATTCCGCTGACCCTGACGATGCCCGAAACCATGAATGTCGAACGGCGCAAATTGTTGCTGGCCTATGGGGCCAAGCTGGTGCTGACCGAAGGCGCCAAGGGCATGGCCGGAGCGGTGGCCAAGGCCGAGGAAATCGCAGCTTCGGATCCCAAGTACGTGCTGCTGCAGCAGTTCAAGAATCCGGCCAATCCGGCGATTCATGAAGCGACCACCGGCCCGGAAATCTGGGAAGACACGGATGGTGCAATCGACATCCTGGTCTCCGGCGTGGGCACGGGCGGCACCATCACCGGTATCTCGCGCTTCATCAAGAACACCAAGGGCCGCGCCATCACCTCCATCGCGGTGGAACCGACGACCAGCCCGATCCTGACCCAGACCCGCAATGGCGAGCCGGTCAAGCCAGGACCGCACAAGATCCAGGGCATCGGCCCGGGGTTCGTGCCGCAAGTGCTCGATCTCTCGCTGGTCGACGCCATCGAGCAGGTCAGCAGCGAAGATGCCCTGGCTTTTGCCCGGCGTTTGGCGCGCGAAGAAGGCATCATCTCCGGCATCTCCAGTGGTGCCGCCGTGGCCGCCGCCGTGCGGGTGGGGCAGCGGCCCGAGAATGCCGGCAAGACCATCGTGGTGATCCTGCCGGATTCGGGCGAACGCTACCTCAGCTCCGTGTTGTTCGAAGGTCTCTTCGACGCAACCGGCCTGCCTGTATGAACCTGTACCAAAGAGAATGAGATTTAAGAGGATTCAGAAACCTTCCTTTCTAAGGTTGGCATTTACATCCTCTCGTGCTCCGTCACGTTCATACCAGATAGCAAGACTTTCCAGCACCGCAGCCACATTTGGGTGAGTACTCTGCATTCGTTCAGCTTGGTCACGGTAGGAGGTGGCGAGTGTGCGTTCCAGCTCGCCGCCGTCACAAGGTGAACGGCAGGTAACCCCTCGCTTGTTGCATGTTCCAATGTAAAATCCACTACGCATTTCGTCCATGTCAGACCCGTCAAGGATTTCTCGCGCAGGAAGGAATGGCCAAGTCCCATCTTCGTCCGCAGGGCCATGCGCGAAAATCTGGCCGAGGGCCCTGTCGCATGAACCAATTCGATCCACAGTCATGCATAGGTTGCGTGCGGATTCTATAAATCGAGCGAATTCAGCAGGATCTATTTTTCCGTTGTCCTGCGTGCCGGGTTGTCGTTTGCAGGCATGCAATATTTTCCATCCCACATGTGCTTTGGCTTGAGTCGCTTCCGTTAGCTCTTCGCGTTCACCATGATCAGGTTTGAACGTCAAGCAGATGAGTTCCTTGAACAGTTCTGGTTCGGACATGACCCCTTCGTACAGCGCCCGGGCGCTGCCTTCATAGCCATAGCTCAGAGCAGGGAATAGACTGAATTCAAGCTGAATCAAGGTCGCTCTATCGATCTCGCTTGATGCTTCCAAGCGCTGTAGCATCTTATCGAGATGCCAGGAATCGATCATGTTTACATCCGCCTCTTCACCTGCCAATAAGTGTTGAAGCGCGTCCATGAGTAATCCCGATGACATTTTATCGAGGTCGAATTCGCAGCAATGCAGTGCAGTACGCGGGCGCTTGGCTTGGAGCAGACTTTCGACAATATGGCCAAGTTCTGTGTCGTAACGCCAGTATCCTGGACGTACCTGTTGCCAGTAATGCATTTCCACTTCCGGGCCGCATTCCTGCGCTAGTGTCCACGTCTGTGTATGAATTGGAGCCAGAGCCAGTAGGCGTGCGAGTTTTTCAGAAGACCAGCTGTTGGTTTTGCCCAGCTCAATGACGGATGAAAGCACTTTGTTATCTGCAAAGCCAGGCGAACCTAATAGGCTGGAAATGCACCAAGAATGTTTTTCCATCGGCAGGAACTCTCCACCGAAATCTGCAATCCATTGCGACCATGGAAAGGTGTTTCCCACAGCCTGAACTAATGGATTTCCAATAGAGCCTGGTTCAGTGCTTGTTTCAATCAAGTGTTCGATTCCGGGCATGCCTTGAGCGCGAAAAATTTCACTGAGTGCGGCAATCCTGGCGCGCGTGACAAGTTCTATTTTTGCGTTCGAGTCGTTCAGTCGGTCATCGCAAGGCAGTTCCGGCCAATGGTTTCCGAATAGCCAGCGATGGCGAACAATCAGATCATGCGGGGCGAGTCGTTCGTACATTTCTTCGACTGGTTTCAGCCATCGATCCAACTCTTCTGTCGGCGCATCGTCATAGTTGCGGCGCCAATGGATGACTCTCCTGAGCGCTTTGCGCAGCAAGTCACGATCCTCATCAATCGCTTGCTTGGTGGAGAATGGTTCCATCAAAGACAGAACTTCTGGCATATCGTCCTGGTGCGTCAGTACGTTGTGTTCAAGCAAGGATGCAATTCTTGAAGCATTGTGATGACTCAGTCGGATGATTCTTTCTCGCGCAGCGATCTGCATGGCCTGAACCTCTGCAACTGTCACGCCATGGCCTGCCCCCGCGTCATCTTCGCGCCATTTCGGTTGTGCAGCAGGGCCTGCCATTTGCGGTCCGCCTGAGCCGAGAGCGATGAGGACATCAAATGCCACATCAGGGTAATGGGCAATCAATTTGTCCAGTGTTGCGATTCGCGCCGGTAGGCCTGCTGCTGTACGCGGCAGCCACGAACGAAAAAGGCCGAAAAGGCTGGAGGCTGGGGTGTTGCTCCAGTTCCCTTTGACAGGTTCGTGACTGAGTTGCGCCAGAATCAAGGCGACGCGGGTCAGACGGTTTGGCGCCCAAGCAAGCGTTTCCAAAGCCCAAAGAAGTCCTGCGTGCCAACACCGGCCACCAAATCCGGTTGTGCTGCCTGTCTCGGAAATCAGGTGAAGAACAGGCGGGTTGGCTTGGCGAAGACTCTTTTCAATCGCCTTCAGAAATGCGTCCGGCGCAGCTTCGGCCAAAGCAGGAAGATGGCTTGCCAAAGACAACCAGCGAATTTCATCTGCGGTATCGAAAAGATCGTGAATCAATCGATCTACACGGCCGTCTATGTGGAGGTTTTGCAAGGCAGGGAGTTCCACGCCACGAACGGCCAACTTGATTAGAGAATCGCAGATGGCCTCGAACAATAAGCCTGAGTGGAGGTGAATTTTTCCGTAGACCTGTGCCTTCCAGCGTTCTTCATCTGGAAGCTCAAGCTGTGGGTCTGGGGTCTCCAGAATCGTTTTCGCTATTGAGAAAAAACGATCCAGTTGCCCGGTTGTGATGCGGTTGCCGATTTGCCCCAATAATTCCAGAGGTGATTTCGCTTTCCATACGTCCCCGATCTTCAACAATGGGGCGTCATCCATTGCTGCGAGTGCGTGCAGGTCTTGTTCAATGTCTTCATATGAACGGTTTGCCAAATCCGTCACGACTGCCTTGTCAGCGTCTTTGCGTGAATTCCATGCTCCGAGCAAACACAGCAAGGTCAGACAGTTCGCTTGAGGCGTATCCAGCCATGCCGGGTGACGAATAGCCGGGTTGATGGCATTGGTCCGCCGAAAGACAGTCCAGGATCGTCCCGTATTCAAGGCCAGGCGTCTGGCGTCAGATTCTTCAACGCCGATTGATACCAAAGCCTTCTCGTACTCATAGATCCCGGGTCTCTCCAGCGTCAGCTCGTCGCTATATGTTTTACCCGTCCAGTTACCTGTTGCCTGAGGGATGACCACAAGAAGCTTGGGTCGAGAGACGGGGCGAGTCGCCACTTCTGCGTTTGCCGCAATGACCAGTCTGAGTTGCGGATTTGCATCCACGTAACGCCAACCAGTTTCGTCCGTCACAACGACTGCTTCGTCTTGAATACTGCTGAGATGTATGGCAGTCGCAGTGCAAAAGGCGACGGCCTCTTCCACACTTTCTGCCCGAATCGTCAGTGACGAAGAGGAAGGCGAAACCTCTGATAATTTTGCGGAAAGTTCATCCCGTATTTTGATGCGGTCAACAAATAACGCATCGGCAGTAATGGCAGGAGCACATTGCTGCGACCATATCTGCCAATAGCGTGACAGGCTTTCAATGCCTGGCCCGCTCAACCCTAGCTCTTCACCAAATTGCAAAGCAACCGCAGGTGTTTGCTCAAGCCATTGCTCTAGATCATCAGCATCGTAGGCGCGTACCTCGGCCCATTCATTTCGCGCTTCTTGGGCGGCAATCCACTTGCGTTTTCCTTTCCATCTTCTGGGAGAAACAAACACGAATGTGCAGGAGTGGCGCTCTTCATCCGATGTACTCTTCGTGCGCTTTCGATACTCTCTGTTGGCTTTTGCAGTGACTGTCTGATCGCATCCTATTTCCCAGCGGGATGCGCCTTTCGGAATCCATGCATTACCTTGGTCGCTGAACAGGACGCCATCCCAACCAGGCATAAAGGTTGAGTCTCCAGAAGGGAAAGACAGCTGGCGGGTTGCGTTCGGATCGAAGCAAAGTCGCCTTATCCATCGCGGCAGGTTTGCCTGTGCTTCCTTTGAGTGGTTATCGACCCAATTTATGATGTGTGAGGCGGTGATTCTCAAAGCGCTCTCCAGTAATGTTCGATGGGTTCTATGTGGCCTGATATCGCACATCATATGCACAAATATATGGCGAAGAGATTTTGTATAAAGTCTGGATGCCCCCGCGAGTGCTGTTTCGGCAGTTTACGGTTCGTGAGTCGGTGAAGCACTCAACCGTGAAGGCATCGCCGTGCGTACCGGGCACCATTGTGCGCAACCGATTCTGCGCCGTTTTGGTGTGGAAGCCACCGTGCGTCCCTCGCTGGCGTTTTACAATACCTGCGAGGAAGTGGATCGACTGGTGCGGACGGTCTATCAACTGGCAAATTCGAGGCGTTGAGTGTTGATCCGGGCGCTTCGCTGAACCTGCTGCGTCCGGTCGTGATTCGTTGTGATGAACAAGCCAATGGCCGCTCATGCGGCCATTGGCTTGTTGTGTGATGGACTTTGTGGAGAACGGAATGGAATGTACGGTCAGATGGGCCGGCGAGGCCCGCTTTGTGGCTTCGACCGGGAGTGGTCATGAGGTGCCCATGGAAGGTGGTGCAGGCGCGCTGGGGGGGTACAACCAGTTTCCGAGACCGATGGAGTTGATCCTTGCGGGCGCCGGGGGTTGTACTGCGTATGACGTGGTGCTTTTTCTGAAACGGGATAATTATGTGGTTGAAGGTGTCGAGGTGGTACTGGATGCCCAGCGCGCCGAGACGGAACCGAAAGTATTCACCCGCATTGACTATCACTACGTGGTGCGTGGCCGTGATCTTGATCCGGATGTGGTGGAGAACGTGATCAAGCTGTCTGCCGAGAAATACAGTTCGGCTACCGCGATGCTCGGCCACACTGCGCAGATCAACATCGGTTTCGAAATCGTGGATACGGCGGGCTGAGTACCGGAGGACTACCAGGCCTTGTGGCGCATTCTCCATGTGTCTGGTTCCTGAAGTGGCGGTACCATGCTGGCCGCAATCGGGCCGCCAGGTTTACCGGGCACTGAACAATACGAAGAATCGGGAGAATTGAATTGATCGTTATTTTGGGCGCCATGGACAGTGAAATTGCTGAATTCCTGTCTGTGATGGAACAACGTGAAACCTTGACCTGGCAAGGCATCGAGGAACACAGCGGAGTGATCGACGGGCATCCTGTCCTGGTCAGCAAGACGGGCGTAGGCAAGGCCATGGCGGCCATGCGCACCCAGCATTTCATCGACAAGGCCCAGCCGCGCGCGCTGCTGTTCACCGGTCTGGCAGGAAGTCTCAAATTGCATATCCGCATTGGCGATACGGTGATCGGGCGCGATCTGGTCCAGCATGATCTGGAGAGCAAGGTGCTGGGGTTGCCGCGTGGACAGATTCCCTTTACCGATATCCGCTTCCTGGTGCCCGACCCGGCTTTGCTCGAAAGCGCCAGCCGTTACCAACCTGCTGAAGGCCGCGTTCACCTTGGCCGGATCTGTACGGGCGATCAATTCATCACCCATCGCGAGATGGTCAGTCATACCTATCTGCACGACGAGCTGGCCGGTGATGCAGTGGAAATGGAAGGCGCGGCGGTGGCCTTGGTGTGTTCGCTCAATCAGGTGCCCTATCTGGTCGCGCGGACGATTTCGGATATGGCCGATGACGATGCGGTGGCAGATTTCAACGAGATCCTGCCGCGTGCCAGCCACAACAGTCTCAACCTGGTCAGGCACCTGCTGCGGGAGCTGTAAGCTGCATGGTGCGGTGTGTCTCTGGATGCCTGGCGTGCCTGCCGGATTAAGTTTCCCCTAAGGATAGGCGCTTACATTGCAAAGCGTAGACAGGCAGTCCGCTTGTCTCCTTGACAGGAGTCCATCATGAAATCCCCTATCCGTTTCGTTTCCATTGCCGCAGCGCTCGGCCTTGCAATCTCTCTGGCGTCCGGTGCCGCTTCGGCACTGACGCCATCTGATCATCATGTGACGCAAGCCCAGCTGAATGCATTGAGTGCCGGCGAATCAAGCCACGACATCATTGCCAGCCTGGGCCAACCCGAGAACACGCCGAAGTGGCTGGATGGCAGTCAGTCGCTGGTGTATGAAACCAATGATGCAGCGGTCGGTCCGGAACATGTCTACGTTGATGTGGACAGTGCCGGCAAGATGATCAACGTGTACGTCAGCTCCGACGACTGAACCCTTGCGTTGGCCGATGCGGATCGGTATGGCGGCAGGCGCACATCGTGCTGCGGCCGACGCGGTCATACCGGTTTCATCGGAAGTCCTGATACGCCGCCGATTCAGCAGAATCGGCGCTTGGGTGAATGCCCTGACCTGTTTGTCAGGGCTTCCGGGCGAGACCAAGCTTGATGATTGTCGCGGTCTTCCTCAAAGAGGAACTCCTTGCGGTTTTGCGGCATCATGTCGTGATGGGTTTTGCGTCAATGTACGCAGCTGCCACAAGGAGCATGGTCAAAATGCGATTGTTGCTCGTCGAAGATGATCGGATGATCGGCGAGGCGGTGCTGGATCTGTTGCGTGCCGATGGCTATGCCGTTGACTGGGTACGCGATGGCGGCATGGCCGATGTGGCCCTGAGCGGCAACGAATATGACCTGGTCCTGCTTGATCTAGGTTTGCCCGGCAAGGACGGTATCGATGTACTGCGTAGCTTGCGTGCGCGCAAACAGCGCACCCCGGTACTGATCGCCACGGCACGTGATTCGGTTCCGCAGCGTGTGGCCGGGCTGGATGCCGGCGCTGACGACTACATCGTCAAACCCTATGATCTCGATGAATTGCTGGCACGGATTCGTGCCTTGCTGCGGCGGAGTGCAGGGCGTGCCGAGCCGGTCTATGAATACCAGAACGTCAGCATCAATCCGGAAACGAAGGAAGTTCTCGTCGATGCACAGCCCATCCTTCTGTCGGCACGCGAATGGGCCGTGCTGGAGTCCTTGCTGGCGCGTCCAGGAATGATCCTGTCGCGTGCCCAGCTCGAAGAAAAACTCTTCTGCTGGAAAGACGAGATCAACAGCAACGCAGTCGAAGTCTATATCCATGGCCTGCGCAAGAAGCTCGGTGCGGGCCTGATCCAGAATGTGCGTGGCGTTGGCTATCTGGTGCCGAAAGCCTAACGATGAAATACGCCGTCTATTCGATCCGTCGTCGCCTGCTCATTGTGCTGGGGCTGGCCATCTCGATAGCGTTCTTCGCACAGGCCGGGATTTCCTACCGTGTGGCCTTGCGTGAAGTCGATGATATTTCCGACTACCACATGCTCCAGATCGCCTTTGCGGTAAAGCGTGGGGTGCCGGATCCGGCCTTGTCTCCCCGCGATCATTTCCCGGCAGGTGGAGAAGACCGGAGCTTCAGCCTGAAGTTTTTACCGCTGACCGAACAGCAGCAGGCCTGGGCCTTGGCACACGAGAATACGCCCGGCCGCTTTGCGACTTCAGCACCATTCGAACATGGGTTTTCAACCCGCCTGCTCGGTGACAAGACATTCCGCGTGTTTGCGATTCCGGCGCAGAACCGGCTGATCGAAGTCATGCAGGACATGTCTGTGCGCAGCAGCACCGCCCGCAAGCTTGCATTGCGGACAGTCCTGCCGACATTGATTCTGGGCCCGCTCCTGTTGCTCATCGTCTGGTGGGGCATTTCGCGTGCGCTGCGCCCGCTGATGTTTTATCGCGACGCGATTGCGCGGCGGGATGCCAATGATCTGCAGGCCTTGTCCACGGAGGGTGTGCCGGAAGAAATCTTGCCATTCATTTCGGGCATCAATGCATTGTTCGGGCGCATTGGCAACGCGTTTGCCGCGCAACAGAATTTTGTCGCCGATGCGGCGCACGAACTGCGTTCCCCTCTGGCGGCCTTGCGCCTGCAGGTTCAGGGCCTGCAGCGTGCCAGCTCTGACGAAATGCGGGCACTGGCGATCGAGCGGGTGATGGGCGGGATCGATCGTGCCACCCGCTTGATCGAGCAGTTGCTGGTGCTGGCCCGTGAAGAAGCCACCGTGCCTGAGCGTGCGGAGGTCTGCCTGCCCCAGGTGATGCGGCTGGCGCTTTCGGACGTATTGCCGCTCGCCCAGCAGCGCCAGATCGACATTGGCGCCAACCTTGCGGATGCGGGGCCGGATGCGCAGTTCTACGTGGCCGGCAATGCCGACGCCTTGCGCATCCTGCTGCGCAACCTGCTTGAAAATGCCGTGAAATACACCCCACCGCAGGGCGTGGTGAATCTTTCCCTGTTGCGCGAGGAAGGTCTCGTGCTGGTCGTTGAGGATAGCGGCCCGGGCATTCCGGCCGAGGCACGCGAGCAGGTGTTCAAACGCTTCCAGCGCGGCAGCGCCCGGGCGTCGGACGGAAGCGGCCTGGGCTTGTCCATCGTGCAGGCGATTGCAGATCGGCATCACCTTCGCGTCGTGCTGGATCAATCGCAAACGCTGGGCGGACTGCTCGTCAAACTGGTCTTCCCGCAGGCTTGAGGCGTCCCAGACAAGACAATGGCCGCGTGGGCGGCCATTTTGTCTGGGGCACGTGCTGTTGCCAGCAAGGCGGACTTCCGCTCAGGCCGTGGTGTTGATGATGCTGCCAATTTTCTGACCGTTGCTGTTGACGACTACCTCGGGTTTCACGGGCGGCTGGTTGGCGGCGATCCGGTCGTCACGATCCCCATCCTTCTGGAGATTGCGGCCGCTGTTCGTGGACGTCGCCTCGCTTGCAGCCTGCACAGGCGGCTCGGGCTTCGCCATGATGGCGGCAGTGATGCTGGAAGAGACGATAGAGGATATGGACATGATTTTCTCCAGGGCATGTCTGGATTGCCGGGAACGGATTACTGCCTTGCCTATTGCTAACGGTTCTTCTGACGTCAACTGAAGACCTTGAATCCGGCCATGACGGCTCCCGGAAAATGCCTGCATGCGTGACAGCCTTGTGGCATGCGGCTTTCCGGGGTTTTTTCGTTCTTGCTGGAGATTGTTACATTTTGTGACCTGAAAACATCAGGTCCAGGCTCCGCTCACGACTGCTTGCTGCGCACCACGTTGAGCGGCCCGCTGGCCTGGGTGGTGGGCATCAGTTCCATGAAGTTGATGTTCATGTGTGAGGGCAGGGTTGTGCTCCAGTACACGGACTCGGCGATGTCCTCGGCGGACAGTGACAAGGTGTCGGCATACACACCGGCGGCTTTGTCTGAATCACCATGGAAACGCACGGTGGAAAATTCGGTGCCGCCACACAGGCCTGGCGCGATGTCGGTGACTCGCACCTTGCTGCCGATCAGATCGGCACGCAGGTTGAGGCTGAACTGACGCACGAAGGCCTTGGTTGCACCATATACATTGCCTCCTGGATAGGGGTAGTGGCCGGCCACCGAGCCGAGATTGACGATGTGGCCGCGCCCGCGTTCCACCATGCCGGGCAAGATCGCGTGGGTCACGTACATCAGGCCCTTGATGTTGGTGTCGACCATGCGCTCCCAGTCGTCGAGCACGGCACGCTGGGCGGGTTCCAGACCGAGCGCGAGGCCGGCGTTGTTGACCAGTACGTCGATGGCCGCGAATCCTGCGGGCAGGGCAGCCAGTACGGCGTCGATGGCGGCTTTGTCGCATACATCCAGGACTGCGGTGTACAGCGGCAAGCCGGCGAATTCATCTTGCAAGGCTTGCAGGCGTTCAGCGCGACGGCCGACGGCGATGACCTTGTGGCCTTCGCGCAGGTAACGGCGCGTGATGGCAGCGCCAAAGCCGGCCGTGGCGCCGGTAACGAAAACGATCATGGGAAGTCTCCTGGGCAAGATCTGCAAAACAGCCCACAGCGTAGCGCAATCCACGCCGGGCTTGAAGCAAAGCTGTCGCCTGCGCGGATCGCGTCGCGGCCTGAACGGAAACCCGGACCTTCCCCAACGGTTTGCACAAGAGAACTGATTTGCATAAAAGGTCTGGCTGAATAAGCAGAGAAGAACAACTTTGTTCTGTGTCTGGGTCCGAGGATCTAAGCTTGTCCCCACAGTGTGACTATCCCATTGTCACGAAAGGGGAGATGCCATGAAAGCGTTGATTGTCGGGGCTGACCGGATTGAACCGATCCGCCAGGAACTGGAGCAGCACGCCCATTTCACCAAGACCGAACATTGGTCCGGGCGCAAGGTGGGTGACGAGAAACGCACCATCCCGACGGGGACGCGCCTGATCGTGGTGATCTGTGACCGGATCAATCACAAACTCCTGCGCAATGTGCGCGAGCAGGCGCGGCGCCAGGATCTGCCGATGGTGTATGCCCATCACTCATTGCTGGAAGTGCGTGAAAAGCTCGCGAATCTGCAGTTGGGCGTGGCGCACTAGCAGGCTGCAGCGAGCTTTTTCAGGATCCGCCGCCGTGCCGCACGTGCGGTGGTCGTCCAGCCCAGGCGGTACCAGCGCCAGCCCATGATCAAGCCGCGTGCCCACTCGTCGGCAACATAGGCGATCCAGATGCCCGGCAGCCCCATACCGTAATGGACGCCCAGGACCCATGCCAGCCCAGCACCGAAAACGAAGTTGGACACCACGCTGAACTTCACCGGGAAGCGGACATCCCCGGCTGCCCGCAGACCGCCCATCAACACGACGTTGAGGCAACGTCCGGGTTCCAGGATCAGTTCGAGCAGCACGATGGTCGTGATCAGGCTGACCAGTTGCGGGTCATTGGCGAGCCAGCCGATGGCGGCTGGCGTGAGAAAACAGCTCACAACGGCTCCGGCCACGGTGATGCCCATTGCAATCCAGAGCGCACGCCACAACGTGGCATTGGCCTGTTTGAGCTTGCCGGCACCGATCAGGTGGCCGATGATGATTTCCGAGCCGAAGCCCAGCGAAACCATGTACATTGTCACCCAGCTTGCAGCCTGCATGCCGTAGGCATGTGACGCCAGCGCGCTGGTGCCCATTCCGGCGGCCATCGAAACGGTCATCAGGAACGCGATCCGGAACGCGATCTTTTCACCGGCACTGGGCAGACCAATGTGCAGGATGCCCGAGAGCGGGCCGCGCGCCAGGCGGAACAGATCAACCGGGCTCAGACGGATATGCAATCGGCGTAACCACATCAGACCCAGCAGGGCGATGACCAGCAGCCGCGAAATCACTTGTCCCCAGCCAAGCCCCATCAGTCCCTGCGCCGGGATGCCGGCAAAACCGAAGACCAGCGGGAAGCTCACGACCACCTGCAGGATGTTCATGGCCATCGTCAAACGCATCGAATCCTTTGTGAAGGTGTAAGCGCGCAAGACGGAAACCATGGTGATGAAGATCGAATCCAGCAGCAGGCCGAAACCGATCAATACGAAAAACGGAATGGCCTGCTCGAACAGCTCCGGTGGCAGGCGCAGCACCTTGAGCGCCTGGGCCGGCGCGAGCCCGATCAGGGCCATGGCGATCAGCCCGGTCCACACCGAGGCGGCCAGGCCGGCACGTGCCACTTCGCGCGCGCCCGTGTCGTCGCCACCGCCCTTGTGCTGGGTGACGACCACGCTGGTCCCGATGCCGACCACGCGGAACAGGCGATCAAAGATGCCGCGCAACTGATTCGCCAGACCATAGATGGCAACCGACGAGGTCGACACATGGCCAGCCATCCACAGCCCCAGCGTGCCGATGGCCATCATCAGCAACTGTTCGACAAAGATCGGCCAGGAAATGGCAAAGAGGTCGAGCTTGTTTTTGTTTGTCATGAATTTTTGGGTGATGGGCTGCGGTGGCGTGCGCGGCGGAGTTGCTGGTCGGAAGAGAAACCGGCGATTTCAGCGGCCCGGGCGCGGCTGGCGCCTTGCTTGATGGCCTGTTCAGCGACGGTCAGGCGGATATTCTGCAGGTAATCGTGGGGCGAAACGCCCGCATGCTGCGAAAAAATCCGGGTCAGGTGGCGAGGCGATACACATCCTGCAGCGGCCATGGTGGCGGTATTCCACGCCTGTTGTGGTGCCGCGCAGAGAGCATCCTGCACGCGGTGTACCGCGGCGTGCAGGTGGTTGCGGTGTGCCAGAAAAGGAGATAGCTCTGGATCAAGCGGCCCGCGGCGCAGGTACACCACCATGCTCTGTGCGACCTTGGCGGCGCAGGCCGGGTCTACATGCCGGGCGATCAGATGCAGGGCCAGATCGATGCCTGCGGTGACCCCCGCACTGCTGGCGACCTTGCCGTCTTCCACGAAAACATGGTTTTCCTGCACCTCCGCGCGGGGCGCCAGCGCCCGCAAACGTGCGATCTGCCCATGGTGGGTCGTGCACCGGCGCCCATCCAGCAAGCCGGCTGCCGCGGCGTACAGCGCACCGGCACAGACCGTGATGAGCTGCTGCCGATCCGGCTGGATGACGCGGCGCAGCCAGCTGACGATGGTCTTGTTTTCGAGTCCGGCGGACATGCCCAAGTCGCGTGCCCAACCGCCAGGCAAGGTGACCCAGGCGTTCTCCGGCAGCACTTCCGGCAAGGCTTCCAGCGCCGCAAACTGGAGGCCGATTGAAGACTTGCCGTGCGCCTGGGGGGCCACGAAATGCATGTCGAAGCAGGGGGCTTCACCGCGGCTGATGAGAACCTGGTTGGCAAAGCGAAAGGCATCGGCCGGACCGGCCACATCAAGCAGCAGGCAGTCCGGCATCATCACGAAATAGACCGGGATGGTCTCAGGCAAACAGGCTCTCCTGGGCACGCTGCAGGGCTTGCGTGACGGTTGAAAGGGTTGCGAAGCGGCCACTCAGCACGGTTTCCGTGTGCTGATAGATCGTTGCCGGGCTGAGTGTCTGGCCGCTGAGCGGATGCTGCATGGCGAAAGTCAGCGTCGCCTCGGTCACGAAATCCACGCTGAATCCTTCATCACTGGCGTGGCGTGCCGTGGTTTCGCAGCATTGCTCGGTGCGGATACCCGCAATGATAAGCCGGTTGATCTCCTGCTGGAGCAGCCAGGGCATCAGATCGGTTCCCACGAGCGCGCTGTGGTGGGCTTTGCGGAAGGTCACGGCAGGTTCCCAGGAGGTGAATTCACTCATGCAGCGTACATAGGGTGAGCCTGGCGCAAACGGACTGTCCGCCGGGGCATTGAACGGTGCGTGAAAGATGCGGACCAGCGGAATGCCCAAGGCGGAACAACCATCCAGCAGCGCCGAGGCCCGGTCAACGAAACGGGGTAACTCCGCATCGCTCCAGAATGGTCGTTGGCGGAATGATTCCTGGACATCAATGAAAATGAGGGCGGACTTCATGGGGAGTCTCCAGTGACAAGAGCATCCATTTTTGCCTGTGTGTCCGATGACTGCCATTCGGCAAGAGACCGTTATCGGTCAAAAACGGCCACCGGAGAGGCTGGCATGGAAACCGTGATGGGGCTAGGCTTCGGATTGTTTCATTCGAACAATCAGAGGAAAGCATGAACAAACCCGCGCTGGTCGTCGGCATCGGTCTGTGTCTGTTGAACAGCGCCATCTGTGCCCAGAATCTGGATATGCCCAAGCGCAAGCCCGGACTGTGGGAAGTCAAGATGGAGTCCGCACTGATGCACGACATGGTCATGACCATGGAACAGTGCATCAACGAGAAAACCGATGCCGAGATGCAGAAGAAAAGCATGCAGGGCGATGGCCAGAGCCACTGCAAGCTGAGCTCCAGCAAGAAGACCACCAATGGCTGGGAATTCAATACGGTGTGCAAGCAAGAGCAGACCACCATCACGGGCCATTCCGTGATCAGCGGGGATTTCCAGAGTGCTTACCGGATGGATACGACAACGCGCTTCGATCCGCCCATGCAAGGCATGACGGAGATGAAAAGCTCGATGAACGTGCGCTATCTCGGCGCCTGTAGACCGGACATGAAACCCGGAGACGTCACGGTGAATGGAATGAAGATCAGCCAGGGCGATGCCAGCGGGCAGGCTTCGAAAATGAGCCCGGAACAGATGAAGCAGATGATGGATGCCCTGAAGAAAAAGCCCAGGTAAGCCGTCTGCCGCACGAAAACAAACGGCCCGTTTGCAGCGGGCCGTTTGTTTTTTCAGGGCTTGATCTTCGCCAGCCAGTCGCCTTCAACCGGCCGATGCAATTTCATCGAAGCGAGCAGGGCCTCCGGCGTGTCCGCCACATGCAGCTGGTCCAGATGGATCTGCTTGATGAAACCTTCATGCACCATGTGGCGCACCATGTTCAGGAGCGGATCGAAGAAGCCTTTCACATTGAGCAACCCGACCGGCTTGTGGTGAATGTGCAGTTGCGCCCAGGTGATGATCTCGAAGAGTTCATCAAGCGTGCCGAAGCCGCCGGGCAAGGCTACAAAGCCCTGCGCACGCTCGGCCATCGCCGCTTTGCGGGTGTGCATCGAATCGACGACCACCATCTCGGTGGCAAACGGATGCGCCAGCTCGCGCTCGGCCATGAAGCCGGGGATGACCCCGTAGCTGCGGCCGTGATGCGCATGTACCGCATCGGCAACCACCCCCATCAGCCCGACATGGCCGCCGCCCCAGACCAGTTCGATGTGATGTTCAGCAAGGGATTGACCAAAGGCCTGGGCGGCCTCGCGGTAAGCAGGATCATGGCCGGCGGTTGCGCCGCAGAATACACAGAGGGATTGCATGGCTATCGTTACGTGAGGGTGATAAGGCTCACCGAGGGTAACCAGAGTCGGTGACGGCTGCAAGCGCTTCAGTGTGCCGGCGGGGCACCGGCAGATTAAGCCCCGGATGCGGGCCCGGCTTCATCGGCACGGCGATCAAACTTCCTGTGTCTCACCGGGAAAGCCCAGCCGCCCAGCCACTCGTAGGGTGCGCACCGCGCACCATCCCACTCGTCATTCATCAAACCCGTAATCCGGCAGCATTGAATCGCTGCCCGCCCAATCCGGTGGGTACATCCCAGCGTGCACAAGGCGGTGGAAGGTGGAATGCGGCCAGTCGGCCACGGTGTGCACCAAACCGTGTTTAACCGGGTTGATGTGCACGTAATCCATATGACTGGCGTAATCGGAATCGTCGCGGATTTGATGTTCCCAGAAGCGGCGTTGCCAGATTGTAGATTCTCGCCGAGTGATGCGCGAGGGGGTACGCCAGTCCGCCTGTTCGTAATCTGCCGCCACGGCACGTGTTACCAAGCGTTTGATGCAGCCCCAGCGCCGTCCGAAATCCGCGTCATTCGATGGCAGCGTCCAGATGCAATGCAGGTGATCCGGTAGCAGCACCCAAGCATCGATGGCAAAAGGCATGTCTTCACGCACTTCCCGTACCGCGTCGCGTAAAGCTCGGCGAAAGGGTTCGTCAGTGAGGATGGGTTGGCGGCGGTGCATCGCCACCGTGAAGAAGAAGGTAGCACCGGTGACATTCGAGCGGCGGTAGTGGGACATGGGACAACCAGCACGGAAAGCGCGATCATCACTATCCGCCAGTTCCTCTGCAAGCCGTCCCAAAGTGCGTAGGATGCGCCGCGCGCCATTCCGGCGGTTCATCAATCGCCGTGGTCGGTTGAAGGGCATTGCGAGGGATTGAGCGTGAGTTCCGCGTGCGTGGTGTGCCTGCTACGCTACTGAAACGGCTCAGGGACCGAGTTTGTTCAACAAAAAGATCAGACCAGATCAGGGCTGTGCACGATTTATCCTTATCTGTTTGGCCGAGTTGATGAAGTTCATCCGTAGGGTGCGCATTGCGCACCGTTCCCATGTTTCGTACTCCACGCGGTCTACTTGAAAGGAGGCGCGTGCGGGTATGAGTAAGGGTTCCGCGTGCGCGGTGCGCACCCTACCAGGCTGAACGATGCTGTTGTTGTGTTGAGCGATGATAAATGCGTTTTGTGTGGGGCGGGCAAAACTCAAGGATTTCTGTTTTCGACCCTGAGCAGCCTTTCGGGGATTTGAAAAGCGGGCACTCAACGTTGAAGACCTCCCCTGGCGATGGCTTAGAAGTCCGTGTAGTCATTCTTGATGTCCCACTCCTCGCGGAGTTCGTTCATGACTTGATCTCGCGAGAAGGGAATTTTGTTTGCCTTGATGACGATTCGGAGAAACCGTTCCAGTAGATACTTAACTGGCAGGTGCGAATGATTCTTTCGAAGTGCTTCGCGAAGGCTTAGTGCGCATAACTTCAATCCCGCGGCATCGGTGCAATTCGACAGACGAATAGTCAAAGGGTTATCGAACTCCACTTGGACGACAGATCCTGCTAGATACAGCTTCTTATCAAGCGTATCCAGCCACGCCTCGTAGTCGTGCAATCCGCCTTGACCCATGATTTTGAACTCTAACGAAGGTATAGAAAAATGTTGTTCATGGCCGGAAAGCCTCGAACGACTGCTTTAAAGCCTGACCGTCGAAGGTCAACTCTTGGCCGAGTTCTGCCTGATTGTACGCATATATCATTCTTGCCGCTATCGATGAGGAATCCGCTGGTGATTTTTATTTGGTGAATTCAAACCCTTTCCAGCGTGCGGCGCCGTGCCTGTCGAATCTGCATAAAGGTAAGCATGCGGAAAAGAAAAACGCAGCGGATGTCGTGCAAAAACATCCGCTGCGTTTCGCTTTACTCAGGTGCTGCGTGCGTCTTCTCCGGGCCTCAGGGCAT
Source organism: Pseudomonadota bacterium (assembly GCA_018262235.1). Lineage (GTDB taxonomy): Bacteria > Pseudomonadota > Gammaproteobacteria > Burkholderiales > Rhodocyclaceae > Uliginosibacterium. The sequence goes on from JAGTRY010000022.1 coordinate 40,307, forward strand.
CGGGAAGCCGGCGCACAGCGCCTGGGTTTCGACGGCGATTTCGGCGATTACCTTGTCATCGAGGCCGGAATCGACGACGCGTGCGATCCAGTCGGCGATGCGGCGGAATTCGGCTTCGTGGAAACCGCGGGTGGTCATCGAGGGCGATCCGAGGCGCAAGCCCGAGGGGTTTTGCGGGGGTTGCTCATCCCAGGGCACGGCGTTGTAGTTGGTGACCAGCCCGGCGCGGTCGAGCGCAGCGGCGAGGGGTTTGCCTGCGATGCCCTTGTTGCGCAGGTCGACCAGCACGAGGTGGTTGTCGGTGCCGCCAGTGACGAGGTTGAAGCCGTGATCGAGGAGCCCGTGTGCGAGTGCCCGGGCGTTGGCCACGCATTGCCCGGCATAGGTGGCGAATTCCGGGCGGAGGGCTTCCTGCAGGGTCACCGCGATGGCGGCGGTGATGGCGTTGTGCGGGCCGCCTTGCAGCCCCGGGAAGACGGCTTTGTCGATCTTCGCGGCATGCTCGGCTCGGCACATGACGATGGCACCACGCGGGCCACGCAAGGATTTGTGGGTGGTGGTGGTGACGACATCGGCATACGGAACCGGTGAGGGATGGGCGCCGCCCGCGACGAGGCCGGCAAAGTGCGCCATGTCCACCATCAGGATTGCGCCGACTTCATCGGCGATCGCGCGGAAGGCGGCGAAATCGAGCTGGCGCGGGTAGGCCGAATGCCCGGCGATGATCAGCCTGGGTTTGTGCTGCAGGGCGAGTTCGCGGATGCTGGCGTAATCGAGCAACTTGGTCTGGGGGTCCAGACCGTAGGAGACGATGTTCCAGTATTTGCCGGTGATCGATGCCTTGGAGCCATGGGTGAGGTGGCCGCCATGGGCCAGCTGCATGCCCAGCACGGTGTCTCCGGGTTTGAGGAAGGCGAGGTACACCGCAAGGTTGGCGGGCGAGCCGGAGTGGGCCTGCACATTCACATGCTCGGCGCCGAACAGGGCCTTGGCGCGTGCGATGGCGAGGCGTTCGACCTGGTCGACGATTTGCTGGCCTTCATAGTAGCGGGCGCCCGGATAGCCTTCGGAATACTGGTTGGTGATGACCGAGGACGAGGCTTCGCGGACTGCGCTGGAGGCGTAGTTTTCGGATGCAATCAGGCGGATCTTGAAACGCTGGCGGGCTTCTTCTTCAGCCAGCAGGGCGGCCAACTGCGGATCGGTCCGGGTCAGCGGGCTGGTGGCGAGGGTGGGTATGGCGGGAACAGCAGCGGGGTGATTCATGGCGACCTCCACAAGCAGAGTGTGGCTGGTCGCAGTGGGCGCATATCCGGCGTCTCTTGCTGTCGACCAGCAGGAATACGCCCAGACGCGCGGCTTCTCCGGGCTGAAAAGCCCGCGTCCGCACTCCCTTGGGGTGTCGCCTCCCCTTGGATCTGTCGATCCGGTTCGCGTCAGTCATGCGGATGGACAGAGTGTGCGACAGGTCGGGGTGTTTCCGCAAGCAGTTTGCCACCCGGCGTCGGGTGGCAATTTCCGGGATCAGCCAGAGGGATCAGTTGGGGCTGATCACATCCGCGAAATTCAGCGGATCGGTGCTGGCGCGGCGGGCATCGTCGACGCTGACCTTGCGTTGCTTGATCAGGCGCTTGAGCTCGTCGTTCATGCTGTGTGTGCCGGAACTCGGGTCCAGGGTTTCCTGATCGAGCAGGGTGCGCAGGCCGGCGAAGTTGCCGGCCGTGATCAGTGCGGAGAATTCCGGCGTCATGGTCAGGCATTCGCTGGCGAGGTGGTAGGCGTCGCCTTGCCGCGAGGGCAGCAGGGCCTGGCAGATCACGCCGCGCAGGGTGCTGGCGAGGGTTTGCGCCTGTGCCTCGGTGTTGCCTGCCGTGAGGACCGAACCGGCGACCGACATCACCACGGCGG
>JAGTRY010000113.1 GCA_018262235.1 Pseudomonadota bacterium
AAAGCGCGTGACCCCGAGATGCATCAGACACGCAAGGCCAGCAGTGGTATTTCGGCATGAAGCTGCACATCGGCGTGGATAGCCGGAGTGGGCTGACACATAGCGCTGTTGTGCCCGCGGCCAACGTCCATGACAAGCACCCGCTGCCGGATTTGCTGCACGGCCAGAAGCATCGAGTGTATGGCGATTCGGCCTACCAGCACCAGAAGGCCCTGATCGCGAGCAAAGCGCCGCATGCGAAGGATTTCACTCACGAGCGCACGCGTCGGGCAGGTGAAATCGATGAAGCCAAACGTGCCAAGAATCGCAACAAGTCCCACATCCAGGCATGCGACGAACATGTCTTTGCCGTGGCCAAACGACTTTGGGGATTTACCAAAGGTCGCTATCGCGGCCTGCAGAAGAACGCCACACGCGCCTTCACCGCACTCGCGTTGACCACAACATCTACCTATGCCGAGGACGCCTGGTACCACAGGTGCGTCCATGACGCGGGGAAGTGGGGAATCAAGGATGCCGAAAAGAAGGAATTTCTCATCTTGGACAACCTGCACGTGCATCACAGCAAGCCTGTTAAAGCTTGGGCGGCAGAGCACTTTGAGAGTATTGAGTTGTTCTATTTGCCCAGTTATAGCCCGGAGCTGGACCCTGAGGAGCGCCTGAATGCAGGATTCAAACATGCCATCGGATCAAAAAAGGTAGCTGCGCGCACAAAAGCGAAGCTTAAAGTGGCCTCAACACAACACATACAGGGGCTGGAGAAGTCTCCCGAGCGAGTCATGACGTTCTTCCAAGATCCTCGGGTGAAATATGCTGCGTAAAAATTCAAACCGCACCTGCCCGGATCAATAGTTGGCGAAAAAATACTGTTGCGGCAAAGAAGGATTGGGCGTTGGCCAGATCCAGGCGCCGGGCATGTTGTCCGGCACGCCGTGCAGGCCGGCGGCTCGAATGCCGGTCTGCGCTGGCGCGCTGACGGTGCCCAGCACTTCCAGCTCATCGGCAGCAATCGCGAGAATCTGGCGGAACAGGTCATTGGCCTCGGCATCGCTCTTTGCGGCCTTCCACTGATCCCACAACTGCAGACGGCGTTTCATGGCCGGTGGCGGCTCGATACCGTGCTGGCCGTCGCTGTTGTACCAGAGCACCCAGGGCAGACCCTGGCGCGAGTCAGCCGGATGCTGCGCAAGGTAGGCGCGTGGGTTCTGGGTCGGATCCATGCCGCCAGAGACGACATCCACGCCGATGTCGTAGTCATTGACACGGGCACGGCTGCCCACCACGACGCGATCTTGTGCCTCGATCAGCAATTCGACGCCAAGTTGCGCCCATGTAGGCTTGATCAGCTTGAGGGTATCGACCATCTGCGTCGAGTAATTGTTGACGATGGCATGCAAACTAAGGCGTTTGCCATCGGCCAGCAGACGGAAGCCCTCGGCGTCGCGTTGCGTGAGTCCCAGCGCATCGAGGGCGCGATTAGCCGCTGCCGGATCGAAGTGCGTATATTGGCTGGCGAGCCGCTCGTTGTAGAAACGGTGTCCGGCCGGCGGGCCGACTTGCCAGGGCGTGACTTCACCAAGAAACACCTTTCTGGCAATGGCCTCGCGGTCGATGGCCTGCGACAATGCCGCCTTGAAGCGCACATCGGCATACAGTGCACGCAGCGCCTCGTTCGGCGTGGTGTGGTTGAGGTAGAGGCCAACGGCCGAAGCATTCACCTCGGGCAGGCGCAGCAGCGCGTGGCTGCCCTGTGCGACGAGCGGAGCGAAGCGCTCGCGCAGTGCAACCCCGCTGACGTGGCGGATCTGCAGATCAAGCTTGCCATCGACGGCCACGGTCTGAATGGCGTTGGCATCCTTGTAGAGATCGAAGCGGATGGCGTCGAGGTAAGGTAGCTGCCGCCCGGCCTGATCGACCTGCCAGAAATACGGATTGCGACGCACGACCACAGCCGTGGCGCCCCGCCCCAATGGTTCGCTGACTACCCAGGGATCCAGCGTGGGCTTGGCGGCGGTGTACCAGCGTTCGCCCCAAGCCCCGCACTCGCGGTTGAAGCGCGCCGCCCAGCCGGCAAAGCCTGCTGCCCGCGCTTCCTCATCGGCGTGCGGATTGTAGGCAGAATGGAATTGCGCGCAGTAGTGCTTGGGATATATCACCGGATGATGACCGTAGGGCCCGGCAAGTTCCTCGGGCAGCATGCGGTTGCCCGCGGCGAAACGGATACGTACCTGCCAAGGGTCGATTTTCTCGGCGCGCATGGTTTGCCCGGCAGCCTGATAGCGGTCGGCCGGCGCGCCGAAGATCTCGCGCACGCCAATCACCTCATTGACCGCGAAGACCACATCGTCGGCCGTGAAGGGCACGCCATCGGACCAGCGCATGCCATGTCGCAGGCGGAAGACGTATTCGGTGGCATCCCGATTTACAGTCCAGCTCTCGGCGATGTTGGGCTGGATACGGTCGAAGTTCTGATCCCAGCGAGTCATTCCCTGCGCGATGAAGCGCAGTACGCCGTTCTCGTCGCCACTGGCGAGCAAGGCGGTGCGCAGGGTACCGCCGTAGTGCCCATCTTTCTCGTGGGCCTGCACGACCTCCGGCGCGTCCGGCAGGCGGCGCTGCACCGGCGCCAGCTCACCGGCGGCTACGCGCGCTGCGAGTTCCGGCGCTTCCGAGAACGCGTGGCAGCTCAAGCTCGCTAGGCAGGCGAGCAAAGTCATGGTGCTGCGATACAGATTCTTGCGTAGGATAAATGTCTTCAGCATGATCTTCCCCTGCCAGATGACCGGCACATCACCGGCAAGGGAATGATGCAGGCCCACGTGGGCGTGACTTGATCAGGATCGGCGTTTGTGCGGCACGACCGGCAGGTAGAGCGCGAAGCGGCGTTCCTGCGGCGCGGTATAGCCGCTGACAGTGATCTCACGCAGGAGCATTGAGGCCCCCTCTCGCACCAAACAGGCGTGCCGGCTGCGAATTTCCTCGATGACCCGAGGCAGCGCAGCCCGGCGCGGAAAACCTCGGGTATGCCATACCGCATAGAGACCGCCACCCTGCACACCGCGCTCGACATTAGGCACGGTATCGGGCTGGCCGCTGGCGGGCACGAAGTGGACAAGATTGACATGTGTATCCGCCCGGGCCCACAGCGTCTGGCTATCCGGCAGCACGGTCCAGTTACGCCAGCGCTTGGCGCCAGCCACCGCCAGACTGCCCACCAGCACGCCATTGGCCTGGAAACGCTCACGAAACTGACCGGCGTACGGCACCTGGAAGGTCGGCGTCGCCGGCAAGTATTCCAGTTGCAATGGTGGCAGGGGTTCGGCCTGCGGCGACACCACCGGAACCTGCGAGGGAGCGAAGCCGAACTGGCGCACGAAGGCATGGGTGAAGGCTGCCGCCGAGCCGTAACCAGCGGCCAGCCCGATATCCTGCAGGCCAACCTGCTCAGCACGGATCTCCGCCAGCGCTCGCTGCAGACGCAGGCGCCGTAGGGTGGTGATGGGGGTTTCGCCCACCTTGCTGCGGTACAGGCGTTCGAGTTGTGAGGGTGACAGGCAGGCCAAGTCAGCCAGACGTGCCAACGAAATATCCTCATCCAGATGCGTGCCGACATACTCGATCACGCTGCGTATGCGGCGGCTTTGCAGCGAGAAGAGTTCGATGCTCATGCGCATGGCGGTCGGGCCGGGTTTCGCGGTGGGAGGAGCAGGATACGCCACACGCGTGGCCATGGATTGATCGAAATCCGCATTTCAGCCGCAAAGGGAGTTGATAACTGGACAAATAGAACAAATCAATACTCTCAGAGTACTCTGCCGCCCAAGCTTTAACAGGTTTGCTGTGATGCACGCGCAGGTTGTCCAAGATGAGAAGCACCTTCTTTTCGGCATCCTTGATCAAGGCATCCAGAAACTCGATCAACTTGTCCGAGTTGAATGCCTCGTCAATGATCATCCCGCGTGTCTGCCCCCCACGGCATACGCCACCGGTGTCTGGCCCGCCGGGGCGTAGCAGCGTCCGCGCACATCGGTATTGACCAGTGCAGTCTCGTCGCTCCAGTGAATCTCCCCCTTCGGCTTTGGCACGTTTTTCGATCGCCGGGTATTCTTCATCGAGCCATTCTGAACCGCTTCCGGTCGCTGTTCGTACGCGCGCTTGAGCGGCTTTTGCGGTGTAAAGCCCATCTTGCGAAGGTCTAATTGCTCAACGAACGCTTCGATGGCCCGGACCGGATAGTCTTCTCCAACGTAGCCATCAAGACAGTTCGGCAGCAACGTACTCTGTGTCCTGCTTTTACTTCGATGAACCGCTTCATCGCCCCCTAAAAATGCCGAATAGATAGACACAAAAGCGGGTGTAAGTTCACCGCGTTTTCACACAGCCTCGGTCACAAGCAGTCTGAATGTTCGACAAGCCTCCATAGCGGCATCCGAATCACCCTCAACCGAAGCCCTTTCCCATACGGCACTCTTCAACGCCCTATGCCGCAGAACGCCCCGCCGCCAGCCCGCCAGCCATGCGGAAGAAACCCATGCAGCCATTTGGCAGAGTGGGGCTACGCTGTCCAGCAACCCCGCCACACAGCGCCCGGCTCAGCCCGCAACACCACTGCGGATCAGGTGATCGAAGGCCGACAGCGAAGCCTTCGCGCCCTCGCCCATGGCGATGATGATCTGCTTGTAGGGCACGGTCGTGCAGTCCCCCGCAGCGAACACACCGGGCACCGAGGTCTGGCCCTTGGCGTCGATTTCGATCTCGCCGCGCGGGGACAGATTCACCACGCCCTTGAGCCAGTCGGTGTTGGGCAGGAGGCCGATCTGGACGAAGATGCCTTCGAGCTCGATGCGCTTGATCTCGCCACTGACGCGGTCCTTGTAGTTCAGGCCATTCACCTTGTCGGTGCCGGTCACTTCGGTGGTTTGTGCCGAGGTGATGATGGTGACATTCGGCAAGCTGCGCAGCTTGTTCTGCAAAACTGCGTCGGCACGCAATACGCTGTCGAATTCGAGCAAGGTGACATGCGCCACGATACCGGCCAGATCAATCGCGGCCTCGACGCCCGAGTTGCCGCCGCCGATCACCGCCACACGTTTGCCCTTGAAGAGCGGGCCATCGCAGTGCGGGCAGTAGGCCACACCTTTTGTGCGGAACTCGGCCTCGCCCGGCACGTTCATGTTGCGCCAGCGTGCGCCGGTCGACAGGATCACGGTCTTGCTCTTGAGTACCGCGCCGTTTTCCAGCGTGATCTCCACGCCACCCTCAACGGGCTTCAAGGCGGCGGCGCGCTGCAGGTTCATGATGTCGACGCCATATTCCTTGACGTGTTCTTCCAGCGCCATGGCGAGCTTGGGACCTTCGGTCGCCTTCACCGAGATGAAATTCTCGATGGCGAGCGTATCCATCACCTGCCCGCCGAAACGCTCGGCCACCACGCCGGTGCGGATGCCCTTCCGCGCGGCGTAGATCGCAGCGGCCGAGCCGGCCGGGCCGCCGCCGACGACGAGCACGTTGAACGCGTCCTTGGCATTGAGCTTCTCGGCATCCCGTGCCGCCGAGCCGGTATCCAGCTTGGCGATGATTTCTTCCAGCGTCATGCGGCCCTGGCCAAAGAGTTCGCCATTCAGGTAGACCGCCGGCACACCCATGATCTGGCGCGCTTCGACCTCGCTCTGGAACAGCGCGCCATCAATCATCGTCGTGCGCACATTGGGGTTCAGCACCGCCATCAGGTTCAGGGCTTGCACCACGTCCGGACAGTTGTGGCAGGACAGCGAGATGAAGACCTCGAAGTCGTACGGCCCCGGCAGCGCCTTGATCTGCTCGATCACTTCAGCCTCGACCTTGGGCGGATGACCACCTGCCTGCAGAAGCGCCAACACCAAGGACGTGAATTCATGGCCGAGTGGAATGCCGGCGAAGTGGATGCCCATGGGCGTGCCGACGCGCTGTACTGCGAAAGACGGTTTGCGCGCCGACGACGACGCGTCTTCGCGCAGGCTGATCTTGTCGGAAAGGGAGGCAATCTCTTCGAGCAGCGCACGCACTTCAGCAGACTTGGCGCCATCATCCAGCGCAGCAACGAGTTCGATGGGATATTGCAAACGCGTGAGGTAGCTTTGCAATTGGGTTTTGAGAGTGGCGTCCAGCATGGTCAGCTCCGATCTTCAGTGAAATTCATCATGCCTGTTCTGGCACTGGGGTCATTTTTGGCAAGTCATCCAATTTCTCAGCCGGCTTTTGCTCAAGCGGGCTCAGAGATGGGATTACGTCCGGGGATTTGCATCAAAGGTGCTGGCCGCACCCGCTCTGGCGAGAGAGGGTGCCGTCCGCAAGTGCGGCCAGCGGAACTGCCTGTTTGCCGTCATCCCGGCATAACCGGAATGACGTTATGTCTGGCGCGTGGCTCAGATCTTGCCGACGAGGTCCAGCGACGGGGCCAGCGTGGCTTCGCCTTCCTTCCACTTGGCCGGGCAAACTTCACCCGGGTGGCTGGCGACGTATTGGGCGGCCTTCACCTTGCGCAGCAGTTCAGAGGCGTCACGACCCACGCCACCGGCGTTGATCTCGACGATCTGGACCTTGCCTTCCGGATCAAGCACGAAGGTGCCGCGATCCGCCAGGCCGGCTTCTTCGATCATCACGCCGAAGTTGCGGGTGATGGTGCCGGTCGGGTCACCGATCATCGGGTAGGTGATCTTCTTGATCGTGTCCGAGGTGTCGTGCCAGGCCTTGTGGGTGAAGTGGGTGTCCGTGGACACCGAATACACTTCGACGCCCAACTTCTGGAACTCCGGATACAGATCGGCCAGATCGCCCAGTTCGGTCGGGCAGACGAAAGTGAAGTCAGCCGGGTAGAAGAACACGATGGACCACTTGCCTTTCAGGTCTGCATCGGAAACCGGGACGAACTTGCCGTTGTGGAAAGCGGTCGCGTTGAAGGGTTTGACTGTTGAATTGATGTAGGACATTTGGTCTCTCCTGATGACGGGGTTCGGGAATTTCCCGTAGTGCATCGCGGGGTGCGTTGTGCGCCAAGCGGGAATGAGTGCATCGTACGGAGATCACTCCAATAGTTCTAATTGAATAAAAACCTCACAAAGATAGCCAACAGCTATCAACCCGCAGACCAGCCCCCCGGATCTCCACTACCGCCGGATCCGTTCAGGAAAATGACCCGCTTTCTTATTGCGAATGATTCGCATTTGTATATAATCCATCCATCACCCACGCCCGATGCAATGCGTGCCGTGACGGGTGTGATGCGGGTGCGCCGCTCGTGGGGAGCCGCGCCGCATTGTGGATGGATATTTGCGCAAGCCAGCGGCCTTCTCCAGGCCAGCCAGCCAGCGTCTTTTCGCTTCAGGACAACCAATGGAAAAGATGATGGCTCACCGTGTATCGACCAACATGAACAGCACAACCCATGGCGTAGGGCCGACGCGGCTTGCGCTGGCACTGTTGTGCGTCTGGTCATTGCCGGGTCTGGCACAACAGGGCGCGGAAAAGCCTGAAGACACGAAACTGCGCGAGGTCGTGGTCACTGCGACACGGGTTCAGGCGCACGCCAATGATGTGGCCGGCACGGTCACTGCCGTTACGCGGAAACAGATCGAGCAGCACCAGTCCCGCAACCTCGCCGAAACCCTGGCCGACGAACCGGATGTGAGTGTGCCATCCGATCCGCGCCGCTTTGGCGGTAGCCATGTCAACATCCGCGGCATTGAAGAGAACCGCATCCTGATGCTCACCGACGGCGTCCGCGCGGCCGATTTCCGCAGCCCCGGCACCACCAACTATGACGCCAACAACCGCGACATCCCGTTCGTGGAATTCTTCAAGCAGGTCGAAGTCCTGCGTGGCCCGGCTTCCAGCCTTTACGGCTCGGACGCCATCGGTGGCGTGCTCGGCTTCCTGACTCTGGATCCGGCCGATCTGCTCAAGGGACGCGACTTTGCCACCGGTGGTTCGCTGGGTTACCACGGCGTTGACCGCAGCAAACGTGTCACGGCCTATGTCGCAAACGGCAGCGAGCGTTTCCAGAGCATGCTCATGGTCGGCCACGCCAAAGGCGAGGAAACCGACAACCAGGGTTCCAGAGAGGCTCAGGGCGTACAGCGCACCACGCCCAATCCGCTCGACTATGAACAGAGCAACATCCTCGGCAAACTGCAATTCACCCCGAATCGCGAGCACCGCATCAAGCTCACGCTCGAACACAAGGAGAGCGAATCCTCGGTGGACGCGCAACGCGTGGGCAACGGCACAAGCCTCTCCCGCATCACCACCAATACGGGGGTGGATTCCTTGCAGCGTGACCGCGTCGTGCTGGATTACGACTTCATGCCGGAGGCCAGCTGGTTCGACCGTTTCTCGACCAAGCTCTATACGCAAACCCAGAAGACCGACAACCAGAACTATCAGCTGCGCACGAATACTTCCAGCTCTTGCTCGGCCACCACGGCTGGCACAACCAATTGCAGCGTCAACCAGCGCTTCGCCTACGAACAGACTCAGACCGGCCTGAACCTCCAGCAGGAAAAGGCTTTCACGCTAGCAGGCCTGCCGCAGCAAGCCATCTGGGGCGCCGATCTGCTCCGCATCGAGACCGAGGAAAACAAGCACACCACCTGGACCAACCTCGCCACCGGCGCCACCTCTACCGTGCTGGTCGGAGACAGCTATCCGCGGGCGGATTACCCACGCGGCCATACCGACCAATTAGGGCTTTTCGCGCAGGACGAAATCACGCTGGGCAAATTCAAGCTCACGCCGGGTCTGCGTTATGACAGTTTCAAGCTCGAACCGGAGAGCGACCCGCTCTACAAACGCACCGATGGGCGCTCGGCCGTCAGCAAGGAAGGCAGCCACTTGTCGCCCAAGCTCGCTGCCCTGTACGGGATGACGCCGGACTGGAACCTCTATGCGCAGTATCTGGAAGGCTTCCGTGGCCCGAACTACGAAGAGGTCAATCGCTACTTCTACAACAGCTCGCAGCGCTATGCCGTGATCGGCAATCCGGATCTCAAACCGGAGATCAGCCGCAGCTTTGAGATCGGCTCCAAATACGCCGGCAAGAATTGGGGCAGCCAGTTCGCCCTGTACGAAAACCGCTATAGCAATTTCATCGAATACACCTTGTTGCCCAGCGGCAGCGCAGAAGGCGTGACGGGCTATTCCACCTACAAGTACCAGAACCTGTCGCGCGTGGTGATCCGTGGCGGCGACTGGCGTGGTTACTGGCAGGCTCTGCCCGCTCTGCGCCTCTCGGCCGGTCTGGCGATTGCGCACGGCTACGACCAATCCAGTGGCAAACCGCTCAACAGCGTCGAGCCCAAACGCGGCAGCCTGTCCGCAGCGTGGACCCCGTCCGAACGCTGGGGTGCGGAATGGCGCCTGCGCGCCGCAACCGGCAAGGATCACATCGATACCTCCAGCACCAACTACTACCGCACGTCGGGCTACGGGGTGAACGATCTGGCCGCCTGGTGGCAGGTGCAGCCGAAGGTGCGGATCAATCTGGCACTCAACAACGTCTTCGACAAAACCTATTACCTGTGGAGCGATGTACGCCGTTCGGGGCTGACCGCCACCGACCCGGCCCCCGAGTTCTACACCCAGCCTGGGCGCAATCTCGCCCTGACCGTGAAGTTTGATTACTGATATGCATCTGTGGCGAAAGCTTCTGGGATTCGGGCTGGTGCTGTTCGGCCTCATCCTCCTCCTTGCAGGCGCCGAACCGGCGTCTGCAGCCACCCCGCGTGTGGCGTACCTGACTGCCGCACCAGCACCGGCCGGCAAGTCCGAAGTGCTCACGCGCGCCGCCCAAGCGCAAGGCTTCGAGCTGGAGGCCCGCTATGTGGAGAAGCTCGACGAAGCGGGCCTGGCCCACTTTGCCGGTAACGCCGACCTGCTGATCGTCGACACGCCCCGCCCCGGCTTGCTGGAGTTCATGCTCGGCAAGCTGGGACCGGCCTGGAGCGCACGCACCGCGCCACGTCTGCTCCTCGATGGCGAACGGGTCGAAGCGCGCGGACTGGACCATGCGTTGGCAACCGAGCTCCAGCGCTACCTCAACAACGGCGGGCGGCGCAATCTCGACGCCGCCACCCAGCTGATCGCAGCACGCATCTTCAAGCTGCGCAGTGCCGAAGGCATTCCGGCACTGCAGACCATGCCGACCGCGGCCTACTATCACCCCAGGCTTGCCGACACCGTGACCACCCAGGCCGACGCTGCCCTTGCCGTTTCGGGCCAGCCGGGGCAAGCCGTGATCGGTGTGGCGATCCACCAGACCTATGTGTCCGGTGTCGACACGGCTTACGTGGATGCGCTCATCGCCGAGATCGAGGCGCAGGGCGGCCGCGCGCTGGTGTTCTACACGCCGATGATGGAAGCGGACCAGTTCCTGAAGATGGCTGCCCCCGGCGGCCGTCGCCTCGCCGACGTACTGATCAACAACCAGATCATG
>JAGTRY010000114.1 GCA_018262235.1 Pseudomonadota bacterium
ATGCGGCCTGGGATTGCGGGTTTCGTACCTTTCGTTACGGCTTCAGCACGCAGGAATACGCAATGAACATTCGCTCTGAACCCGAATCCGCCACGGTACCGCAAGCTGTGTCACGCCGCTCCAAGCGCCGGTATCTGATCTGGTTTGCCGGCTTGATCCTGATCCTGGGAGCCGCCGCATGGGGCTGGCAGCGCTGGCATGCAACCAGCCCGGACAAGACCAACGCGGCAGCAACAGGAAGTGCCCGTCGCGGTGCCGGCAATCGCCCGCCCGCACGCGCCATCCCGGTACAGGTAGCGAATGTGCGCCAGGGAGACATCCGGGTCTATCTGAGCAGTCTGGGCACCGTCACCCCGACCAGTTCGGTGATCGTACGCACCCGCGTCGATGGACTGTTGCTACGCCTCAATTTCAAGGAAGGGCAGATGGTCCGCGCGGGCCAGGTCCTGGCGGAAATCGACCGTCAACCACTGCTCGTGCAGCTGGCCCAGGCCGAGGGCCAGATGGCCAAGGATCAGGCCCTGTTGCAGAACGCCCGCAATGATCTGGCCCGCTATCAGGGCCTGCTTGCGCAGGATTCGATTTCGCGCCAGCAGGTGGATACGACGGCCGCGCTGGTCCGCCAGTACGAAGGCACCATCAAGTCAGACCAGGCACAGGTTGACAGCGTCAAACTCCAGCTCGGCTATACCCGCGTCACGGCGCCGGTCGACGGCCGTCTGGGCTTGCGAGCAGTCGATGCCGGCAACATGATCCACACCTCCGACACCAGCGGCATCGTCACCATCAACCAGGTCCAGCCGATCCGCCTGCTGTTCACCCTGCCGGAATCGCAACTGCCCCAGGTACTGGAGCCCTTGCGTTCAGGCAAGAAGCTTCGCGTGGAAGCCTGGGACCGCGACCAGAAGCAGATGCTCGCCAGCGGACGCGTGGAATCCATCGACAACCAGATCGATCTGAGCACGGGGACCGTCAAGCTGAAAGCCGTGTTCGCCAATGACGATGGCAGCCTGTTCCCGAACCAGTTCGTCAACGTGCGCCTGCTCGCCGAGATCCGCCCCGATGCCATCATCGCGCCCTCCGCCGCGCTCCAGCGTGGGCGGGCCGGCACCTTCGTGTATGTCGTCAAACCCGATAACAGCGTGACCCAGCGCCCGGTCAAGACCGGCGCCGTCGATGGCCTGGGCATCGAGATCACCAGCGGCCTCAAGGCTGGCGAGGTGGTCGTGATCGACGGCATCGACCAGCTGCGCGAAGGCGCGAAGATCGAGGTCGCCAATGCCGCGGCGCTGCTCAAGGAAAAACCGCGCGGCGCGGGCAAAGGCAAACGCCACCGTGACGCGGAAGCCAGTGGCCCCGCGGGGAGCGACGCCAAGAAGGGAGACTCGCCCCGGGACAAGCCCCCACGTGAACAGCCTGCCGATGCGGCAGCGCCGACCCGTACCGCCCAGAGTGGTCCTGCCGCTGCCGGCCGCCCCGGGCGTGATGGCCCGCGCCCGGACGCCCCCGGCACTGAACGGCCGCATCGCCGACCGGGTGCGGACAGTTCGGGCACCGCACCGGCCAATCCCTGAGCGGGGCCGAAATGAGCCCATCGCGCCTGTTCATCGAACGTCCGGTCGCCACCTCGCTGCTGATGCTGGCCATCTTCCTGGCCGGTCTGGTGGCGCTGCGCGTGCTGCCCATCTCCGCACTGCCCGAGGTCGACTACCCCACCATCCAGGTGGTGACGCTCTATCCGGGTGCGAGTCCGGATGTCATCACCTCATCGATCACTGCTCCGCTGGAGCGCCAGTTCGGCCAGATGCCGGGACTCGCGCAGATGTCCTCGCAAAACTCGGCAGGCGCCTCGGTCATCACCCTGCAATTCTCGCTGGCCCTGAGTCTGGATGTCGCCGAGCAGGAAGTGCAGGCCGCCATCAATGCCGGCTCCAACCTGCTGCCCAGTGACCTGCCCAATCCACCGATCTACAGCAAGGTCAATCCGGCTGATGCACCGGTCATGTCGATTGCGATCATGTCATCCACCCTGCCGCTGCCGCGCGTCGAAGACATGGTGGAAACACGGGTGGCACAGAAGATTTCGCAGATCCCCGGCGTCGGGCTGGTCAGCATCTCGGGCGGGCAACGACCGGCCGTGCGGATCCAGGTCAATCCGCGTGCGCTGGCATCGATCGGACTGGATCAGGACGATATCCGCACCGTCATCACCAATGCCAACACCAAGCAGGCCAAGGGCAATTTCGACGGGCCGCAGCGCTCCTCCTCGATTGATGCCAACGACCAGCTCAAGACCGTCGACGAATACCGCAACCTGATCCTCGCCTGGAAGAACGGCGCGCCCGTACGCCTGGGCGATGTGGCGCAGATCGTGGACGGGGCCGAGAACGCCAAGCTCGCCGCCTGGGCGGATCGCACCCCGGCCATCGTGCTCAACATCCAGCGCCAGCCGGGGGCGAATGTCATCGACACGGTGAATCGCATCAAGGCCATGATGCCGCAACTGCAAGCCAGCCTGCCCGGCTCGGTCGAGGTGAAGATGCTCACCGACCGCACCGTGACGATCCGCGCCTCCATTGAGGATGTGGGCATCGAACTGGTGATCGCCGTGGTGCTGGTGGTACTGGTGATCTTCATGTTCCTGCGCAGCGTGCCCGCCACCATCATCCCGGCGATTGCCGTGCCGCTCTCGCTGATCGGCACTTTCGGCGTGATGTATCTCGCCGGTTTTTCGGTCAACAACCTCACCCTGATGGCGCTGACGATTGCCACCGGCTTCGTCGTGGATGACGCCATCGTCATGATCGAGAACGTCTCCCGCTACATCGAGGCGGGCGAGACGCCGATGCAGGCAGCGCTCAAAGGTGCCAAGCAGATCGGCTTCACGATCATCTCGCTGACCATCTCGCTGATCGCGGTACTGATCCCGCTGCTGTTCATGGGCGACGTGGTCGGCCGCCTGTTCCGTGAATTCGCCATTACGCTGGCTGTTTCCATCCTGATCTCGGCGGTGGTCTCGCTGACCCTCACGCCGATGATGTGTGCCCGCCTCTTGCGGCACATCCCGGAAGACCAGCAAGGGCGCTTCTACCATACCAGCGGACGCTTCTTCGAGGCGGTGATCGCCCGCTACGGCCGCATGCTCGCCTGGGTGCTGGATCGCCAGGGGCTGACCCTGCTCGTCGCCTTCGGCACCCTGGCGCTCACCGCACTGCTCTACCTGTGGGTACCCAAGGGCTTTTTTCCGATCCAGGATACCGGTGTCATCCAGGGCATTTCGGATGCCACGCAATCCACTTCCTTCGGCGCCATGGCCGAGCGTCAGCAGGCGCTTGCCGACATCATCCTGCACGATCCGGACGTGGCGAGCATCACCTCCTTCATCGGCACCGATGGCGCCAATGCTGCGCTCAACAACGGGCGCATGCTGATCAACCTGAAGCCGCTCAAGGACCGTTCGGCCCGCGCGCCGGCGATTGCCAAGCGCCTGCAAGAAGCCGTGGCCAAGGTGCCGGGTATCAAGCTCTATCTGCAACCCGTGCAGGATCTGACCATCGAAGACCGCGTCAGCCGTACCCAGTATCAATACACGCTGCAGACCAATGATCCGGCGGTGCTGGGCGAATGGATGCCCAAACTCACCGAACGCTTGCAGCAGCTGCCCCAGCTTGCCGAGGTGGTCAGCGACTATCAGGACAAGGGGCTGCAGACCTTCATCGAGATCGACCGCCAGGCGGCCGCGCGGCTCAACGTCACCACAGCCGGCATCGACAACGTGCTCTACAGCGCGTTCGGCCAGCGCCTGGTATCGACGATCTTCACGCAGTCCAACCAGTATCGCGTGGTCCTCGAAGTGCTGCCGCAATTCCAGGCCGGCCCCGAAGCACTCAAGGAACTCTACGTGCCTGCCGGCAGTGGCAAGGTCGTGCCGCTCACCAGCGTCGCGCGTATCGTCGAACAGAACAGCCTGCTGGTCATCAACCACATCGCCCAGTTCCCGGCCGGCACCATCTCCTTCAACCTCGCGCCAGGCGCTGCGCTCGGCGATGCGGTCAAAGCCATCGAGGCCGCCAAGGACAAGATCGGGGTGCCGCTGGCCGTGAAAACCGGCTTCCAGGGTGCCGCGCTGGCCTTCCAGAACTCGCTCGACAACGAACTGTGGCTGATCCTCGCGGCGGTGGTGACGATGTACATCGTGCTGGGCGTGCTGTATGAAAGCTACATCCACCCGGTGACCATCCTGTCCACCCTGCCATCGGCCGGCGTGGGGGCATTGCTGGCGCTGTTGCTGGTCGGCTCGGAACTGAACGTGATCGCCATCATCGGCATCATCCTGCTGATCGGCATCGTCAAGAAGAACGCCATCATGATGATCGATTTTGCGCTGGAGGCCGAGCGGGAGCAAGGCAAGAGTCCGCGCGAAGCGATCTATCAGGCCTGCCTGCTGCGTCTGCGGCCGATCCTGATGACTACCCTGGCGGCACTTCTGGGCGCACTGCCGCTGATGGTGGGCAATGGCATGGGCAGCGAGCTGCGCCATCCATTGGGCATCACCATGGTCGGCGGTCTGCTGGTCAGCCAGGTGCTCACGCTGTTCACCACGCCGGTGATCTACCTTGCCTTCGACCGCCTGCTGCACTGGCGGCGCGGTGGCACGGCCATCCCGGCACGGGATGCCCCGCTGCCATGAACTTCTTCAGCCTGTGCATCCACCGCCCGGTGGCAACCACCCTCCTGACCATCGCCATCGCGCTGGCCGGGGCGGCGGCCTTCCGCCTGCTGCCGGTAGCGCCGCTGCCACAGGTCGACTACCCGACCATCTCGGTTTCCGCCTCCCTGCCCGGCGCCGCACCCGAGACCATGGCCGCCACCGTGGCCACCCCGCTGGAGCGCGCCCTGGGCCGCATCGCCGGGGTCAATGAGATCACCTCGTCCAGCGCGCTGGGCACCTCGCGCATCACCTTGCAGTTCGATCTGGATCGCGACATCAATGGCGCCGCACGCGACGTGCAGGCCGCCATCAACGCCTCGCGCGGCATGTTGCCGGCCATGCCGCGCAACCCGACCTACCGCAAGGTCAATCCGGCAGATGCTCCAGTCATGCTGATCGCACTGACCTCCGAAACGATGACGCGCGGGCAGATGTACGACGTGGCCGCCACCTTCCTGGCGCAAAGTCTGCTGCAGGTGGAAGGCATCGGCGATGTCGGCATCTCGGGCAGTTCGCTGCCAGCCGTGCGGGTGGAACTCAACCCGCAGCAGCTCTCCAAGTATGGTCTGGCCATCGAGGATGTGCGGACCGCGATTGCCAATACCAATGCCAACCGGCCCAAGGGTTTCCTGGAACTCGATGACCGCCACTGGCAGATCCTCGCCAACGATCAGGCCGTCACGGCAGCGGACTACCAGCCCCTGGTGCTCCGCTACGTCAATGGCGCGGCGGTGCGCCTGTCCGACGTGGCCACGGTGGTCGACTCCGTCCAGGATTTGCGCAACGCCGGCTCTTCCGACGGTCAGCCCGCCGTGCTGCTGGTGCTCTCGCGTGAGCCGGGCGCCAACATCATCGAGACTGTGGACCGGGTCCGTGCCCTGCTGCCGCGCCTCGAAGCACAGATTCCCGCCTCGATGAAACTGGCCGTGGCGATGGACCGCTCGCCCACCATCCGCGCCTCGCTCGCCGAAGTGGAGCACTCGCTGGTCTTGTCGGTCGCCCTGGTGATCCTGGTGGTCTTCCTGTTCCTGCGCAACGGCCGGGCCTCGCTGATTCCGGCGATCGTCGTGCCGGTCTCCCTGATCGGCTCGTTCTCGGCCATGTACCTGTGCGGCTTCAGCCTCAACAACCTGTCGCTGATGGCGCTCACGATTGCCACCGGATTTGTCGTCGATGATGCCATTGTCGTCATGGAAAACATCCACCGGCACATCGAACGCGGCATCGAACCCTTCAAGGCAGCCCTGCTCGGGGTGCGCGAAGTCGGCTTCACCGTGCTGTCGATGAGCCTGTCGCTGATCGCCGTGTTCATCCCCATCCTGCTCCTTGGTGGCGTGCTGGGGCGGCTGTTCCGCGAATTCGCCATCACCTTGTCGGTATCCATCCTGATCTCGCTGGTGATCTCGCTGACCACCACGCCGATGATGTGTGCGCGCCTGATCCGCCGCAAGACGCAGGCCATCGCCGCGCCTGCGCCAACCACACGCCCCGGCTGGTTCGCACGCCTGTCAGCGGCCAGCGCAGGCCTTTTCGGCGCCCTGCTCGCCGGCTATGAACGCTCGCTCGCCTGGGCCTTGCGTCACGGCGTGTGGATGATGCTGATCCTGGCGACCACCGTCGGGCTCAACATCTATCTGTACGCAGCCGTCAGCAAGGGCTTCTTTCCGCAGCAGGACACCGGACGGATCAACGGCTCGGTGCAGGGCGACCAGAGCATTTCCTTCCAGTCGATGCAGAAGAAGCTCGCCCATTTCATCGACATCGTGCGCGCCGATCCGGCCGTGGAGAGTGTCACGGGCTTCACCGGCGGCGCGCGGGTCAACAGCGGCTCGATGTTCCTCTCGCTCAAGCCACTCTCGGAGCGCAAGGACTCTGCCGACAAGGTGATCGACCGCCTGCGCGAAAAGCTCGATCACGAACCGGGCGCCAAGCTTTACCTGCAGTCGGTGCAGGACATCCGGATCGGCGGACGGCAGAGCAATGCCCAATACCAATACACCCTGCAGAGCGACGATCTGAATGCCTTGCGGGAATGGGAACCCAAGATTCGTCTGGCATTCTCCAACCTGCCCCAGCTGGCCGACGTGAACACCGACCAGCAGGAAAAGGGGCTGCAAACCTCGATCACCGTCGACCGCGATGCGGCCGCCCGCCTGGGCTTGTCGCCGCGCGCGGTGGATGCCGCGCTGGCCGACGCCTTCAGCCAGCGTCAGATCTCCACGATCTACCGTCCGCTCAACCAGTACCGGGTGGTCATGGAAGTGGCAGCCCCGTTCCGCGAAGGGCCGGAAGCGCTCGACCGCATGGTGCTCATCAACCCGAGCGGCCAGCAGATCCCGTTCTCGGCCTTCGCCCGTTACGAACCCACGTTCACCTCGCTCGGGGTGAATCACCAGAGCGGGTTTGCCGCCTCCACCATCTCGTTCAACCTGGCCCTGGGCGTGTCGATGTCCGAAGCCTCGGCCGCCATCGACAATGCCCTGCGCCAGATCGGCGTGCCCAGCGTGCTCCACGGCAGTTTCCAGGGCTCGGCGAAAGCTTTCCAGAGCGTGCTGAGCAGCCTGCCGCTGCTGATCCTGGCCGCCATCGTCACCATGTACATCGTGCTGGGGATTCTCTATGAGAGCTACGTGCATCCGCTCACCATCCTGTCGACCCTGCCTTCGGCTGGCGTCGGCGCGCTGCTGGCCCTGATGCTGTTCCATACCGACTTCACCATCATCGCCTTCATCGGCGTGCTGCTGCTGATCGGCATCGTCAAGAAGAATGCCATCATGATGATCGACTTCGCCCTCGTGGCTGAGCGCCAGGAAGGACTCTCGCCGCGCGACGCGATCTTCCTCGCCTGCCAGTTGCGCTTCCGCCCGATCATGATGACCACCCTGTCGGCCATCCTCGGCGCCCTGCCTCTGACCCTCGGCCATGGCGACGGCGCCGAGCTGCGCCAGCCACTTGGCATATCCATCATCGGCGGCCTGCTGTTCAGCCAGCTTCTCACCCTCTACACCACCCCGGTGGTCTATCTCTACCTCGACCGTTTCTCCCACTGGGTGCGGCGCCTGCGCCAGCGTGGCACACCGGTGGCCCAATTGCCGAGCAAGGATCCCGCATGAACGCCAGTCTCCGCTCCGCCTGCCTGCCCATGTTCATGGCCGTCGGCCTGATCGCCGGATGCACCGTCGGCCCGGACTATGTCAAACCCGCCCTCGACATCCCGACCCACTACAAGGAGACGGGGAACTGGAAAACCGCCGAACCGGCCGATGGCATTGCGCGCGGCAAATGGTGGGAGATCTATGCCGATCCGGCGCTCAGCGCGCTTGTCGAGCAGGTCGAAGTCTCCAACCAGAACGTGCTCACCGCGCTGGCCCAGTATCGTCAGGCCCAGGCGGCCGTACAGGCGGATCGCGCCGGCTTCTTCCCCACCCTGGATGGGAAAGCTTCGGCAGACCGCAGCGGGAGTTCGAGCAAGCATGCCAGCACCTTCAATCTTGGGCTGAATGCCAGTTGGGAGCCGGATCTGTGGGGCAGCGTGGCACGCAGCGTGGAAGCCGGCAATGCCACCGTGCAAGCGAATGAAGCCTTGCTCGCGAGTGCCCGCCTGAGTGCCCAGGCCAGTCTCGCCCAGAATTACTTCCAGCTCCGCGTAACCGACGCCACCCTCGGGCTGCAGGCGAACATCGTGGCGGATTACCGGCGCGCGCTGCAGATCACCCAGAACCAGCTGGCAGCCGGCATCGTCACCCGTGCCGATGTGGCGCAGGCCCAGACCCAGTTGAAGAGCGCCGAAGCCTCGCTGATCGATCTCGGCGTTACCCGCGCCCAGCTCGAACATGCCATTGCCATCCTGATCGGCAAAGCCCCGGCGGCCTTCAGTCTGGACACTGCCCCGCTCACCTCGCAGTTGCCGGCACTGCCGCCGGGCCTGCCCGCGAGCCTGCTGGAGCGCCGTCCCGACGTGGCCGCCGCCGAACGCAAAGCCGCGGCCGCCAATGCCCAGATCGGGGTGGCCCGCGCGGCCTACTATCCCTCGCTCACATTCAGCACGGCAGGCAGTTACCAGAGCAACCATCTGGCCGACTGGTTCGATGCACCCAGCCGTGTCTGGTCGCTCGGCGCCTCGCTTGCCGCCAGCCTGTTCGACGGTGGCCTGCGCGAGGCCCACAGCCAGGCGGCCATCGCCAGCTATGACGCCAGCGCTGCCCAGTATCGCCAGACCGTGCTCGGCGCATTGCAGGAAGTCGAAGACAATCTCGTCGCCCTGCGCCTGCTCGGCGATGAAGCCAAGGTACAGGACGAAGCCGTCACCGCCGCACGCGACGCCCTGCGCCTGGCCCTGGATCAATACAAGGCCGGCACCACCGCCTATACCAGCGTGATCGTGGCCCAGACCGCCGCCAGCAATGCCCAGCGCAACGCCCTCAGCCTGCTCGGCCGCCGTTATGCCGCCAGCGTATTGCTGATCAAGGCGCTGGGCGGCGGCTGGCGTTAAAGTTTGTTCGACACGGCTCCGCCATGATCACAACCAGATACTTTCAAGACCTGAATGCCTACCTCAAGCGCAGCGACAGCGTTGCCCGAACGCATGATGTCGCCGCTGCCTGGTCACAGTGATGTACCGGATTTGATCGTGGCGGCAGCAAGCCCGCGTTCGTCACACGCGTGAAGCATCAGGGATTGGCCTTGATGGCCGCGCTGATGGTTTCGAACGAGGCTCTCGGCAGCCCCTCGACATTGACGCTCAATCCGGTTTGTACTTCGTCTCCGCGCATCACCTGACAGGTGACCTCTCCTGCCAGCTGCGTCACCACGCACGAACCTTCATTCAGGGCATCCGGGACGAACACGGCAAGGTTCAGGCGCGAACCGACCGCGAACGAATAGCGTGAAATCAGGTGCATGTAGCCATGCGACACTTCCACAATATGCCCCGGAATCTTCACCCCGGAATCCGGCAGGACCAGGGTCCGCCAATGAACCCGTTTGCGCCCCATTTTCAGCCTTGCCCCAGAAGACGTGGTCGCCTCGCTGGTGTCAGGCATCTTGCTCTCTTCACTCTCAGCCATAAACTTGATTCTCGTAACACGGCCCGGCAAACAGTAGCATTTGCGGACTACAACTAAAGTATCAGAAGAGAATTATTCACCAGTTGATTGATGATCGCAATTTGCTGAGTGACAACACACAGAGATACACAACAAGGGCACCAGCAAAGCGAAGCGCATGGCGCCGGAGCAGGAAAAAAGACCGGCCGACTCAGCTGGCCGGCTCGCTCTGCGACACCCGCGGGATCTGCGCAGGATCGCTCAGGCAGCGCCCCTGCTTTTCGAGCCAGTAGACCGTGTTGCCCACAATCACGATGCTGCCGGAGATCACGACCGATGCGGCTGAAACACCGCCAATGAGGGCCAGGGCGCCAAGGCATTCCGCATTGTTCTGGCAGTTCACGGGTGTCGTCGTCGCCGGAGTCTGGCCCTGCTTGAACACTTTGGTTTCCAGACGCATCTGTTTGAAGCGGATCTGGCACTGTGGATCGTAGATGACCTCGGTGCGCGGCACGACGATGCAGGACTGCAGCAAGAGCGCAGCGAAATCGTCCAGAGTCGTCCAGTCGTATACCCACGTTCGCGGCAGGGTCAGGAGCGTGTCCGCCGTGGCCGTGGCGCCCGGGTCGATGGTGCAGGCGGCGAGATAGCCCGCCTCTTTCACGGCCGCTATGACGTCGTCATCGTACAGGCCATAGGGATAGGCAAAC
>JAGTRY010000185.1 GCA_018262235.1 Pseudomonadota bacterium
TACTGCACGCTCCACCGCCTGCGTGGTCGCGCCGAGAGTCAGGGTCTGACGGAAGAAGCGGACCTTTTCATGTTCATCAGCCTTGCGCTGGGTATTCATATGAAATTCGATAGCCAGCCGGATTTCAAAGCTGCCATTCAGTCCATCGCCACCTCGGGCACATCGCTCGATCAGGCGCTGCAAAACATCCCCGAACACGCATGGCAGGCACTAGAACCCCTCCCCGCGCCCAGCCTTGGCTGACCCTTTTCCTGTTGCGATCAAAATCATGGCCAGCACACCACCCTTCACGAATCCGGAACAGCCAGAAGGATCCGGACAACACACACCGCCAAAATTCCTCACCGCAGCCCCGCCACCTGCGAAATCCAGAAGCGCATCCAAAGCCAAAGCAGAGCAAGCCCGCATCGCCGCCAAACTCGTTGCAGCGAGCAATACCGATGTGCCCTGTACCGAGTGCGCAGACAAGGCCGAGTTGCAGGCCGTAATCCTGTTCCCGGCGCTGGGCACACCTTGCATCGCCCACAGCAGCGAAAAGACCATCAAGCTCTATCTGCTGGTAGAAGACAAGTGTCTGGAATTCTTCGACATCAAAGATAAAACGCACGCCCCGCTGGCCTGGTACTTCATCAACCGCCACCTGCGCCTGACGCCCTTCAAGGACACCAGCAAAACCTCCGCTACGATCAAAGGCGAAGGCCTGTACTCCAGCGAGGCCTTTGCCAAGCAAGCCATCAAGGTCTGGTACCATGGCACCTACGCATCTGGCATCCAGAAACCCGGCTCTGGTCACTGGGGCGATCTGATCTACGATCACGAAGGTCAGGCCTTTGCCACCCTGCGCACAAGTTCGATTGATTTCTTCGTCAAAGCCAAAGCGGCTTACGGGCCGATCACGCCCCCTCATGATCTGGATGCCAGGCAAGCAGACGTCAGCAACCAGCCGCTTAGACATTTGATTGAAGTTGAACTCTCCACTGACGGCCTCAAAGATTCACCGCAAAAAAATGCTGGAACGGCATATTCACTGGCCTGGATGGTGACTTGTGTCTACCAGAAAGCGGTGCTATCCAATGGCAAACTGGCTCTGCCTGAAGTCTCTCACTGGGAGCATCAAGACAAGCTCATCTACGATTTTCTGGCGATGATGCAGCGGAACAAGCAACACTTTGCCGAGCCGTTCGTCTTCGATATTGGCAGTGCCGAGACCAACATATGGCCCGAGCCACTACGCGGTGAAGCCAACCGGCTGAAGAGTTTTCACCCGGTAATGTTCAAAGACACCGAAACACTCACCATCGGCCATCTCTCCGACGTCCATGTCAGCAGCCGTCATTTCGCGCTAGCCCAGTCTCCTGCGCAGATCATTCCCGGCGCCAGCGAACAGTTTGCCAAGAAGCTCGCCAACAGCTTCATCGCGCTGAAGGAACTCTTCGGCTCGATGCGTGATGACCAGCACAAAGCCGATGTCATTTTCATAACCGGCGATCTGATCGATTTCAACCACAACCTTCATCCGCGCGAAATCAAGGGGGACGCACCCAAGGATCATTGGGCAACGTACAACCTGAACACCTATTTCGAGGGCGGAAAACTAAATCAAAACGCCCAAAAGCAACCTATAGCCTACCCACGCAGCCTTGACGACATGCTCGTTTATTCGCTGATCAAGGATAGTTACACGAAAAACTGCCCGGTCTTCATGGTCACCGGCAACCACGAAGCCTATGACGTGCCTTATGGCGTCTCGCCACGCCTGAACTATGCCACCACGATGGCTGGACCGGACGAAGCGCTGGCGATATCAAAAAAGAAACGTCGACGCGAACGCATTGAAAAAGAAGCCACGGCTCTGGATGCAAAAGGGAAGCATGAAGAAGCAGCCGCCCTGCGCGCCACACTCCCTGAGTCGGAACGGGACGCACGTACAGATGCCGTCACCCCACCAGGCATGCAAAGCGGCGCGGGCGCCAACTTCTGGGGAGATCTGGCCAGTGCGAAATCAGGGGTATCCCCCGACAAACGCCCCGACGCCTATGCAAAAGATAAAGCCAACGAAGGTATTGCCGCCGACCACAACCTGACCATTTACGAAGCCTGCCTAGCTTACGGCCCGACAGCGGGCAAAGTGCTGCGCAGCTGGAATTTTATCCCGGCCAACTTTGACTGGTTCTTCATGCTCTTCACTCCACTGGCAGACTTCCAGGTTTCATACGGGGCCAAACAGTGCCTGATAGGCCTCGACTGGGGCGAGAGTGAAATCATGGTTAACCTTCCTGGCGTGGGCGAAGGCAACAGCGTTGGCGGAGTATTGCCTCTCGCCAACCAAAGCCTGAACGAAACCCAATGTGCCCTGCTGCGCGACGCCCTGGCCACCAGCAAAAAGGCGGGCCGCAAAAATGTGTTGTTCTCGCACTTCACCATGATCAATTACGATCAGCCTATTCCTCACGCACCAGAACAGCACTGGTACAAGAGAGATCCACACTTTTCACTGGCTGGTGATGGCTATAGCGATTACAACGTCGGCACTTTCAGTCAAAACCGCCAATGGCTATTCGCCCATTTCAACGGTCAATCCAGCGAAGGCAACATCCACTTCACAATGGGTGGCCACTCCCATCGCGCGGGGGCTTACGCCCTCGAATTCAACCACGATTACACGCCAGCGCAACTCAAGCCGCACGGTTTTGAACCCTGCCCGCTCGCAATAGATCACAAGCTCGCACACAGCAATATCTTCAAGACCCCAGAGCTCACGCGCATCCTCGTCTCCTCCTGCGGCGGCCCCATCGGCGTGCAGAACCATCAGGGCGAACTCGAAGGCTGGAACCTCAAGCCCCCATCCGGCACCTTGCTCAAGACCCATGCGCAGGGCGCCGAAGAATTCGTACGCGTCACGGCCAAAGGGCGCAAACCGCGCTTCTGCGTGGCGCTGGATTACTTGGTTGTGATGAAAGACAAACCCGTCATCACCTGGGAAAGAACCACGACTCCCGGTGACTACATCATGACCGTAAGCGAAGTACTGGGCGCCGAAAAGGATTTCGTGGAATCGGTGACGTTTTATGTGTGGGACAGCAAGAAGGAAGCTTTATTACCCATTAAACACCGCGACACAGACAAGAAGATCATGCCGGGCAAAGATCCGCAGCGCTTGCACTTTTCGC
>JAGTRY010000023.1 GCA_018262235.1 Pseudomonadota bacterium
GCGGCTGCATCGTGCATCAGGCAGCGCGCCGATGACGCGTTGCCCTTACGCGCCAGCAACAGGTCCATGCGCGCATAGAAGGCGCGCGTTGCTGCATATTCGGGACTCTTATGCGTGGCAGCAAGGGTTTTGACTTGTACAAGAGATGCGCCCTGTGCCACAAGCCATTTCTCGCAAGCCTCAAGAAGGCGACGGCCGAGCCCTTGACCATGCAAGTCCGGATCCAGTGCGAGGCAGTCGATTTCCCAGGCAGCGTCGAAATGTTGGCGCAGGCTTGCAAAACCCACCAAACGCGCCTGAACAAAAATCGCGAAGCACGGTAGGCAAGCTGCATGTTGTGCATATTCCTGCAGACTTTCTTCACGACCAAACCAGCTTGGGAGCCTGCGCAGAACGGCTTCTGTCCTGGCCGCAGGTAAAGCCTCCGGCCCTTCAACTCGGAAGGGGACAGCATTCAAAGACAGCTCCCGGCGGTAGTCTTGCGCTGTGACATCATCGTCTCCGTCTCCGTCTCCGTATCAACTACGGAAAATGAAATACACCGCCCCGATCATGCACAGCATGGCCCACAGGTAATCCAGCTTCAATGGTTGCTGCATGTAATAGACCGAGAAGGGGATGAAGATCGTCAGGGTGATGGCTTCCTGCATGATCTTGAGCTGGCCGAGCGAGAGTTCTTGTGCGCCGATGCGGTTGGCAGGGACCTGCAGCAAGTATTCGAACAGGGCGATGCCCCAGGACACCAGTGCGGCGATCAGCCAGGGCCGGTTTTGCAGATTCTTGAGGTGACCGTACCAGGCAAAGGTCATGAACACGTTGGATGCGACGAGCAGACCACCTGCTTTCAACCAGATTGGCATGGTTTTCCTTCAGTCCGGTAAGCGTTCAATGCCCTGCATGGTCAGCGCGGAGATCAGTTGGGCGACGCTGCCCCGGCCCGGGATGATGGTTTGCGGGGCAAGTTCGGCGAGCGGGTGCAGCACGAATGCACGCTCATGCATGCGTGGATGCGGCACATGCAGACCGGGCACGTTGATTTCTTCCTCGCCGTAGAGCAGCAGGTCCAGATCCAGGGTGCGGGCGGCGTTGCGGACGCTGCGCTGGCGGCCGAAATGCTGTTCGATGGCGAACAGCGCGGCAAGCAGATCCAGTGGGGCAAGCGTGGTTTCAAGCGCGGCGACTGCATTGATGTAATCCGGCTGGCCTTCCACGCCCAGCCCCAGCGGGGTGCTGCGATACAGGCTGGAATGCTGGCTCAGCCGGCTCTCGGGCAGGCGTGCCAGTTCGGACAGTGCTTCGTGCACGGTGGCGACGGGGTGACCAAGGTTGGCGCCAATGCCAACCCATGCAAGAACGGCCACCGCTCTTACTCTCCTGCCGGTGCGCTGGCCGCGCCGCTGCCTGGTTTGCGTCGCGGACGGCGACGTTTGCGGGCCGGGCCATCCCCCTTCTTGTCCGGTACCAGCATGGCTTCGCGTTCTTCGGTGCTGGCGCTGGCGAATTCGTCCCACCAGTCCGGCAATTCCATCTCGATTTCGCCTGCTTCGGCACGCAGGCGCAGGAAGTCGTAACCTGCGCGGAAACGCGGCTGCTCGATCAGGCGGAACGGTGCTTTGCCGGCACGTTTCTCGAATCGTGGTTGCAGCGCCCAGATTTCGGTGATGTCGCCCGCGATGCGACGGGTGATGGCGAGCTTTTCGGCTTGCGAGGCGAGGACTTCATCCATCGCTTCAAACAACGCAGGTTGCGAATGCTGGCGATTGGCCTTGCGCGCATTCCAGTTGCTCAGCACTTCATTCCAGAGCAATGTGGCGAACAGGAAACCGGGCGAAACGGGTTTGCCGGAGCGCACGCGATTGTCGGTATTTTCCAGGGCCAGCCAGACGAATTTCTCGCCCTGAGGCTGCTCCAGGATCACATCCAGCAGCGGCAGCAGGCCGTGATGCAGGCCTTCGTCGCGCAGCCGCTTGAGACTGACGACGGCGTGTCCGCTGGAGAGCAGCTTGAGCATTTCGTCGAAAAGACGCGCGGCGGGCACATTGGCAAGCAGTTCGGCCATCTCGCGGATCGGCTTGCTGGCCGCCGGGTCGAGAATCAGATCCAGCTTGGCGGCCAGGCGTACCGCGCGCAGCATGCGTACCGGGTCTTCGCGGTAACGGGCACGTGGTTCGCCAATCACGCGCATGGTCTTCTGCTTGAGATCGGCCACGCCGTGGTGATAGTCGATCACGGTTTCGTTGCTCGGATCGTAGTAGAGCGCATTCACCGTGAAGTCGCGGCGGGCGGCGTCTTCTTCCATGTTGCCCCACACATTGTCGCGGAGCACGCGCCCGTGTTCATCGGTCTCGGTATCGTCGTCGTGTGCCGCCCGGAAAGTGGTCACCTCAATGGTTTCCGCGCCGCTCATCACGTGCACGATGCGGAAGCGTCGGCCGATGATGCGCGAGCGGCGGAACAGGTGGCGCACTTCCTCAGGCGTGGCGCTGGTGGCGACGTCGAAATCCTTGGGGTCGATGCGGGCGATCAGGTCACGCACGGCTCCGCCGACGACATAGGCCTTGAAGCCTGCTTCCTGCAGCACGTTGCAGACCTTGCGCGCAGCCGGGGAAACCATTTCGCGGCGGATGCCGTGCAGTTCGAGGGGAATGACCGCAGCCTCGGCTTGCGGTTTGGCAGCGCTTTTTGTGAATACCCGGCGCAGCAGTTTTCGAATCATGCTTGTGTGGGAAGGGGCGATAGCCCGAACAGGGATCTTGGAAAATCAAGAGTATACAGCCTGATGCGGATGGGGCGGCAGACAATTGCATGGTCCTGCCCCCCCCACCAGGCTGTTCCGGATCAACTTTGCAGGATGATGCCTGAGCCGGCACCGTCTTCGTCGCGATCCCGCAGGCTGATGATTGGCCAGCCCACGGTTTCGGCGCGCAAGCGCAGGGCGACACAGGGGTCGACCGCCACCGGATCGCTGACCGCTTCCATCAGCGGGATGTCGTTGGACGAATCGGTATAGAACCAGCTCTTCTCGAAACACGACAGATCCATGGCCATCGATTCCAGCCAGGCATTCACGCGGGTGACCTTGCCTTCACGGAAGGCTGGCGTGCCACGCGCCTTGCCGGTGAAGCGGCCGTTTTCGATGGCCGGCACGGTGGCAATCAGGTGCGGGACGTGGAAGTGGTAACGCACGATGCGTTCGGTCACGAAAGCATTCGTGGCCGTGACGATGGCACACAGATCGCCTTGCTCCACGTGCCAGCGCACCAGTGCCTGCGCCAGCGGATTGACCATGTTGAACACCACGTCATTCATGAATTCGTCGTGCAAGGCCATCAGCGTTTCACGCGAGTGGGTAGCGAGCGGGGCGAGGACGAAGTCGAGGAATTCATCGATGTTCAGCGTGCCGGCCTTGTACTGTTCGTAGAAGGCGTTGTTGCGTGCCTCGTAATCGGCCGCGTCAACGACGCCCTTGTCGCAAAGGAACTGGCCCCAGGCGTGGTCAGAGTCACCATCAAGCAGGGTGTTGTCGAGATCAAAGAGAGCGAGGTTCATTTTCTTGAGGGAAAGAAGAAGGGTAAAGGGAGAAGGACGGGGGAGCGAGTCTGGGGAGGTTCGCCTTCCCCTTTATCCCTTCCCCCATTCCTGAATCAGAAAGGCAATTCCGGCTCACAGTCTTCGCGCAGGATCTCGCGCAACAGCGGCAGCGTGACCGGACGCGATTGCGTGAGCGACGCATCATCCAGCGCATCCAGTACGCCCATCAGCCAATGTGCATCGCGCCGCCCGTGACGCAGCAGGTATTCGACGATGTCCGCATCCAGCGCGATGCCGCGTGCCACAGCGTGCTGGATCAAGAGCGCCCCCTTGGCATCGTCATCCAGCGGCTGGATCTCGAAGATCAGGGCCTGGCCGATACGCGTCCGGACATCCTCACGCAAGGCCAGATGCTGGGGTGGCGCATTGCCGGCCAGGATCAGGCTGCCTTGTGCTTCGCGAGCCTGGATCAGGGCGCGGAACAGCGCTGCCTGAGCTTCGGCATCCAGTTGATCAACGTCGTCCAGCGCCACCAGCAGTTGGGGGGCGATTTGTAATGCTGCGCCCTGGGCCGCGGACAGATAGCTTGCCGGGCGGGCATTCGCCCGGCTTTCCGAGACGGCCGCGCGCAGCAGATGGCTCCGTCCGCTGGCAGGCGCGCCCCAGAGGTACAGCCAGCTGCCGTCATGCAACGCGATCTGGCGGCGCAAGGCGACCAGCAGTGCAGCGTTGTCACCGACCACGAAGTTGTCCAGCGTCGCGGGCACTTGCGGGCGCACGTCGAGCGTCAGCTGATGCATGGCAGACGGCGAAGCCGGAAGTGATCGGTGGCGTGGGACATATGGCGGTCGGGCCAGACTGGGTTGGGTGAGGGCGCAATCTTACCGGGAAGGGCCGGATACGTCATGCCACCGGACAAGTCCCCGTTCGCAAAAGGGGAAGAAGACGGGCGGCAAATGCCCTGAACGGTTAAAATGCCGCTCTTTCCCGATAGCCCGAGCACCTCACCATGGCCCAGACCCCTCTCGATTACTCCGCCGCCGGCGTGGATTACAGCAAGATCGATCCGCTCAAGATCCTCGCTCAGAAAGCCGCTGCCTCCACGCGTGGCAACCTGACCGGGCACGGCGTGAGCGAGATTCCCGCCTCGCGCGGCGAATCGGCCTATGTGATGGACGTCGGCGGCGTGCTGATCGCCTCAATCACCGAATGCCTTGGCACCAAGGCGCTGGTCGCCGACGCCGTGCGCGCCATCACCGGCAAGACGCATTACGACTCCATCGCGCAAGACACCATCGCCATGGCGGTGAATGACCTGATCACCGTGGGTGCCACGCCGCTCTCCATTCATGCCTACTGGTCCGCTGGTGGCAGCGAATGGTTCGCCGACGAGCAGCGCATGGTCGATCTCGTGACCGGCTGGCAGAAGGCCTGCGACGTCTGCAAGGTCAGCTGGGGCGGCGGCGAAACCCCGGCACTGGCCGGCGTGGTGGAGGCCGGGCGCATCGATCTGGCTGCATCAAGCGTTGGCATCATCCCCTCGCGTGATCGTCTGACCCTGGGCGACAAGATGCAGGACGGTGACGCCATCGTGCTGCTGGCCTCCAGCGGCATCCACGCCAACGGCGTGAGTCTCGCGCGCAAGCTGGTCGAACGTCTGCCTGAAGGCTATGCCACCAAGCTGGCCGATGGCCGCTATTACGGTGAAGCCCTGCTGGACCCGACCACGCTCTACGTGCCGATCACCGAAGCCCTGTTCGCCGCCGGCATCGTGCCGCATTATTCCGCCAACATCACCGGCCACGGCTGGCGCAAGATCATGCGTCACCCGGGCAACTTCACCTACCGCACCCACACCCTGCCGGACGTGCCGCCGGTGCTCAGCTTCATGCAGCAGCACGCCGGCATCGACGACCGCGAAGCCTACGGCAGCCTCAACATGGGCGCCGGTTTCGCCTTCTACGTTGCCGCCGAACAGGCCGAAGAAGTGGCGCGCATCGCCAACGAACTGGGCGTGAAGGCTTGGGTCGCCGGCCGTGTTGAAGCCGGGCCGAAGCAGGTGGTGATCGAGCCGCTGAACCTGACTTATGCCGAGGACGAGCTACATTTGCGGGCTTGACCTACGAAGCAAGGTACATTTGAGAGGCACGTTGGTATTGCCATCTGACAAAGATCGCATCCAGCGTGCTGCTGATTACTGGTTTGCATACGTCCTCAATGAACACTCCGCACGATTTCATCCTCTTCGACCTCGACGGCACCCTCAGCGATCCGCTGTTGGGCATCGGCCGCTCCATCAACTTCGCACTGGCGCATTTCGGTTACCCGGAGCGCGAGCTGGATGACCTCAAACCCTGCATCGGCCCACCGCTGGATCAGAGTTTTGCCGCGCTGACCGGGACGACTTCGCCGGCGCATCTGACCGAATTGGTCGTCAAGTATCGCGAGCGTTACGCAGAAATCGGCTATGCCGAAAATGTGATCTACGCGGGGATCGCGGATGCCTTGGCGCAACTGCATGGGCATGGTCTTAAGCTGGCGGTGTGTACCTCCAAGCGGGCTGATTTTGCCGAGCGGATTCTGGAGATGTTCGATATCCACCCGTATTTCGAGTTTGTCAGCGGTGGCGAGATCGGCACACACAAGTGGCAGCAGATGGCCGGCTTGTTGGCCCAGAACCGCGTGAGCAAGGCCAGCCTGATGGTCGGGGATCGCTATTTCGACATGCAGGCCGCTTCGCGCAACGGCCTGGCGGCGGCAGGTGTGCTGTGGGGATTTGGTTCGGCTGAGGAGCTGGCCGCCGAACAGCCTCGCTATCTGTTGCACGAGCCGGGTGAGCTGTTTCCCGTGCTGGCCGGCTGAGCGGGCGGTTCGACCCCGAAAGCTCGCCAGCTGGAATCAGCCTTGTCCGTGCCGCCAGGTGACGGCCCAGGCGTAGAGCGCCGTGACCACAAAGATGTCAAAAGCCGGGCCGAAGACCAGGAACAGGGTCGGCATTGCCAGACTGCTGGCGGTCTGGATCAACAAGGCGTGTGCCGCCAGTTTTACGGGCAAGGTCACGATCAGGTAGGCGGCGATCAGGACCGTGGCGAGGATGCGTCGTTCATTGCTGCGTTCGACGATGAAGTGGGTCAGGGCCATGACGGCGGGCAGGAACAGGAGCAGGCCCTGGCTGAATATGCTCAGGCTGCGGGTGTGTTCTTCGATGCTGTAGAGGCCGCCTTCAGGCAAGGCGAAACTGCCCAGAACACAGAGCGCATGAAATACCGCAAGCAGTCGCAAGGGGCTGCGGAAGGGCGCGTGCAGTTTGCCCGCACACAGATACAGGCATGCCGCTGCGCCAAGATGGATGCTCAGCATGGCAAGGTCTGGCGGAGCAAGCGGCAGGCCGATGGCGGCCGTTTCCAGATCACTCCATGCGGGGATGGTGATATTGATGGTCACCAGCTGCGCGTCCGCAAGCGGCAGAGCACCGAGCAAGGCGGTGAGACTGTGATCCCAGAACCGGTAGAGCAAGGGCAGTATCCGCCAGAACAAAAAACTCAGTCCGCCCGCAATCACCAGGGCCAGGACGAACTGGGCGATACGCCCCTGCAGGAGGTGGCGGTAACGTTGAAACAGGCTGCGCGGTGGTGGCGCCGTCGTCGTCGCGATGACCTGAATGGTGGGTTCTGCCGTGTTCATGCCGGGGGGCTCCGCTCGTCAAGCACCTCGCCGTGGTGCAATGCCCACACGCTGCCGTGAGCGATGCAGCCTTCACTGATCAGCAGGGTGTCTGCCACAAGTGTCGAAAGATGGGTGCTGGAGCCGATTTCACTGGCGGCGCCGAGCTGGACTTCACTGCGCGAGTACACCGGGCCGTTGATCAGGCAACCGGGGCCGATACTGATCGGCCCATCGGCATAGGCGGCGCCTTCGATGACGACATCCCGGCCAATGACGATGGATTTGTCGGCACGCAGATCACCAATGATGCGGCAGCCATCGCCGACGACCAGCTTGCCCGAGACCAGTAGATCAGCCTTGACCGTGTGTCCCGCCGGTACCGTCAGGTTCCGGCCGTTGCCGGGCTGTCCATTGCGGCGCAGCGGCGGGTCGAAACGTGCGACGGTATCAGGCTGGCGTGGCCGGCGGGCATCTTCGGGCAGGCGACCGAAGACGATACGCGGAGCCCGCAGCTGTTCGAAACGGGCGCGGCGCGCCAGGGCGATTTCCATCGCGGCGCTTGCCCAGCCTTTGAGCTGGCCCCCTTCTGCGACATCCAGGCGACGTTCGGTACGAACCCAGCGGGTCACCCGGGCGCGACGACCGATGGCGATGTCGCGTTGGGATAGGGCACTCTTGATCAGGGCGTTGTGGGCCACGTTGATCCGTCCCTCGGCAAACAGTTCACGATCACAGATCAATTCCCCCGGGATATCGAGATGGCCCGCGGCGAGGACCAGGCTGCGCAGACGTCGCGAACCTGGAGGCAGCAGCTCTGCCAGATGATTCGAGATTCCCAGGACGATGAAGGGACGACCGTTTTCGTTGGCGCCACGGATGGGGCCGCTGTCGCGGGCCAGATGCAGCAGATGGGCAAACTGTTCATGCACCATGCGGCGGAATTCTTCGACTCGCTCAGAAGCCTCGGCCTGCTGTTCCGGGGGCGCCGGGCGAGGCGTACCGCGCCAGAGCGTACGCAGCAGCGGCAACAAAGGAAGCAGCAAGCACAAGAGGCATAGGGCGATGAAAGCGAGCAGGGCCTGGAGCGGTGTCATGCGGCAGGACCTGTCTGGGTTTCAAGTGTTGCGTGGGCCGGATGAGGCGTCGTGAGCGAACGTTCCGGCTGGCTGTGCAGCAAGGCCCGCACGCCGTCGATGAGGCGATCCACGAAGCTGAAGCAGGAGAGTGGCAGCAGCCGGATCTCGGTACGGATGCCTGCCATGCGTGCCGCTGCCGCCATGCTGAAAGCGGGGGCCGGATGGCCATGCGAGTCAAAGCTGGTAGCTGCGCACAGGGTGATGGCCAGGCCGGCAATGAGCGGGGATCCGGCAAAGTACAGGGCGATTCCGCAGAGCAGGCTGAGCAGCCAGATCAAAGGCAAGGCAGCCGAGAAGAACGCGGCGCCACCCTGCAGACGGGCACCACGCGGGATATGCGGGTTGAGCAGGAGTGAAGCCATGCGCATGCTCTCGAATGCAATCGACATGCGCATGCGTGGCGAGTGGATCAGATCGGGAGAGGCGTCGGCCGGGCAATGCAGGATCTCGCCAAGCAGCTGTGATTGCCAGCCCATGCGCGTGAGCTCCAGAACGATTCCGGCGCCATCCGGAGCGTGCTGCAGATCCGGCATGACCAGACTCTTGACGGCTTGGCGGCGCAGCGCACGGATGCGCGCCTTGCCACAAAGCAACAGGCTGAGCGCATCGTTCTGGCTGGCGATCAGGGTGTCGGCGTGATCGCTCAGGGACGCCAGCCGTGCGAGGAGGGCGCTTTCTGTCTGGACCGGGATGGCGCGGCTGAGCACGGCACCGATTGCAGGATCGAGCAAAGGAGTGATTGACTGGCGCAGCCAGGATTGCGGCAAAGGCGCATCCTGATCCAGCACCACCAGCGCTGTGCCGATCGAGGTTGCCACTGCAGCGTGCAAGGCGCTGGCTAGTGTCGTATTGCGCCCGCCCATCATCGGCAAAGGGTGAACGCGTTCCGGGAAGGCCTGGGTCAAACGTGCTACGGCGGCAATGACTTCGGTGTCGGCCGGATCGAACATCGGCACGAAGTGGATGCGTTCGACCGGGTAATCAAAGAAGCAGGATTGGAGCGCATCAAGCTGGCGGCTTTGCGCGGCGGCCGATCCCCGTGCAGGGATCAGGATGGAGATGGTGGGCCATGGCGCGTGCTCCATGGCGATGCTGCGTGCGGGGCGATGAACCCGGACGCGCATGACGCGGAACCATTCCCGGGCAAGGTGCAAACCAAGCAGCGCGGCCGTGAGTGCCCACAGGATCCGGAGTGTGGTTTCGATATGTTCGCGGAATGCAGGCGCAGCGAGGTGTGCTGCAGGTGTTTCCGCCGGGGTGACCGAGTCCGGCGATTCGGATGAGAGAGGTGCAGGGGATGTAGTGAGCAGGATATTGGGACTAAGGATCAGTGGTGGATCTTCGTCGGCCTGATCGAGCTGGATCAGCGGCAAGGGCGCGTCCGGGTCTATGGCATGCAGTTGCTGGTCCAGACTTAGCTCTGCCTTGGGGCGCGGCGACGCCTGTGCCAGACTGGATGCGAGCAGCATGGCAGTGATGAAACAGGTCAGGCGGATCGCGTGAGTCGGCATGCTCGTTTTTGTGGTTGCACCCTGGTCCTCATGACTCTCGCCATGTGCGTCCCCCGGCAAGATGTCTCCTGTGCCGATTCTAGCCCGGATCCTGCTTCTGCGGCGCGTCAGCCTGCTTCCAGATTGTCGATCAGACGGGTGTCCCCCAGACGGGCGGCAGCCAGGATGACCAGGGCGGCATTGCCCTGTGGTGCTTGCAGGTCATGACGATTGCGGATGGCAATGTAGTCGGGGTGCCAGCCGTGTGCGGCAAGTTGCTGCATCGCGTTTTGTTCAATGACGGAATAATCGCGCCGACCAGTGGCGAGCGCACGCGCCACCTCTTGCAAGGTGGCCTGCAGGCGAGGTGCTTCAGCTCGCTGGGCTGCATCCAGGTAACCATTGCGTGAAGAAAGCGCAAGTCCATCGGGGGCCCGCACGATTTCGCAGCCGATGATCTCGATGGGCAGGTTTAACTCGCGGACCATGTTGCGGATCACCATCAGTTGCTGGTAATCCTTCTTGCCAAACAAGGCGACCTGCGGCTGGACGATGTTGAAGAGCTTGGTGACGACAGTTGCCACGCCCTGAAAATGCCCGGGGCGGATCTTCCCCTCAAGGATTCCGTCATGCGCCGGGGATGGCAGGACGAAGTACTGTTGCGGCGAAGGATAGAGCTCGGCTTCGTCCGGGGCGAAAAGGTGGTCGACCCCAACCGCTTCAAGCTGGGCACAATCGGCCTGAAAGGTTCGCGGATAACAGTCGAAATCTTCATTGGGCCCGAACTGGATACGGTTGACGAAGATGCTGCTGACAACGGTATCGGCGGCCTGGCGGGCTGTCTGCATCAAGCTGACATGGCCTGCGTGGAGGTTGCCCATGGTGGGCGCGAAAGCGATGCGGCCGGCGCCCGACAAGGCTGCGCGCAGGCTGGCAATGGTGGTGTGGATCTGCATGAACGTTCGTGTGAAACAGAATGAGGGCGCGAGCATGCACCAAGCCACACGCAGAGGCAATCCTGAGACGCCGGGGTTGGCGTGCGGCGAAGAAGGGGGAACAAGCGTTGCGTGCGCCGAATTTCCCGCACGAAAACCGCTTCAGGCGGGCAGTTGCGATGGGGGCGGTGCGACATCCGCCAAGGCAAGGCGCAGTGCCAATCCGATGAAAAGAAAACCGGTAAGTCTTTGCAGCACAGGAAAGGCACGGGGACGCAGGGCGAGCCAGGCGCCCACTTTACCGGCGCCTGCTGCCAGCCCGCTGAAAACGAGGGCGGAGATCAAGGCAAACAAGGCCCCCAGCACCGCAAGTTGCGCAGGAACAATCCAGCCATCTGCACGCACGAACTGGGGCAGAAAGGCCAGAAAGAACAAGGCAACTTTGGGGTTGATCGCGTTGGCGATCAGTCCTCGTCTGAAATGCGGAAGAAAACGCTGTTCCTGATCGATTGTAGAATCCGGACTGGAAGTCCGGCGGAAACTCTGGCGCCATGATTGCCAGCCGATCCAGGCCAGATAGGCGGCCCCGGCCCATTGCAAGAGGTGGAACGCGGTCGGCGAAGCCGCGATCAGCGCCGATACGCCGAAAACGGCAAGCAAGGTATGGTTCAGGCAGCCTGCAGCGCACCCCAAAGCAAAACCAAGGCTGGCGCGGCGCCCTGCAGATAAACCCAAAACCAGTACCCCGAGGTTATCGGGGCCAGGCGCAATGGCCAGCAGCAGCGCCGTGGGGATGAACAGCAGTAACTGGGTGCTGTTCATCAAACGGATTACTTTTTGGCCAGGAAACGGCTGTTCGGGAAGTTCTCGCGCAATACCCGTTCAGCGTCGTTGCGCAGGGTTTCAAGCCGGAGGGACTGGTAGCTCTGGACCATCAGGGCCAAGGCTTCTTCCAGCGACTTGGACGTGCTGTACTTGGTGACGACCACTTGTGCACGATTGACTGCGGCAAGCGGAGCACGACGCTGGAGATAGTAACGGGCCGAATTCAGCTCGTTGGCTGCGAGGGCTTCCAGCAGGTTCTGCATGTGCTGCCGGGCGTCTTCCAGATAGCGGCTTTCCGGGAAGCGTGTCGAGATGACCTTGAAGGATTCGAAGGCATCGTTGATGCTTTTTGCGTCCCGTTCCGAAAGCGGCTGTTGCGGCAGGAAGGTAAGCCACTCATCACTTCTGGCATTCTCGTACGCCAGACCTTTGAGGTAGTAGGCGTAGTCAACATTGGGATGACTTGGGTGCAGCCGGATGAAACGATCGCAATCAGCAATCGTCGCTTCCGTTTCGTTCAAGCGATAATGCGCGTAGGCCGTGTCCAGTTGTGCTTGCTGGGCGTACCGACCGTAAGGAAAACGAGCTTCAAGCTGCTCGTAAGCCGTGATGGCGGATTCGTAGGAACCGTTGTCGAGCAGTTCCTTGCCTTCGGCGTAGGCGCTTTGTGGATCCTTGGCTGTCGAGCCCGGTTTGGGTGGGGAATAGCCGCAGGCTGCAAGCGCGCACACGGCGAAAACAATCGATAAACTACGCAAGGTAGACATGAACATTCCGACACCATCCGAAAGCAATGACGACGATTATAGCGGAAGCTCCGCCTGTGACCGTCGCATTCTCAGCGTGCCACGCGAAATGGCCGGCATGCGTCTGGATGCCGGGCTGGCCAGTCTGTTGCCGGAGTACTCGCGTAGCCGCATGCAGGGCTGGATCCGTGCGGGTCTGGTCCAGCGGGACGGCCAGATTCGCAACGACCCCAAGAGCCGTCTGGACGGGGGCGAAGTCCTGCAAGTCGAAATCGAGCCGGATCCTGCGACGCTGGCCGATGCGCCCGAAGACATTCCACTGGACGTGGTTTTCGAGGATTCACACATTCTCGTCCTCAACAAGCCTGCCGGACTGGTCGTGCATCCCGGCAGCGGCAACTGGACCGGAACCCTGCTCAATGCGCTGCTGGCGCATGACGCCTCCCTTGCTGAGGTACCGCGTGCGGGGATCGTTCATCGTCTGGACAAGGAGACGTCCGGGCTGATGGTGGTTGCCAAGACGATTCCGGCCCAGACCGATCTGGTTCGCCAGTTGCAGGCGCGCACTGTCAAGCGCCATTACGCAGCGGTGGTTATGGGATATCCGCCTGCCAAAGGGCTGGTTGATGAACCGATAGATCGGCATCCGACGCAACGCGTCAAGATGGCTGTCGTGCCGGGAGGGCGCGAGGCACGCACGCATTTCAGGCTTGTCGAACGCTTGCAGGGGGCAAGCTGGGTCGAGTGTGTTCTGGATACGGGGCGTACACATCAGATCCGGGTGCACATGGCCCACATCGGTCACCCGCTTGTCGGGGACCCGGTTTATGGCGGGCGCAAGAGTCTGCCCGGTTCCGCCGGATCGTTTTCTCGTCAGGCCTTGCATGCGTTCCAGCTTGGTTTGAAACACCCGGCTTCAAGCGAGGAGATGGTGTGGCGCGTGCCGTTGGCAGAGGATCTGGAACAGCTCATTGAAGAATTGCGCGTCGCCCGGGCGCTTGCCTGAAATCTACTTGGCATCTTCTGCGTGTTTTTTCTCCTCCGCTTGTGCTTGCAGGACCGCCCGGCGTCTGCGTTGCGGAGTGCCGAATAGCCACAGAATCAATGCCAGTGGGGCGATTCCCCAGAAGACGAATGAGAGGATTGCAGCGACGACAGAGACCTGGCTGATGGCGATAATCAGGGCTACAAAAAGCCATGCGATTACAACGATGTACATAGGGGCAGCAGCTTGACGCTGATATTTGTGCGGAGCAACAATGGCCGCGGGCCTCACATTGTGACGTGAGGCTTTGTCTGGCAGCAAATCCGGCGAACGCCACCGCTTGAGTGGGGAGTGCCGGCCTGACCAACCTCCCGGAGATTTCTTGAATGTTGACACCTGAGCAATCGCAGGCGGCAATTGAAGGCTGGATGCGTGCCAGCCAGAATTTCATGCAGGGTTTTCTGGGTCATGTCGCCCAGACACAAACCTCCTCTTCTCAAGGCTCCGGTTTTTTGGCCGGGATGCCGCAATTCCCCGGGCTGGATAACGAAAGGATCGTGCACCTGCATCGTGAGCATGCGGAAATGCACGCCAGGCTCTGGGGTGCGTTGGCGCAGCGCAAGGAGGGAGAGAACGTCGAGCCGGTCATGGCACCTGCTGCCGGAGATCGTCGTTTTACGGCACCCGAATGGGCGTCCAGTCCCGTGCATGACTATATGCGCCAGGCGTATCTGATCAATGCCCGTTTCCTGAGTGCCGTCGCCGAAGAGTTGCCCATTGCGGATCGTGCGGCTAAAAACCGCATGCAGTTCATGCTGCGTCAATATATCGATGCGCTGGCGCCGTCCAACTTTGCTGCCACCAATCCTGAAGTCGTGCAGAAAGCCCTTGAGACCCAGGGCGAGAGTCTGACTCAAGGCTTGCTGAACCTGATTGCAGACATGGAAAAAGGCCGCATCTCGATGACCGACGATGCCGCTTTCGAGGTAGGTGGAAACCTTGCGACAACTGCGGGTGCCGTGATCTTTGAAAACGAGATCATGCAACTGATCCAGTATGCCCCGCTGACGGAAAAGGTTTGCAAACGACCGTTGCTGATCGTGCCGCCTTGCATCAACAAGTACTACATCCTTGACCTGCAGCCGGAAAACTCTTTCGTGCGCTATGCCGTTGAACAAGGCGTGACGGTGTTTCTAGTTTCCTGGCGCAATCCCCGGGCAGAACAGGGCCATCTGACCTGGGATGACTATCTTGGTGACGGCGTCTTGCAGGCGCTGCAGGTGCTGCGTAGCGTCACCAAGGTGGACAAACCCAATGTGCTGGGCTTTTGTATCGGCGGCACCTTGCTGGCGTCTGCGCTGGCCGTGGCGTATGCGCGCGGCGAAGATCCGGTAGAAAGTGTGACTTTCCTGACTTCATTACTGGATTTTTCCGAAACAGGCGACATCTCCTGCTTTATTGACGCGGCAGCCGTGGCGTCCAAGGAAGCGACCCTTGGCAAGGGTGGGGTGATGGCCGGGCGCGAGTTATCCCAGGTCTTTTCCTGCCTGCGGCCGAATGACCTGATCTGGAATTACGTGGTCGACAACTATCTCAAAGGCAACAAGCCACCGGTTTTCGATCTGCTCTACTGGAATTCCGATTGCACCAACCTGCCCGGGCCATTCGCCGGTTATTACCTGCGCAATACCTATCTGGAAAACAATCTGCGCCAGCCCGGCAAGCTCACCATGCTTGGTGAATCCATCGATCTGGGGCGGATCACCGTGCCGGCCTATTTTGTCGCGACGCGCGAAGATCATATCGTGCCCTGGCGAACCTCTTTTCTTGGACGCCGATTGATCGGCGGCGAATCCACCTTCGTGCTGGGTGCCAGTGGTCACATTGCCGGCGTGATCAATCCGCCCTCGAAGAACAAACGCAGTTTTTGGACAGGGCCGTTATCCAGTACTACCGCGGATGAGTGGCTTGGAGAAGCCGTCGAGCATCGTGGAAGCTGGTGGCCAAACTGGATCGACTGGCTCAAGGCACGCAGCGGCGAGTGGGTCAATGCGAGCAGCAAGCTTGGTTCGCGTGAATACAAGGTGCTTGAGGCGGCTCCCGGACGTTACGTCAAAGAGCGGGCCTGATTGCAGGCTGCGGAGTCGGTGTGGTAAACGGGGGCGTGCATGGGCTGTGCGTTGCGGGTCCGAGGACGGACGTGCGGCGGGAAGCGCCGGTTTTGTTTCCCCCACAGAATCGGCTTATCGAAATCCCTGCAATATGAGAGGAGCTGGAAATGGCTAAGAACGTGGCACTGGTAACAGGAGGCATGGGAGGTTTGGGGACGGCGATCTGCAAATCGCTGGCCAATGACGGCTGGAAGGTGGTTGCCAATTGTTTGCCGGATTTTCCGCTGGCGGTGGAGTGGGTCGCCAAGACCAAGGCGGAGGGCTACAACTTTTTTGTGGCTGAAGCGGATGTAACGGATTTCGAGCAGTGTGCGGCGATGGTCAAGAAGATCGAGGCTGAAATCGGGCAGATTGATCTGTTGGTTAACAATGCCGGGATTACCCGCGACGCCATGTTCCGCAAAATGGGCAAGGAGCAATGGGATGCCGTGTTGTCCACCAATCTCGATTCCGTGTTCAATGTTACGCATCCGAT
Source organism: Pseudomonadota bacterium (assembly GCA_018262235.1). Classification (GTDB taxonomy): domain Bacteria; phylum Pseudomonadota; class Gammaproteobacteria; order Burkholderiales; family Rhodocyclaceae; genus Uliginosibacterium. The sequence goes on from JAGTRY010000023.1 coordinate 15,961, forward strand.
CCTGCCGTTGATGGCTGAGCGTGGTTTTGGTCGGGTGATCAACATTTCTTCGGTTAATGGTGTGAAGGGACAGTTTGGTCAGGCCAACTATTCTGCAGCCAAGGCCGGCATTCTGGGCATCACCAAGGCCTTGGCCCAAGAGGTGGCCAAGAAGGGGGTGACCGTGAATGCCATTGCGCCGGGGTACATCGGGACGGACATGGTCATGGCCATCAAGGAAGAAGTGCGCGAGCAGATCATTTCAACCATTCCTGTTGGACGCCTGGGAAGGCCTGAGGAAATCGGTGATCTGTGCTGTTATCTGGCTTCTGACAAAGCCGGGTTTATCACTGGCGCGACCATCAACATCAACGGCGGGCTACATATGTGCTGAACGCACGCTGGGCGTGTCGTACAACAACCCCGCAGAGTTCTGCGGGGTTGTTTTTTTGCGCACTGCTATAATCTGCAAGCTGAGCGAGTCTCAGCCCACACCATAACTATCTGGGGACGTGCAACATGGCCGAGCAAACCCGACTGATCAAAAAATACCCGAATCGCCGTTTGTATGACACGGTTTCCAGCTGTTACATCACGCTGGCCGATGTGCGCGATCTGGTGCTCGGGCAGGATGTATTCCAGGTGGTAGACGCTAAGTCGGGAGAGGATATTACTCGCAGCATTCTGTTGCAGATCATTCTTGAAGAGGAGAGTGGTGGCTCGCCGATGTTTACCAGCGACCTGTTGGCCCAGATGATCCGGTTTTATGGCAATGCCATGCAGGGGTTCATGGGGCGCTACCTGGAAAACAACATCAAGGCCTTCAGTGAAATGCAAGTCAAACTGCAGGATCAGACCAAGGCCCTTTATGGCGAAAACAGTCCGATGAGCAAGGACATGTGGACTCAGTTCCTGAATTTTCAGGGCCCGGCGATGCAAGGCATGATGGGAACCTACATGGAACAGAGCAAACGCATGTTTGCCCAGATGCAGGAACAGATCAACAGTCAGACCCGCAGCATGTTCACGACTTTTCCGTTTCCGGGCGGCGAGTCGTCAGACAAGAAGTAAAGAAATTCGTACAGCCCCGCCCATTCATCATTTCGAAGCCTGCGGTATCCGCCGCAGGCTTGATACGTTTACAAGAGGTCCGTTTTGAGTGCAAAGCCCCAATCACCCCGCGTGGGTTTCGTCAGTCTCGGTTGCCCCAAAGCCGCATCTGACGCTGAAAATATCCTGACCCGTCTGCGCGCAGAAGGCTACGACGTCGCGTCGCAGTACGCCGGTGCGGATCTGGTTGTCGTGAATACCTGTGGTTTCATCGATGCTGCCGTCGAGGAGTCCCTTGACGCTATCGGAGAAGCGCTCAGTGAAAATGGCAAGGTCATTGTGACGGGCTGTCTCGGCGCGAAAAAAGATAGCGCCGGGCGCGGGATCGTTGAACAGGTGCACCCCAAGGTTCTGGCTGTGACAGGGCCGCATGCAACCGAGGAAGTGATGACGGCGATTCACCAGTATTTGCCCAAACCACACGATCCGTTCTCGGATCTGGTGCCGCCACAGGGGGTACGCCTGACGCCTGATCACTATGCCTATCTGAAAATATCCGAAGGATGTAACCATCGTTGCAGCTTCTGCATCATTCCTTCGCTGCGTGGAGATCTGGTTTCGCGGCCCATCCATGAAGTGCTGCGTGAAGCCGAAACCCTGGTGAATGCCGGTGTGAATGAATTGCTGGTGATTTCGCAGGACACCAGTGCCTACGGTGTCGATGTGAAATATCGTACCGGCTTTGCGGGGGGGCGCCCGGTTAAGACCAAGCTTTATGACTTGTGCAAAGAGCTTGCCGAGCTCGATGTGTGGGTGCGTCTGCACTACGTTTATCCCTACCCGAATGTTGACGACATCATTCCGCTGATGGCGGAGGGCAAGATCCTGCCTTATCTGGATGTTCCGTTTCAGCATGCCAGCCCGCGCATCCTGAAACTGATGAAGCGTCCTGCCAGTGCCGAAAACAATCTGGAACGCATCCGCCGCTGGCGCGAGATCTGTCCGGATATCACGATCCGCAGCACGTTCATCACCGGTTTTCCGGGTGAAACAGATCAGGAGTTCGAAGAGTTGCTGGCGTTTCTGGAGGAAGCCAAGCTGGATCGGGTTGGCGCATTTGCCTATTCGCCGGTTGAAGGGGCGACAGCCAATGCTTTGCCTGGCGCCGTTCCGGACGAGGTGCGTGAAGAGCGCAAGCAGCGCCTGATGGAGTTTCAGGAAGATATTTCCACGCAGCGCCTTGAGGCGAAGATCGGACGCGAAATCGTCGTTCTGGTCGATGACATCGACGAGGACGAAGGGGCCATCTGTCGTTCGGAAGGGGATGCGCCGGAAATCGATGGTTTGGTGATAGTGCCGGACGGTCATGACATGGAGATCGGCAAGTTCTATCAGGTGCGCGTGACCGATTGCGATGTGCACGATCTTTACGCTGAGCCCGTCTGGGCGGAAGAGTAGCCGTGTCGGAGGGTTTGATCACTGCGCTGCGCAGCATCGTCGGAAGTTCCAATGTGTTTGTGGAAGCGGCTGACTGTGCTGCTTACGAGGAAGACTGGCGCGGCCGTTACAAGGGGCGCGCGCTGTGCGTGGTACGACCCGGCTCTACGGCAGAAGTCTCCGCGGTGGTCACAGCCTGTGTGGCAGCCCGAGTGGCCATGGTGCCGCAGGGCGGGAACACCGGGCTGGTGGGCGGAAGCGTGCCGCACGAGAACGGCGATGAAGTCGTGATTTCCCTTGTGCGCCTGAACCGGGTCCGTGCCGTCGATCCGGACAACAACACCATCACGGTGGAGGCTGGATGCACGCTGGCGGATGTCCAGACTGCCGCCGCAGGACGGGGGAGGTTGTTTCCGCTTTCTCTGGCTTCGGAAGGTACTTGCCGGATAGGAGGCAATCTCGCCAGTAATGCTGGTGGGGTACAGGTACTTCGCTATGGCAATGCGCGTGAACTCACTCTTGGTCTGGAGGTTGTCCTGCCGGACGGGCGGATCTGGGATGGCTTGCGTGGCTTGCGCAAGGACAATACCGGCTACGACCTGAAGCAACTCTTCATTGGTTCTGAAGGAACCCTGGGCATCATTACTGCGGCCGTACTCAAACTATTCGCGCCTCAGGTAGCACGCGTGGTGGCCTGGGTGGCTTTGCCCGATGCAGAGTCCGCGATTGTGCTGCTGGGGCATTTGCGCCAGCGACTGGGGGAGCGGATCAGTGCGTTCGAGATTGTTTGTGCAGCAGCCTATGAGCTGGTTCTCAAGCATTTTCCGGAAGCTAGGCCGCCCCTGGCGGAAGCTGCCCCGTGGTATGCCCTGATTGAATTGGCCGACAGTGATGCTGCCGCTGATTTGAATCCTGTGCTGGAAGATGTGTTGGGTGAGGCGTTTGAGCAGGGACTGGTCAGTGATGCAACCCTGGCCGTCAATGAAACCCAGGCAAAAGCGTTATGGCAGTTGCGAGAGTCCATTTCGGATGCACAGAAAAAAGAGGGCATCAGCATCAAACACGATGTCTCGGTACCGGTAAGCCGGATTCCGGAATTTCTGCAGCGGGCTGATGCGGCGCTGAACGCGGCATTTCCGGGCGTGCGGATTGTGGCATTCGGGCATGCCGGAGATGGCAACTTGCACTACAACCCATCCATGCCGGAAGGGGATGCCAATTCGGCGTTCATTGACCGTACGCCTGAGGTCAATCGACTGGTGCATGACATCGTGGCTTCGCTTGGCGGGTCGATTTCTGCTGAACACGGATTGGGGCAACTCAAGCGTGAGGAAATCAAACGGTACAAGTCGTCCATCGAACTTGAAATGATGCGCCGGATCAAGCAGGCATTCGATCCGGATGGAGTGATGAATCCTGGCAAGCTGATCGACTGAGAGTGGCGCCCAGCATCAAGAAAATGAGAATTTTGGCTTGACGAAACGCTGATCAGTGTCTAGAATTCGGCTTCTTCGCTGGACGGGGGTATAGCTCAGCTGGGAGAGCGCTTGCATGGCATGCAAGAGGTCATCGGTTCGATCCCGTTTACCTCCACCAACCGACGAAGAATGCAGTAGAAAGTTGTACCAGGTCCCCATCGTCTAGAGGCCTAGGACACCGCCCTTTCACGGCGATAACCGGGGTTCGAATCCCCGTGGGGACGCCAGATTCGAGACCTTGCAGCAGTTGCAAGGGTGCAGTGCAAAGATTCAAGCCTTGGGCTTGGATCATGGAGTGGTAGTTCAGTTGGTTAGAATACCGGCCTGTCACGCCGGGGGTCGCGGGTTCGAGTCCCGTCCACTCCGCCAACTTGCAAAAGCCGCCTTTGGGCGGCTTTTGTTTTTGAAGCTTGAATGCCTCATGTCCCCATCGTCTAGAGGCCTAGGACACCGCCCTTTCACGGCGATAACCGGGGTTCGAATCCCCGTGGGGACGCCAGACTCAAAAGCCGCCTTCGGGCGGCTTTTTTATTTTAGATTTATGCTCCGTGCTGGGTTGAGTCTCGAAGAGCCGGGGCATGCTGTATTTTCTGTAGTTTGGAAGCCCGCAGGTTTTTTGCGAGAGTAGGCTCTAATCGCAGCTTTTCCTGCCGATAAGCAGTTAAGGTAATGCAAGCTGCCATATCCTTCAGGGCAAAACAGAATGGGAAAACCACAGAAATACCGTCTCGGTGAATTGCTGGTACAGCAAGGCTTGATTTCTTCGGCACAACTGGAAGAAGCACTCACCAGGCAAAAGGAAAGTGGACGCAAGCTTGGCCGAGTACTGGTCGACAGCGCCATCGTGACCGAGGAAGGCATTTCCACCGCGATTGCCAATCAGTTGGGAATTCCTTTTCACGATTTGCGTGAAAAGGATGTCGATCCCGCCATTGTCAATCTGCTGCCTGAAACAATGGCGCGGCGTTTTCGTGCCATCGTGCTGGCGGATCAGGGGCGGAACTATCTCGTCGGCATGGCAGATCCTTCCGATGTCTTCGGCTACGACGAGATTTCGCGCGCGCTGAAGAAAGATGTCGAACTGGCGGTCGTCACCGAAGGGCAGCTGCTCTCCGCAATTGATCGACTGTATCGTCGCACGCAAGAAATCACGGGTCTGGCGCACGAGCTGCAGAAGGATCTGGGCAATGTCTACGTCGATTTTGGTGGGCAGGGGCTGGATACCGCTGCGGAAGACGCTCCGGTTGTAAAACTGCTGCAGTCTATTTTTGAAGACGCGTATCAGATCAAAGCCTCGGATATCCACATCGAGCCGCAGGAGTTGCGCTTGCAGATTCGGTTTCGCATCGATGGCGAAATGCATTTGCAGACCGAGGTGGATAGCCGGATCAGCCCTGCGCTGGTGCTGCGGTTGAAGCTCATGAGCGGACTGGATATCTCGGAGAAGCGCTTGCCGCAGGATGGGCGTTTCAATGTCAAGATCAAGCAGCAAAGCGTGGACATCCGTTTGTCGACCATGCCGACCCAGTATGGCGAATCGGTGGTGATGCGGATCCTGGCGCAGAACAGCGGTTTGCTCGATCTGGACCGGATCGGCATGCCCGAGGACATGCTGGTTCAATATCGGCGCATGATTCGTCACCCCTTCGGGATGATTCTGGTGACCGGCCCGACCGGGAGCGGCAAAACTACCACCTTGTATGCTTCGCTGGCGGCACTGAATGCGCCGAACACCAAAATCATCACCATCGAAGATCCGGTCGAGTATCGCTTGCCCGGCATCAATCAGGTGCAGGTCAATGACAAGATCGATCTGAGTTTTGCACGCGTGTTGCGCTCTACCTTGCGGCATGACCCGGATATCGTGCTGGTCGGTGAAATGATCGATCAGGAAACGGCCCAGATCGGGGTGCGTGCAGCCATGACCGGGCACTTGTTGCTATCCACATTGCATACAAATGATGCGGCGAGTACGCCTGCCCGTCTGCTCGATATGGGGGTGCCGCAATATCTGCTGTCGACCACCTTGCTGGGGATCATTGCCCAGCGCCTCGTGCGAGTGATCTGCCCGGCCTGTAAATCGCCATACTCCCCGGAGCCGATTGAAGTCACCTGGTTGCGTCAGGAGCTGGGAGAGTCTGCCGGGAATGTGCCTTTGTGGCGCGGGCGCGGGTGCTCTCATTGCAACATGTCCGGTTTCTCCGGGCGGGAGGCGGTTTACGAAATGCTCGAAATGACGCCGGTCCTGGCGGATGCCCTCAACCGCCAGGGGATAGGGGAGTTTTCACGTCTGGCACGCCAGCATCTGGCTGGCAAGACGATGCGTGCGCACGCGGTTGCGCGGGTACTGGCCGGGGAGACGACCGTTGCCGAAGCCATGCGTGTCAGTGCCCAGATCGACGAGTAGACGCCATGCCGAATTATGCGTACAGGGGGCGTGATGCCCAGGGTGGCTTGGTTCAGGGCGTCATTGATGCGCCGGACAGTCCGGCGGCAGCCGATCAGCTCATCAGTCGTGGCATTACGCCCGTAGATATCAGCGAAGAGGCTCCGCGGGATTCGATTTTTGCGGGGCTGGGGACGCGTCGGCGCCCCATTAGTGTAGAAGACATCATGTTCTTCAGTCGCCAGATGCATACCCTGATCAAGGCTGGCGTGCCCATGCTGCAGGCTTTGGGTGGTTTGCGGGATTCTGCAACCCATCCTGCATTTGGCGACATGCTCGGGCAATTGCGCGAGAGCCTTGATAGTGGCCGTGAACTCTCCATTGCCATGAAAGATACAGGGGCTTTTAGCGCCTTCTACATCAGCATGGTGCGGGTGGGCGAAATGACCGGGCGGCTTGACCTGATTTTTTTGCGGCTTTTCGAGCACCTCAACTTCGAGAAGGAAATGCGTGCCAAGATCAAGGCTGCATTGCGCTACCCGATGTTCGTGGTGATCGCGCTCAGTGGGGCTTTGCTGGTGATCAACTGGATGGTGATTCCGGCGTTCTCGAACGTGTTCAAATCACTGCATACCCAACTGCCCCTGATGACCCGGATCCTGATCGGCTTCTCGGAGTTCTGTACCGGTTATTGGTATCTGTTGTTGGGGGCGATACTGCTCGTCGTGTTGGGGGTACGGGCTTTTGTGCGCACGACTGGCGGGCGCCTCGCCTGGGATCGCTGGAAACTGCGATTGCCGATTGTTGGGGATACCGTGCGCAAGGCAACCCTGGCTCGCTTCGCGCGCAGTTTCTCGCTTTCGTTCAAAAGCGGATTGCCGGTCATTCCAACTTTCGGGGTGGTGGCCGATGTCATCGACAACGCCTACATAGCAACCAAACTCCACCAGATGCGAGCCGGCGTCGAGCGTGGCGACAGCATTCTGCGGACCGCAGCGGCGGCGCGCATTTTCACTCCCGTGGTGCTGCAGATGATTGCGGTTGGCGAAGAATCCGGTTCCATCGATGATTTGCTGCTTGAAATCGCCGAGATGTACGAGCGCGAGGTCGAGTACGAAATCGATAACCTCAGTGCGCGGATCGAACCGATCCTGGTGGTCTGTCTGGGTGTGCTGGTGTTGATCCTGGCATTGGGCATCTTCTTGCCGATCTGGGATCTCAGCTCGGCCATGCTGGGCAAACACTGACCGCCATGCGCAAAGGGGCTTTCGGCATTCCGCTGTACGAAATCGCGCTGGTCGTCGTTGTGGCGGGCATCGTCCTCGGCGCACTGAAGTGGCGGGTGGATTATTTGCTGGAACAAGCCGAAAAAGTCGCTGTTGAGGTGACCGTGATGAACATGCGCAGCGGCTTGCGCCTGGAAAAAGCCCGGCGTATCGCAATCGGACAGTCTCTGGATGATCTGGCTGGCGTGAATCCACTGATGTTTCTGGAGGCTCCGCTGGTCGGAGAGTGTTCTAAAAAATTGCAAGAAACGTCAAAAACGATAAAATCGGGTAAGTGGTCGTGCGGGCGTGATAAAAACGAGGCTGTTTATATCCCGCAACGACAGCGTCACCTCAAGATGCGGCAAGAAGGCGTCGATAAACGGCTGATGTGGCAAACGCGTTTGACAGACCATGATGGTAAAGTGGTCGAGGTTGTGCTGATGACGCCCTACCAATGGTTTTGATGAATCTGAACGTAGTCTATTGAGGAGTGGAGCATGAAAAAGCAAAGTGGTTTTACCCTGATCGAATTGGTTGTGGTCATGGTGATACTGGGGATTCTGGCGGCGGTAGCCCTGCCAAAGTTTGTGGACATGAGCACCCAAGCACGGATGGCCAAGATGAACGGTGGTCTAGGGTCTGTTAAATCAGCCGCTGCGTTGATTCACGCCCAATGGTTAGCCGCAGGTTCGCCGACAGCCACCGCTGCTGGCACCACGATTAAATACGAGGGCGGTACGCTGGATGTGTTTTCAGATATGGCTTACGGTTATCCTAATGGGACCTCGATTGTTACCGTAGCAGGCTTGGATTCAAGCTATGTCGCGTCAACTTCGGCAACGTCGGCTACTGTGACAGACACGACAAAGACCACCTGTCAGTTCGTCTATACAGCACCGACTGCTACCGGTGGCGCTCCGACTTATACGACTTCGGGTATTAGTAATACGAACTGTTGATAGGTCTAGCATTGACCGACGACATTCCTGTGTCGCGATGATTGAAGGGCAAGTTTCCGGCGAGTCGCGCGGAAATTTGCCTGTTTCTCTCTATAGGTTGAGCGAAGATGCTGGGGGCTCGGTTGTCTTTATTGCACATAGCAGCAGGGTAGGGGATTCCTGCGCTAGGACTTTTCTTTTGAAAGGCCTGCATGCAAAAAACGGGCATAGTTTCCTGTGGCCCTAGGTGCTTGCTTCGGCGTGCTACACATGGTTTTACCCTTCCCGAACTGATAGCTACGATGGTCATCATCGGGATCATGGCGGCAGTGGTCGTGCCACGCTTTGCCAATCGGGCTGATTTCGATGTCTTTGGGGTTACCCAGCAGACTCGCGCAGCATTGCGCTTTGCGCAGAAGTCTGCCATTGCCAAGCGTCGCCAGGTTTGTGTGACGATTGCCAGCAACAGTCTGGACCTCACTTTCGGGACCACCTTTGTGGATAGCTGCAGCGGTTTCACCTGTGCAGCCAATCCCGCCAATTGCTTGACGAATCCCGCAACGGGCAAGGGCTATACGCTGCCTGTTACGAGTGGGATTTCCATTACGGCCGCCAGTTTTTACTTCAGCCCCCTTGGCAAACCTTCTGCGGCGCAGAGCCTCACTGTGAGCGGTGGCTCCAGCACCCAGACCATCACGGTCGAAGCGGAGACGGGTTATGTGCACTGAACAAGGGCGCTTGCTTGAGCGCGCCCGTCAGCGTGGCCTGACGATGGTCGAGCTGGTCGTGTTCATTGTTGTTGTGTCGGTGGGGCTGGCGGGAATTCTTGGCGTGCTCAATCTGACCACGCTCAATAGTGCCAATCCGATGCTCCTCAAGCAGCAGGTGGCGATTGCCGAATCCTTGCTGGAGGAAATCGAGAGCAAGCCCTTCACCTGGTGCGATACAGATGATGACAATGTCACGACAGCGAGCGCTGCGTCTGTCAGTACGGGTGGCTGCGCTGCGACGGTCCAGGGTCTTTCGCCGGCGCCAAGAGAGAGTCGCTATAGCCAGACGACGCCGTTTGATAACGTGGGGGACTACAACGGGTTTTCCATGAGTGGTATCCGCTCGCCAACGGATGCGAACACCACGATCAACGGGCTATCCGCTTATTCGGCCAGCGTCGTGGTCACCCAGGCCGGCACGGCGATGGGGCTGACCGACAATAGTGCTGCGTTGCGCATCGACGTGACCGTCGGCATCTCCGGGCAACCCGACATTACACTCACCGGCTACAGGTATCGCTATGCGCCCAATGTGCCTTGAGCGTTGCCTGAAGAAGCCTGCGGTGCGCGGCGTGGCGGCAGGCTTTACCCTGATCGAGATGATCGTGGTGATGACCATCACGGGGATCCTCGTGGCAGTCGTCGCGGTCTTCATCCGGCGTCCGATGGAAGGATTGATCGATACGGCCAATCGTGCTGCGCTCGCCGATGCGGCGGATACGGCCTTGCGACGGATGAGTCGTGATATTCATAAAGCATTGCCGAACAGTGTGCGCGTCAAGCAAAGCGGTTCAGCCTGGTATATCGAATTCTTGCCGGTACTAACGGCTGGGCGTTATTGCGAGGCGGCCGATTGCGGTACGGCGCCACTGGACTTTGCGACGTCCACATCAAGTTTCAGCTATGTCGGGCCACAACCTGTGCCAGGCACAATTTCATCGAGTACCGAGGTGGCTATCTATAACCTCGGTGTAACGGGGCTGGATGCGTATACCGGGGGCAATACTGCAACGCTGAGTGCGGTGGGTACGAGCACGATTACACTGGCTTCGCCAAAAATCTTTCCGTATCCGTCGCCGGGCCATCGGTTTTTCATCATCGATAGCCCGGTGAGCTATGCGTGTACGCCGGGTGGCTCGCTGGTGCGTATCTGGGGTTATGCCAAACAGGCCAGCCAGCCTACCAGTACCCCTTCTGGAGCGAGCACGGCGATCCTTGCGAGCAACGTGAGCGCATGCAATCTTGATTACCAACAGAGCGCCATTGATCAGTATGGGCTGCTCTACATGACCTTGACTCTGACCAGCAATAACGAATCGGTAGTTCTGACCCATGGCGTCCAGATCAACAACATTCCCTGATGCGCGGGGTTCGGGCTGTGCAACGCATCCAGGCGTTTGGCAGGGCGGCTTTGTGCTGGCCAGTGCGATCTTCCTGCTGGTCATCATGGCTGCATTGGCGGCCTTCATCGTGCAGGTTTCGGTAGCCAGCCAGACTGCCAGTGCGCAGGACATCCAGGGCGCGCGTGCCATGCAGGCGGCCCGGCTTGGCATCGAAGCCGGTCTGTATGCCGTACAGATCAATGGCAATTGCCCGGGTGGCACGCTGACCAGCATTCCGGGGCTGAATGGCTTCACGGTCATCTGGGCATGTAATGGGGCTACGAATTTCACGGAAAACGCCGATAACAAAACGATCTGGCAGATCACTTCGACTGCCTGCTCAACGGCGGTTTGCCCCTCGACCACCACGGCCGAGTTGCAGAGTGCGGATTACGTGGAGCGCCAATTGGTGGTGGTGACCGAGAAATGACACAAGCACTGCGCTTCATACTGGGATGTCTGTTGAGCCTGTTGCTCGGCAGTGCGCCAGCGTGGGCAGCAATCAGTGTCTTGCAAGGGACGGCAGAGGGGCTGACAGGGAATGGCAGCCTGACGCCTTCACCTGCCAGCGGGACGCTGAGCGGTGATTTGTTGATTGCACAGATCATCTCGAAATCCTCTGTGACGGTGACTGCGCCTACTGGCTGGACATTGATTACAACTGCCAGTTATTCGTCTACCAGCGTCAAGCAGCGCATCTATTATCTGAACCTGAGCAGTGCGCCTGCAGATAGCTACACCTGGACGATTTCTAACGGTTCCGGGTATCGTGCCGCAGCGGCTATCTATACGGTGCGTGGCGCGGCGACAGCCGATTGCGGGAGCGCCAATACGACCAATTGTGCCGGCAGCTACCAGAGCGGATCAGGTTCGAGCATAACTGCGCCGAATGTTCATCAGACCTTTGGTGCAGGCAGTCTGCGGTTGGCGTTTTTTGCGTCCAACAATGCCAGCCTGACCATCATGCCTGCACTGGAGAACAGTGCGACCGAGGGGCAATATCTGCGCGCGGGTTCTGGTACTACGGGCGTTGGAATGGATGCCAGCTATTATCTGCTGACAGGAGATTCTGATGGTGGTCAGCAGAGCGCAACGCTCTCCAACAGCGCGGATCAAATTGGCAGTTCTCTGGTAATTGCTGCCGGGGCCTTATCGCTGACGTGTGTCAGTGATGATTTCAACCGGACTACGGGTTTGGGCAGCAATTGGGTTTCCTCGGTGGTCAATGGCTCTTTCACGCCTGCTATCGTCAACAATCGTCTGCAGATGACCAATACCGGCGCGCAGGAGTCGACGGCTGTGACCTTTCAGCGGTTGTTTCCTGGTACCAGCAATTACATCCAGCTTACCTTCAAGTATTACGCCTATGGCGGGACAACTACGGGTGCGGATGGCATGGCGGTGATTCTCTCGGATGCCAGTGTTACGCCGCAGGCTGGAGGATTTGGTGGTTCGTTGGGCTATGCACCGAAGTCCGCCACAGGTGCTTCGGGGTTTGCGGGGGGCTGGTTGGGATTGGGGCTGGACGAATACGGTAATTTCTCCAACAAGAACGACAGTGGAGCATGCGCGACCACGGCTACGTCCTGCGCAACCTCGCGGGTGTCGCAGTCGGTGAGTATTCGTGGTTCTACGAGCAATTACTACTGGCTGGCGGGAACCGGGACACTAGGCACCACTGTCAGCAACAATACCGGCCACATGTATCGTGTGACGGTGGATTCGCGTACAAGTGGGCAGGCCATGGTCAGCGTGGAGCGCGACACAAGCGGGGCGGGGACCTCTTATTCGACGCTGATCAATTCGTTCAATGCGCTATCGACAACCAGCCAGGCCGCAATCCCGAGCAACTTCATCCTGTCGCTGACCGGATCGACCGGCGATCTGACCAATACCCACGAGATTGATGATCTGAAGGTTTGTGCGCAGACCATGAATTCGATGACCAGCATCAATCACTACCGCTTTGCCATCAATACTGCGTTGACCTGTACGCCAGCAGCCGTGACGGTGACGGCTTGCATGGATGCAGATTGCACGACGACCTATACCGCCGGTAACGTAACGGCCACTCTGACGGCCACGACGAGCAACTCGAATGATGGTTGGGTGGCTGGGGCGACGCAGACCTTTGCCAGTGGCTCGACCTTGTATCTGCGTGAAACAACGGCGGGGACTTATTCCATTGGAGTCAGTGCCTCTTCACCCGTGCTCACTGCGTACAGCGTTGGCGCTCAGTGCTCGATCAATGGCAGCACGTATTCCACGGCAAACTGCTCGAAAGTTACTTTTTCGGATGCGGGTTTGTTGCTCACGGTGCCGACCCAGAAGTCAGGCGTGACTTCCAATTCTTCGGACGGAACCTTGTTCTCGGTGTCCGCCGTGAAAAAAGGGAGTACTTCGCGTGACAGTGGTTGTATCCCGGCTTTTGCCAGTGTGAGTCGCAATGTCAAGTTCTGGTCGGGTTATGAGAATCCTGCTACGGGCACCAAGACCTTGGCGGTCAATGGCACGACGATCGGTACGTCTTCCAGTACGGCAACGAGTCTTGCTTTAAGTTTTGATGCCACCGGTACGGCCAGCGGGCTGTATTTGAATTACCTGGATGCCGGACAGATTTCGCTGAATGCAACGTATAGCGGCAGCACGGCGACGAGCGATGCCGGCCTTGCTATGACAGTGACAGGCTCCAGTTCATTCGTCGTGGTGCCTTATAAACTTTGTGTAGACAGTACGGCGAGCAATTGGAATTGCGCAGTCAGCCAGACCCTGGCGCAGACACCGACCAATTGCAGCGTATTTACGACAGCTGGGACCGCTTTCAATCTGCGCGTGACCGGCAAGGCGTATTCCTCCAGTTACACCGATGTCTGCGCTATGCCGACTACGCCGAATTACATCCAGAGCAGCGTGCCGCTGAGCTCCGCTGTGTTTGCGCCCACAGGAGGCTCCGCTGGAAGCCTGAGTGCCTCGACCATCAGTATTCCCAGTGGAGGTACTGCGACGGTCAGCACCAGTGAATCGGAGGTGGGTGACTTTACGTTGAGTGCCGGTCCCGCTACGTATCTGGGCGTCACGGGGCCAACAGGCAGCGCGGTGTTCGGGCGCTTCATCCCGGCAGGCTTTACGGCCAGTGGTTCTTTGACCAATCGCAGTGATCTGACCTGCGCATCAAGCTTTACGTATCTGGGGGAGCCACTCAAGGCGGCGGTTACCCTGACTGCGGTCAATGCCACAGGGTCCACCACCACGAACTATGTTGGTAACTTTGCGCGCCTGAATCTCGCTCCGGTTACAACTGCAGGCAGCGACGGCCTGGCTTTTGGCGTGCAGGACGGAACGACATTGCTCAATTCGCGCCTGTCTGCGAGTTGCACCAGTTGCCCGGCATTTGCTAGCGGGGCAACCGCGTTGAATACCACGCTCACGGTCACGCGGGCGGCCAGCTATGGCATCGATGGCCCCTACACCGCTGCGATCTATGGTCTGGTTGCGACGGATGCTGATGTCGTTGGCATGTTCAATCCAAACTTCAGCTGGGGACTGACAAGTACTTCCAATGGTTTGAGCCTGGGTTCCACACGTCTGTATTTCGGTCGCATGCGCGTGGAAAATGCGTATGGCTCGCCAGCGTTGCCACTGCAGGTGCCTGCCTATGCACAATTCTGGAATGGGACGACTTTTGTCAAATCACTGTCTGATGGTACGACGGATAGTTGTACGCAGCTGACCGTGCCTTCGAGTTCGGTCATTGATGCGAATACGGCGCCTGCCTTGTATTGCACGGGGGGGCTCGGGATGTACGGCAGCAACTTTGGTGTGACGGTTACTCTCAACAAGGTGACCGCCGGCAACCTGGCAAGCCTGGTGTCTGGTGATGCGGGGCTGCTACTTTCCAAGCCGGTAAATGGCAGTGGTGGTTATCTTGATCTTGCGCTTTCAGTTCCTGATTACCTGAAGTACAACTGGGACCCGGCGACCGCCTGCAGCACCTTGGCGGGAGGATCGCTGCATGATGACAATCCCCGTGCGAGAATCCGCTTTGGCATTCGTCGCAACGACAAGATCATTTACTTGAGGGAAGTCTACTGATGTGCGCGACAAGAAAACCTGAACGAGAAACGGGATGCGCATGATGTTTGCGAGAAAAAGCCGATCCAGCCAGTCTCCGATCAATCTGGCGACTTCGCCTGGTTGTGTGGTGGCAGTGCAGCTGGCCGCAGTACCTGTGGCGGGCAGGCCGCAGCTTGGGGTTGCGGCTTATCTGGGTAGCAAGGCTCCGGTGGCCGAGCGGCTGGATCTGATGGCGCGTGAAGTCCGTGTCAAACACGCACATCTGAACATCCTGCTTGAAGGAGCGGATTATCAGTTCCTGCAAGTTGAAATGCCTGCGGTGCCCGAGGAAGAATTGAAGACGGCATTGCGCTGGCAGGTCAAGGATATGCTGAGCCATCCGCTGGATGCGGTGACCCTGGATGTGTTGCCGCCTTCAGACGGGCCGGCTGGACGCCGTTCCAGCGGCTACGTGGTTTCTGCCACCAACCGTTTGTTGCGTGAGCGCATGATGCAGTTCCGTGCGTACGATTCCGATGTGGCCGTGATCGATGTGCCCGAGATGGCCCAGCGCAATCTGGCGGATTGCCTGGAAGATCCGGGGCATGCGACGGCTGTGCTGTCCTTGACGCCGGGAGGCTGCTTGCTGACAGCGAGTCGGGACGGGGCTTTGTATTTCACGCGCAGTTTCGAGCTTTCCACATTGAGCCTGGCGGCTTCGCCGTCGGCGCGACGTGATCAATTTGATCGACTGGTGCTGGAGCTGCAGAGATCGGTTGATGTGCTGGACCACCAGTTTTCCTTTCTGGCGGTTTCCACTTTGTGGATTGCGCCCTTTTCCCAGTGCGAAGAACTGTTGAGCTTGTTGATTGAAAGTCTTTACCTGCCGGTCAAGATCATCAATCTGGCCGAGATTTTCGATTGCAGCCGTTGTCAGTTGCCGTCCGATCAGGATCAGCAGGCTGCTCTTTTTCATGCTTTAGGCATGTCCTTGCGTGATGTGGAGGAGACGCCATGAGACGCCAGATCAATCTCGTCAATCTGGCGTTGTTGCCACCCAAACCGTTTTTCCAGTTCAAAAGCATGATGGTGGCGCTGGGGGTTCTCGTGGCGGGGCTGTTGCTGCTGGCAGCCTTCATGCGACCTCGTCTGGAAGCGTATGAAGCCGCTGCTGCCGATGCGCAGAGCCGGCTTGTCGCCAAGCAGGCGCAGGTCAAACAGCATGAGCAGGCGCTCACCCGGCGCTTGCCGGATCCGCAGGTTGCAGCGCGGCTGAGCGCTTTGCATGACGAGCAGGAAGTGTTGCAGCGTATCGACCAGGCCTTGCAGGCGGGCGGTTTGCCGAATCAGGGGCGGGGCGCTTCTGTGTGGCTGTATGCCCTGGCGCGCCAGCCGTTGTCAGGTGTCTGGCTGACGGGTATCCAGGTTCATGGCGAGAGCATTTCGCTGGAAGGCATGGCGCTCAATGCCGAGGCCATTCCGGAATGTCTGACGCGTCTGAACCAGTTGCCGGCATTCCAGGGGCAGCACTTCGCTGCTTTTGAAGTGAGCCGGCAGACACTCGGGGGAGCGGATGCAAAGAAGGCTGTCGAGGTGTTGAGATTCCGGCTTGAATCGGCGATGGCAGGGGAGGGGAAGCGATGAAAAAAGCCTGGCTCTTCCTGGCGGATCGTTTTGATGCGCTCAGACCCCGTGAGCGTCTCGTGCTGTTTCTGGCGCTCGCTGCGGCAGCGGTCGGTTTGTTCTTCATTCTGGTTTTGAATCCGGCCTATGCCCGTTACCAACGTGCGCATACGAGCCTGCAGCAAAGTGCCCAGGAATTGACGGCCGTGCAGGCGGCGGAATTGGCACTGGTACAAAGCGCAAGCCATGATCCAGATACAGAGGCGCGAAGCCAGATTGCAACGCTCACGACAGAGAATGCAGCGATGCAACGCAGTCTGTCCACGGAGCAGGCCAAACTGGCCAGTCCCGAGAAGATGACGGAAATGCTGAACGATCTGATCCGTGCACAGAAAGGTCTGGAGCTGGTTTCCGTGCATACCGAACCTGCAGAAGATTTGTTGGCCAAGACTACTCCGGCGGACAAAACTCCTTCGGCCACGGCGCCGCCTGCAGGCGCTCAGAGCTTGTTCCGGCATGGCATCACGATCAGCGTGCGGGGCGATTATCAAACCTTGGCGGCCTATCTGCGCAAGGTCGAGAGTCTGCCATGGAAGATCAATCTGGCGGACATGAGCCTGAAAGCCGGGGCGTATCCGCAGTCGACCATGACCCTCACTCTCTATACCCTCAGTCTGGAGCGCACATGGCTAAGCTTCTGAGTGCATTCTTGATGTGGATGGCATTGTCTGGCGTGCAGGTCGTACGCGCTGAACCCTTTTTTGATCCGACCCGGCCACCGGCTGCCTTGCTCACGCTCCAGGATGGCACGACGGGGTCGGCCGCCCGGGCCGAGTCTCCGCTGGTTTTGCAGTCCATCTTGCGTTCGCCGCAACATCAGACGGCGATGATCAGTGGCCGCAGCGTGGCGCTGGGGCAAAGCATCCGGGGCTATCAGTTACGCAGTCTGGAATCTCAGAAAGCCGAGCTGGAAGGCCCGCAAGGCTGTCTCACGCTCTGGCTGATTCCTTCCTTTCATTCCGATCCTGCGCCGGTTGCGGCGAAAGCAACCTCTCACCAGGGAGACAAAAAATAATGGATACCCGATTTGCATTTTGCTTGTTGCTGCCGCTCTTGGCTGCCTGCGCTTCGTCTTCTGCGCCCTACGACAAACCACAAGATGCCATCCGGGCCGAGATGGCTGCGGCTGTGCAGGCTGCCGCATCGGCCCCGGCGCCAGCAGGCGCAGGTTCCGAGCTCTACCCCTCGCTGCGCCTGGATATGCCGCAAGCGGCGACAAAGGTGCTCGAACCGCGTTTTGATCTGGTCGTCAGCGATGCGCCGGTTCGCCAGGTGTTCCTGAGCATGGTGGCGGATACGCGTTATTCGATGCTTCTGCCGGCGGATCTCGAAGGCAACATTACTGTGAGCCTCAAGGATGTGACCGTACCCGAGGCCTTGTCGGCGCTGAAGCAGTTGTATGGCTATGAATATCGCATCCAGGGAAGCCGGATCTTCATTCAATCGCGCGCCTTGCAAACGCGGATCATGAAGGTGAACTATCTGAATGCGGTGCGTAAAGGTACTTCGGATATCCGGGTGATTTCCGGTTCTGTCAGCGATTCCGGTGGCAGCAGTAGCAGCAGTAACAGTAGCGGGAGTTCCGGGAATAGCAGCAGCCAGCGCAACAACTCCAGTCAGAATTTTGTGACCAGCAAGATCAGTACTACCGGGCAGAGTGATTTCTGGTCCGAACTGGCTTTGGCCGTGAAGAGCATCGTGGGCGAACAAGATGGGCGCAGTGTGGTCATCAGTCCGCAAAGCGGGGTGCTGATGGTGCGTGCCACACCGGGCGAGTTGAGTCAGGTCGAGAATTTTCTTGCCGCCTCCCAGCTCTCTCTGGAGCGGCAAGTGATCATCGAGGCAAAAATCCTGGAAGTGACGCTCAGCAATTCTTTCCAGGCCGGCATCAATTGGGCTGCCTTCGGTGGCAGTCGCATAGCCGCCGGGGTGTTGACACCAGGAAGCAGCATTACCCAGGGAAGCAGTGGTGCGATCACGACATCGTCATCGATTTCAAGTGCGACTTCGAACGTCCTCTCCAGTGCATCTACCGCGGCGGGTTCGATGCTGGGTATGGTGTTGAGGACATCGAATTTCTCGGCCGTACTCAATCTGCTGGAGGAGCAGGGGCGGGTACACGTCCTGTCCAGTCCGCGTGTGGCAACCCTGAACAATCAGAAAGCGGTGCTCAAGGTAGGCAACGATGATTTCTTTGTGACTGAAGTTACCTCCAACTCATCGACCAGTACCAGTGGTTCGACCACGTATTCGCCCAATCTGACTCTGCAGCCTTTCTTCTCGGGAATCTCTCTGGATGTCACACCGCAGATCGACGAGTTTGGCCAGATTACCTTGCATGTGCATCCCATGGTGAGCAAGGTCACAAGCGTGACGCAGGAGATCGATCT
Source organism: Pseudomonadota bacterium (assembly GCA_018262235.1). Lineage (GTDB taxonomy): Bacteria > Pseudomonadota > Gammaproteobacteria > Burkholderiales > Rhodocyclaceae > Uliginosibacterium. The sequence continues at coordinate 34,775 of JAGTRY010000023.1, forward strand.
GGGTTCCCTGGGGACGTTCAAGCTGCCGCTTGCTTCGAGTCAGATCAGTGAAATGGACAGCGTGGTCAAGGCACTCGATGGTCAGATGGTGGCTTTGGGGGGCTTGATCCGGCAGAGCTCGGACAATACGGATTCGCAAGTTCCCGGTATGGGCAATGTGCCGGTCGTGGGCAATCTGTTCAAGCAGCAGGATCACGCATCCGAACGGCGCGAATTGGTCATTCTGCTGCGTCCGACCATCATTCAGGCCGCATCGGACTGGAGTGAGGACATTGATCAGAGCGGGCGCCGGGTCAATCGCCTGCTTGATGAGAACGGAGGGCCGGCACGATGAATCTGGTCTGTCGTGCTGTCGTGTATGCCACGCTGTTTTCCGTCGCACCGCTTGCTACAGCCCAGGAGCCAGTGCCCCCTGGGCCGGCAGTGACCCAAATAAAGCCCGTACCCCCTGCTGCGGGAAAGTCCCACAAGTCACGCCGGAGCGCGTCGGCGCCAGTGATGGTTCAGACCCCGGTCAGCATGGATGCATATCAGCAGGCATTGTTCAGTCTGCGTACGGGGCGCGTAAGCGAAGCACATGCCCAATTACGCGAACGGCTGCGCGAGGCGCCTCAGGATCTGGCGGCTACCCGGTTGCTGGCAACGCTCCTGCTGGATAGCGGGCAGCAGACCGAAGCAGCACAGGTGCTTGCAGCAGGTCTGGCACAGGCGCCACAGACTGCGGATCTCGCTTTGTCGCTGGCACGCTTGCAAGCGGATCAGGGGCTGCATGCCGAAGCGTTGCAGACGCTTGAAGCGAGTGCCGGGAGTGCTACACAAGATGCTGATTACATAGCGTTCATGGCGGTGCTGTCCACTCAAACCGGGCAGACTACCCGAGCAGTTGCCTTGTGGCAGCAAGCCTTGCTGCAAGCTCCTGCGCACGGAAGCTGGTGGTTGGCCTTGGCCACGGCGCAGCAGACGGTGCAGGATCGCGCTGGCGCCCGGCAGAGCTTCGAGAAAGCGCTTGCATCGACACAGCTGGACGAATCACAGCAGCAGCGCGCGCGCAAGGCTCTGATGCAGCTGCGCGATTAGCTGTTTTGATCTGGATTAAACGGGGTTTATAACAACAACAAAAAGTCGAATTGGTAAGGCGAAGCCCGAACGCATAGGATGCAGTCAAGCACTCGGTTTGAGTGTCTAACCCCCAAAACCAGACACAGAGAGGCTTCATCATGGTACCCACATTTGGACTGTTTGAATTCGAACCCGCCCGCAAGCTTTTCGTCAGCGCTGAAGATCAAGAGCGTGCAGGCTATCTTTCCGAAGTTGTGCTCAACAGCACCCAGTTTGGCACCGGCAACTGGAACGATTCCGATGCGCGTCAGGATAGCAGCCGCTTGCTGATCAATCAGTTCTGAGCCTTGCCCATCCTGGTAAAAGCCCGCTGTGTGCGGGCTTTTTCTTTATCCTGGCTCCATAAGGCTGATTTTTCCTGCCGTGTGGCGAAAAAAACCGCAGCAGTCATCAATCTGGCCGCCAACGCGGCTAAGTTCCGATCTATACTCAGCGCACCGTTGCAGGCACTTCAATTTAAGTTTCCACTTTCCAAGAGGAGAATTGCATGAACAAGTCCGAACTGTTGGCAGCCATTGCCGAAAAGACCAATCAATCCAAGGCTGCTACCGGTGAGTTCCTCGACGCAGCTGTTGCCGTGATCGAGCAAACCGTTGCTTCCGGCGACACCGTCGCGCTGGTTGGCTTCGGCACCTTCAAGGCCGCTCCGCGTGCTGCTCGTGAAGGCAAGAACCCCAAGACTGGTGAAAAGATCAAGATCGCCGCAACCATTGTGCCGCGCTTTACTGCCGGTGCTGGCTTCAAGGCTCAGGTTGCTGCTGGCAAGGTCAAGAAGGCTGCCAAGAAGTAAGTAGCCGTTCTTTTTCGCTTGCACCCGGACAGGGCGCCATCATTGGCGCCCTGTTTGTTTTTGGGTCGTAGAAGCTGACGGGCGTCCCCGTTTGCCGGCCCCCTTCTGCTGCATAGGGCGTGCTGCTGGGTCAAGCCGGTTGACCGGCCGCGTAGTGGATCAGGTTATGGCAGATGGCCGGTGTTGCATTGAGGTTGCGATAGCCGTGCGGGCGATCTGCTGCAAAGCGTACGGCTTCGCCGGTGTGCAGTGTTTGCCAGGCATTGTCGACGAAGACGTCCATCGATCCCTGCAAGACCAGTACATGCTCGGTTACGCCAGCGGCATGAGGTTCGGATTCGCGAACGTAGCCGGGGGCCAGGGTCAGCTCCAGCCATTCGAATCCCATTCGCGAGTCGAATGGGAAAAGTGGGGCGACCAGCATGTCATCGCTGGCCGGGCGGGCGCGTTCTGCATCGGTACTGCGGAAAAGCGTGGCGTCGGTTGTCGCCGGGGGGGCGACCAGAAAACTCGACAAAGAGCATTCAAAGCCACTCGCGATTTTCCAGAGCGTGGCAACTGTCGGACTTGATTCCCCCCGCTCGATCTGACCCAGCATGGCTTTGCTGACGCCGGTGGCCTGCGCTGCACGGTCCAGACTCCAGCCACGCTCGGCACGCAAGCTGCGCAGACGCGCGGTGAGGTGATGCGTCACGGAGCCTGGTGGTGACATGGAGGAGGCGGGGCTCATGTGGAGTGTGTGGCGGTGTTGTGCGTTATAACGTACGTCTGTTAGTCTTGGGGTGTGCGTGATAACGCACAGCTGGATTACAACAGGGTACCAACACATGGGCAAGTCAATTTTCAAGGGTTTTGCGTTTTCACATCTGGCAGCCGGTTTCATTGCCGTTCTGGTCGGCTATACCAGCTCAGCCGCGATCATTTTCCAAGCTGCCAATGCAGCTGGCGCGTCACCTGCACAGGTAGCTTCCTGGCTGTGGGCTCTGGGCTTGGGGATGGGAGTGACCTGCATCGGGCTGTCCTTGCGCTACCGCAGTCCTGTCCTGACCGCATGGTCCACGCCCGGTGCGGCCTTGCTGGCTACCGGGCTGGTGGGGCTGACGATGAGTGAGGCGATAGGGGTCTTCCTGTTTTCTTCCTTGCTGTTGACTATTGCGGGGGCCAGCGGCTGGTTCGAGCGGCTCATGCGCCATGTGCCGCAATCACTGGCTGCAGCGATGCTGGGGGGCGTTTTGCTGCGTTTCGGTCTGGATGTGTTTGTTACCCTGCCGACACAAGGTTGGCTGATCGGCCTGATGCTGGTTTTCTTTCTGTTGAGTCGCCATCACCTGCCGCGTTACGCGGTGCCCTTGACCTTGCTGGTTGGGCTTGCGGTGGCCGCTGCGCAAGGGAGCCTGCACCCGGAGGTGATTCATCTGGAGCTGGCGCAGCCTTTGCTCATGTGGCCGACATTTTCTCTGGCGAGTCTGATCGGGGTTGGTCTGCCGCTGTTCATTGTGACCATGGCTTCGCAAAACGTACCGGGTCTGGCGGTGTTGCGGGCGAATGGTTACACCACGCCAGTCTCGCCACTGGTGGGATGGACCGGTTTGACGGGCGTGCTGCTTGCGCCCTTTGGCGGGTTCGCCTTCAATCTGGCGGCGATTACTGCGGCCATCTGCATGAGCAAGGATGCCGATGCCGATCCGGCCCAGCGCTATCGCGCAGCGATCTGTGCTGGGGGCTTTTATCTGGTCACCGGTTTGCTGGGCGCTACCGTGGCTAGCCTGTTCATGGCTTTTCCGCATGCGCTGGTCCTGGCCATTGCCGGGCTGGCCTTGCTCGGGACGATCGGGAACAGTCTTGCCGCTGCACTTCACGATGAACATGAGCGCGATGCCGCCTTGCTTACCTTTCTCGGCACGGCATCCGGGCTGAGCCTGTTCGGCATTGGCAGCGCATTCTGGGGCTTGCTCCTGGGCCTGGGCGCGGCCTGGCTACGCAGGCGCTGAGAGAGAGACCGACGCGAATACAGCGCGCCTGGCTGCAAGGCTCAGCCGTGGCGGCGCTGATGTTTCTGGATGACTTCCAGGAACTGAACGCCATATGCATCAAGCTTGCGATCCCCCACGCCGGAGAGCTCATGCATCGCTTCCAGGCTCGTCGGGCGGTGGTCAAGCATCTGCTTGAGGGTGGCGTCCCCAAAGATCATGTAGGCCGGCACGTTCTGTTCTTCGGCCAGATCACGGCGGCATTGGCGTAATGCGGCCCACAGTGTGCGTGCTTCGTCCGATTCGAATTCGATCTCGCGCCGTACGCTGGCGGCCGCTTTGGGGGCTGCGGCGCGGACCTTTCTGGCCATGAAGCTGGCTTCGCCGCGCAGCACCGGGCGGCAGGCATCCAGCAACATCAGGCCGCCGAATTCATTGACGCCCAAGAGACCCTGGGCCACAAACTGGCGCAGCAGCGAATTCCATTGTGCTTCGGGCAAGGCTTTGCCTATACCGAAGGTGCTGAGCTTGTCGTGTCCCCGCTCGACGACTTTTGGCGTGGCTTTGCCGAGGATGATGTCAACCAGGTGTGCTGCGCCGTAGCGCTGGCCGCTGCGATAGACCGTAGACAGGGCTTGTTGCGCAGGCAGGCTGGCGTCGAAGGTCTCCGGCGGGGTCAGGCACATGTCGCAGTTGCCGCATGGCGTGGATTCTTCGCCGAAGTAGCGCAGCAGCACTTCACGCCGGCAGGCAGGTGCTTCGGCATAACCGAGCAGGGCGTCAAGCTTGCGGCGTTCGATGCGCTTGATCTCCTCGGGCGCCTGGGATTGTTCGATCATTTCGCGCTGCAAGACCATGTCCTGCAGGCCATAGGCCATCCATGCGTTCGAGGGCAGGCCATCGCGCCCGGCACGTCCGGTTTCCTGGTAATAGGCTTCGAGATTCTTGGGCAGATCAAGGTGGGCGACAAAGCGTACATCCGGTTTGTCGATGCCCATGCCGAAGGCAATCGTAGCAACCATCACGATGCCATCCCCGCGCACGAAGCGGGTTTGGTGATCGGCGCGCACGGCAGCGTCCAGCCCGGCATGGTAAGGCAGGGCCTGGATGCCTTCGGTGCGTAGCCAGGCGGCAGTTTCTTCGACCTTCTTGCGGGACAGGCAATACACGATGCCGGCGTCGCCATCATGATGGGTGCGGATGAATTTGAGCAGCTGTTTGCGCGGATTGTCCTTCTCGACCACTGTGTAGCGGATGTTGGGGCGGTCGAAACTGGAGACAAAGACGCGCGCCTCCTGCAGGGCCAGACGCTCGATGATCTCGGCGCGGGTGGCAGTATCCGCTGTTGCCGTCAGGGCGATGCGCGGGATTTGCGGGAAGCGCTCATGCAGGATCGAGAGCTGCATGTATTCCGGGCGGAAATCGTGGCCCCATTGCGATACGCAGTGCGCCTCGTCGATGGCGAACAGTGCGATCCGCGAGGATTCAAGCAGCGCCTGGCAACGCCCATTGAGGAGGCGTTCGGGGGCGACGTAGAGCAGATCCAGTTCGCCGGCCAGAAGCTGGCGTTCGATGGAACTGGCTTCGTCAAAATTCTGCGTGGAGTTCAGATAGGCCGCGCGCACACCCAGTTGGCGCATGGCCTGGACCTGATCCTGCATGAGGGCGATGAGTGGCGAGACGACGACTCCGCAACCCTCGCGCAGCAGGGCCGGGATCTGGAAGCACAGGGATTTTCCGCCGCCGGTGGGCATCAGGACCAGCGCATCGCCGCCGCGCTGCAGGTGGCCGACAATCGCTGCCTGCTCGCCACGGAAAGTGGTATAGCCAAAGGTGTGGCGCAGGGTGTGCAGCGCCGGATCGAGTGCTTCAGGGGAATTCATCGCGGGCGTATTTTGCCAGACTGTGCGACCGGTTCAGAGGCTTCTTGGGTATGGATAAAATACTTATTCTTGTTGCGGGTCGGAAAAAACCGGATGCCATGCCAGAATGGGTGAAGCAAACCACTGGGTGTCAGGAGATGAGGATGGAGAAACTGGCCGGAATGGTAAGGCATCTGTTGCGGCGTTTTCGCTTCGTTACTGTGCTGCTGATAGCGACGGGATTGGGGGGGCTGCACCCTGTGCATGCCGAGGATGTCCTGATCCGCAATCGGCCGGTTGTGGGGGTCGAGCGTCGCCTGGAATATTCCGATCTTGTGCTGGAAGAAGCCATGCGCCGCACCCGCAAGGAATATGGTGCGTATCGCATCGCCTGGGTCGAGAGTACCACCGCACGTGAACGCATGCTTCTCGAGATGGTCAGTGGTGAAAAGTTCAACACCACGGTCATCGCCAGTCAGCCCAGTTGGGAGGAGCAATTGCTGCCGATCCGGATTCCGCTTGACATGGGGTTGTCGAATTACCGGATAGCCTTGACCCACAGGAATATCCAGCCCCGGATTTCTGCCGTGCAGTCGCTGGATGAACTCAAGACTTTGCGGCTCGGGGTCGGTGCCGCCTGGTCATCCCGTAAAGTCATGGATGCGGACGGGTTCAATACGGTACAGGGTGACAATTTCGAGCCATTGCTGAAGATGCTGATGGCCGAGCGCATCGACTATTTTCCGCGTGGCATGAACGAGGTTTTTGTCGAATACGACGACCGCCGTGCGGCAAATCCTGATCTGGTGATCGAGCGTGACATCGTGATCGAGTATCCTTTGCCGGGCTATGTATTCGTTTCTCCCGCCGCCCCGCGTCTGCACAAGCGTTTGCAGGCAGGCCTGGAGTCCATGGTACGGGACGGTTCGCTACTGAAAATGATGCGTGAATACCATGCCGAGATGATCCGGCGTGCGAATTTCTGCGCACGCCGGGTGTTTCATGTCCCCAATCCGTTCCTCTCTGACAAGACTCCCTTGCAACGCAAGGAGCTCTGGTTCAATCCCTATGATCCGAAAACAGGGATGTGTGCCGCCAAGGGGCGCAAGGCAGCCAGAGCCGGCTGAAAATCAGTCCAGGATTTCCGTCAGTGCTGCGATCAGTTCATCGCATTGTGTGTCGGTGCCTACCGTGATGCGCAAGAACTGGTCGATGCGAGGCTGTTTGAAATGCCGCACGATGATGCCGCGTGAGCGCAAGGCCTGCATCAGTTCGCCACCATCGTGTTGCGGGTGACGTGCAAAAATGAAGTTGGCGGTAGAAGGAAGAACCTCAAAACCCAGACCATGCATGCGGTCGATCAGCTTTTCGCGACTGGCGATCACGCGCTTCGATCAATGCCGGGTGGCCGATGGCGTAGCCAGCGCGCAGACCTGCCAGCGATCGGCTCTTGGAAAGGGTCTGGATCACCAGCAGATTGGGGTAGCGCTGTGTCAGCGGTACGGCTGATTCGCCGCCGAAGTCGATGTAGGCTTCGTCAATGACGATCAGCGTCTCCGGCTTGCCGGCAAGCAGACGTTCGATTTCGGTCAGCGGCAGGAGGCGTGAGGTCGGCGCATTCGGATTGGCAAGGATGATTGCGCCCGCCTCTTGCGCCAGATAGTCGTCAACGCGGATACCGAATTCCGCATCCAGCGGTACGGTTGCGTAAACAATGTCGTAGAGGCCGCAATACACCGGGTAGAAACTGTAGGTGATGTCCGGGAAAAGCAGGGGTTTGTCGTGCTTGAGCAGGGCCAGGAAGGTGTGGGCCAATACTTCGTCGGAGCCATTGCCTGCAAAGACGGACGCAGGATCAATGGCGAAGAAGCGGGCCACGGCCTGTTTGAAACGATCCGAATTCGGATCCGGGTAGAGGCGCAGCGTTTCGCTGGTTTCGGCGGCCATTGCAGCCAGTGCCTTGGGCGAGGGGCCGTAGGGGTTCTCGTTGGTGTTCAGTTTGACCAGGTTGGCGATCTTGGGTTGTTCGCCAGGTACGTAAGGGGTCAGGCGACGAACAAGGTCACTCCAGTAGACACTCATCGGGGTTCTTTCAAGAGGGATAATCTCGTGGCTCAGCCATGGAGCAAAGCCGCACCAATGCTATTATAAGCCACTGCCGATGCGCGCTGGCGCGCGGTACTCATCATCATCGACATAGGGTTGTGCCATGAGGCAAGCCGAAATTAGCCGCAATACCCTTGAAACACAGATTGTCGTTCGCCTGGATCTGGATGGTGCAGGTGTGGCCAAGCTTGATACGGGCGTGCCCTTTCTCGATCACATGCTTGAGCAGATCGCCCGGCACGGGCTGATCGATCTGGAAATCCTTGCCAAAGGTGATCTGCATATCGATGCCCATCACACCGTGGAAGATGTCGGCATTACCTTCGGGCAGGCCTTTGCAAAAGCCGTCGGTGACAAAAAGGGGCTGCGCCGTTATGGTCACGCCTATGTGCCGCTGGACGAGGCGCTGTCGCGCGTGGTCGTCGATCTGTCGGGGCGTCCGGGGCTGGTCTTCAATGTGGATTTCACACGTGAGCGGATCGGTGAATTCGATGTGGATCTGACCCGCGAATTCTTCCAGGGCTTTGTCAATCACGCGCTCGCAACATTGCATATCGACAATCTGCGCGGCATCAATTCGCACCACCAGTGTGAAACGGTGTTCAAGGCATTTGGTCGGGCCTTGCGTGCTGCGGTCGAAGTGGATGAGCGCGCAGCAGGTGCCATGCCTTCGACCAAGGGAACGCTTTGATCGGGTGAGCAAGGTTTCTCCTTGCTCACGGTTTACTTTTCACGTTTCACGATTGATCCACCGAGATGAAGATCGTTGTTGTTGACTACGGCATGGGCAATCTGCGCTCGGTTGCCAAGGCTATTGAAAAGGTCGCTCCTGCGGGTGCAGCCGTGCTGATTTCCAGCGATGCCGCCACCATCAATAGTGCCGACCGTGTGGTGGTGCCTGGCCAGGGTGCCATGCATGACTGTATGCGCGAGTTTTTATCCAGAGGTTTGCGCGAGGCCGTACACGAAGCGGCCAGGACCAAGCCTTTTCTGGGCGTCTGCGTGGGTATGCAGATGCTCTTCGATCACAGTGAAGAAGGTGATACGCCGGGTTTGGGCTTCATTCCGGGGCAGGTCAAGCGATTTGCGGATGGCATGCATGGGCCGGATGGTCAGCGCTTGAAAGTGCCGCACATGGGCTGGAACGAGGTGCTGCCGACACATCCTCACCCGTTGTGGGCAGGGATAGAGGCCGGCTCGCGTTTTTATTTCGTGCATAGCTATTATTGTCAGCCCACCGCAGAGAGCGCTTGTGCTGCGGTCACCGATTACGGCCTGCGCTTTACCTCTGCAGTGGCCCAAGCTAATATCTTTTCAGTACAGTTTCACCCGGAAAAGAGCGCTGCGGCAGGATTGCAGCTTCTGTCCAATTTTGTGAACTGGCAACCCTGAGAGCTTTACCGACGAGTTTTTCCGCAACACACGGATCCACTCAGCCCCCAGACCCTATCGCTTATCCCAAGCGTTTCGAGCCCCTTATCCCATCATGCTGCTCATTCCTGCGATTGACCTCAAAGACGGCCATTGTGTACGCCTGCGCCAGGGCGATATGGACGATGCCACGGTGTTTTCCGAAGACCCGCGTGCCATGGCACGCATCTGGCTGGATAAAGGCGCGCGTCGCCTGCATCTGGTCGACCTGAATGGCGCCATTGCCGGCAAACCCAAGAATGAGGCCGTGATCAAAGCGATCTGCGAGGAAGTCGGTGACGATATTCCAGTCCAGCTCGGCGGTGGCATCCGGGATCTGGATACGATCGAGCGCTATCTGGATGGCGGGATCTCCTACATCATCATCGGTACTGCGGCGGTCAAGAACCCTGGCTTCCTGCACGATGCCTGCAGCGCTTTTCCCGGCCACATCATCGTGGGACTGGATGCCAAGGATGGCAAGGTGGCCGTGGATGGCTGGTCCAAGCTGACCGGGCATGACGTGGTCGACCTGGCAAAGAAGTTCGAGGACTATGGCGTTGAGTCCGTGATCTACACCGACATCGGCCGTGACGGCATGTTGAGTGGTGTGAATATCGAGGCTACGGTCAAGCTGGCCCAGGCGCTGCGCATCCCGGTGATCGCGAGCGGCGGGATCACCAATCTGGCCGATATCGATGCGCTGTGTGCCGTCGAGCATGAAGGCATCATGGGCGCCATTACTGGCCGGGCCATCTACGAAGGTAGTCTGGATTTTGAAGCCGCCCAGGCGCGTGCTGATGAACTGAACGGCGAGGCCGACTGAGCAATGCTTGCAAAACGCATCATCCCCTGTCTGGACGTGACGGCCGGACGGGTTGTCAAGGGCGTCAATTTCCTGGAACTGCGCGACGCGGGCGATCCGGTGGAAATTGCACGCCGCTATGACGAGCAGGGCGCCGACGAACTGACTTTTCTTGACATCACGGCCAGTTCGGATGAACGCGACATCATCCTGCACATCGTCGAGCGCGTGGCCGAACAGGTCTTCATTCCCCTGACCGTGGGGGGCGGCGTGCGTAGCGTGGCTGACGTCCGGCGCCTGCTCAATGCCGGGGCCGACAAGGTCAGCATCAACAGTGCGGCTGTGAACAACCCTGAACTGGTGGCCGAGGCTTCCGGCAAGGTTGGCAATCAGTGCATCGTGGTGGCGATCGATGCCAAGCAGACCGCGCCGGGCAAGTGGGGCGTCTTCACACATGGTGGCCGCAAGCCTGCCGGGCTGGATGCCATCGAGTGGGCGCAGCGTGTCGAGAAATTGGGGGCAGGGGAAATCCTGCTGACCAGCATGGATCGTGATGGCACCAAGATCGGTTTCGATCTGGCGCTGACCCGTGCGATTTCGGATGCGGTCAACATCCCGGTCATCGCCAGTGGCGGGGTCGGCAACCTGCAGCATCTGGCCGACGGCGTGATCGAAGGTCGGGCCGATGCCGTGCTGGCGGCCAGCATCTTCCATTACGGCGAGCACACCGTGCGCGAAGCCAAGGAGTACATGCGTTCGTGCGGTGTGGAGGTGCGCCTGTGAGCGAAGACAAACGCTGGCTCAATGAAGTGGTGTGGGATGAACACGGCTTGGTGCCGGCCATCGCGCAGGATTCCGAAACAGGCGAAGTGCTGATGTTTGCCTGGATGAACCGTGAAGCCTTGGCGCTGACGGTTGAAAAGCGTGAAGCAGTATATTGGTCACGTTCACGGCGTAAGCTTTGGCACAAGGGCGAAGAGTCCGGCCACATCCAGAAGGTTCGCGAAGTCCGCATGGATTGTGATGGCGATGTGATCCTGCTGCGGATTGAACAGATTGGCGGGATTGCCTGCCACACTGGGCGGCGCAGTTGCTTCTTTCAACGGCACCAGGAAGGTGCTGGCTGGGAGGATGTCGAGCCCGTGCTGAAAGATCCCGCCGAAATTTACGGCAAGAAGTGATTCAGGGAAGAAGGTTGAAATGATTGATCCGGAAGTATTACAGCGCCTGTCGGCAACGCTTGAGGCGCGCAAATCGGCGCCGCCCGAGTCGTCGTACGTATCCAGCCTGTATGCCAAGGGAACCGACGCCATCTGCAAGAAAGTGGCTGAAGAAGCCGCTGAGACCATCATGGCCGCCAAGGACGGGGATCTTCGCCACATCGTGTATGAAGTCACCGATCTGTGGTTCCATTCGCTGGTTTTGCTGAGCCAGTTCGGGTTGTCGGCGGATGACGTGCTGGGGGAATTGCATCGTCGCGAAGGCATCTCCGGCATTGATGAAAAAAACGCGCGCAAGGGCTGAGGATTGATTCATGAGTGACGACTGCATTTTCTGTCGCATCATCAAGGGCGAAATCCCTTGCAGCAAGGTGTATGAAGACAAGGAAATCCTTGCTTTCAAGGACATTCATCCGCAAGCGCCGGTGCATTTCCTGATCATTCCGAAGAAACACATCGCCACGCTGGCGGATGCCACGCTGGAAGATGTGCCTGTGCTTGGGCGCATGCTTGAACTGGCGCCACGCATAGCCCGGGAGCAGGGGGCGAGCGAAGGGTTCCGTACCATCATCAACACCGGACGGCACGGCGGACAGGAGGTGTATCATCTGCACCTGCATGTACTTGGCGGGCAGCCGATGCCGGCTTTGCTGAAATACTGAGGAGATTCAAATGGGTTCGTTTAGCATCTGGCATTGGCTGATTGTTCTGGTTATCGTGATGCTGGTTTTCGGTACCAAGAAACTGCGTAACATCGGTGAAGATCTCGGCAGTGCAGTCAAAGGCTTCAAGCAAGGCCTGAAGGATGGTTCGGATGACAAGCCGGCTGAACCTGCTGCCAAGATCGCCAGTGGCGATACGGTCGAAGGTCAGGCGCGCGAAAAGAAGGACTGACCAGTCCTTCGGCTGAAACAGGGGGCGCTGAGGTTCGCGCCCCTTTTGTTTTTGGGCGTCCAGCTTATTTGGGTTGAATAAAATGTTCGATGTAGGCTTCTCAGAACTCGTTCTTATCGGGATTGTGGCGCTGGTCGTATTCGGGCCGGAAGACTTGCCGCGCGTGGCGCGTACGGTAGGCCATCTACTCGGCAAATTCCGTCGCTATGTGGCCGATGTGAAGTCCGATATCAGTCAGGAGATGGCGCTTGCCGACGTCAAACGCCTGCACGATGAATTGAAAGATGGGGCGCGCAACCTGCAAGACTCGCTGCAAGAACAGGTCCACTCGCTTGGAACGGATATCCAGCAGTCCATCGAGAGTCTGAAGCAAGGCGTGGAGGAGATCTCCGAACCGCCTGCTGGCGTGCCCGTACCCCCCGCCGAGCCGGAGCCTGCTCCATTTGTCCTGAGCGGAGAGCCCCCGGCAGAAGTCACGGAAGCGCCGGCTCAGGTTGAGACCGACGAAAATCAGCTGGATCTGTTTGGTGATCCGATACCGCCCGCACGGAAGGCTTGATACACATGGATGTGCAGGACAGTTTCATTTCCCATCTGGTTGAATTGCGGAATCGCCTGATCAAGGCTTTGCTGGCAGTGTTGATCGTCTTCCTGTGCCTGGTCTGGTGGGCCAAGGATTTGTATGCATTGCTGGCCGCACCCCTGATGGCGGTGTTGCCACAGGGCGGACAGATGATCGCGACCGACGTGGTGGGCGTATTTCTCGTGCCGGTCAAGGTGGCGGGCTGGGTCTCTTTGCTGATAGCAATGCCTTATGTGCTGTACCAGGCTTGGGCGTTCATCGCGCCAGGCTTGTATGCGCATGAAAAGCGTCTTGCGGTGCCTTTGCTGGTAGCCAGCTGCACACTGTTTGTGACCGGAATGGCTTTTGCCTATTTTGTGTTCTTCCCCGGCATGTTTCGGGTGATGGCCAGTTTTACCCCGCAAGGCGTAGCCTGGATGACCGACATCGACAAATATCTGGGTTTCGTGATGGGGATGTTTCTGGCTTTTGGCGCGACCTTTGAAGTCCCGGTCGTGGTAGTTCTGCTGGTGATGATGGGGGTGGTGTCGGTCGACAAGCTCAGCGCGGTCCGCCGTTATGTGATCGTCGGTGCTTTTGTGGTAGCGGCGGTGATCACCCCGCCAGACGTGGCGTCGCAGATGATGCTGGCTGTGCCCATGTGCCTGCTCTATGAAGTCGGCATCCTTGCTGCGCGCCTGCTGGTGCGCAAGCAGGCGCGCTGAGCGTCAGGCTATTCGCTGCCGGCGCTGCTGCTGGGGAGCGGGCGTTGCCCGATCTGCGCCACGGCTTCCAGCGTTTTCCCGCGACGGATGAGACTGAGTTTGGCCAGTTGCCCCGGAGGCAGCTTGGCTACCGTTTCCAGCACGCCGTGAGCATTGTCGATGGGTTTGCCATCAATGGCGGTCAGAACATCGCCGGGTAGAACGCCTGCCCGCGCGGATGGGCTGTTGCGGGCGATGCCGGCAATCAGCGCACCCTTGGCAGGGAGTTTGAAGGCTTCGATCAGATCCGGGGTGATTTCCTGGACCTGTACACCGATCCAGCCACGAGTTACCCGTCCTGTCTTGATGATTTGTTCCATGACGCTTTGAGCCGAGGAGGCGGGGATGGCGAAGCCGATTCCGAGCGAGCCTCCGGAACGGGAATAGATCGCGGTGTTGATCCCGATCAGACGGCCTTGCGTATCAACCAGTGCGCCACCGGAATTCCCCGGGTTGATGGCTGCATCAGTCTGGATGAAGTTTTCGAATGTATTGATTCCGAGTTGGGTGCGTCCCATTGCGCTGACGATGCCCATCGTGACGGTCTGGCCGACGCCAAACGGATTCCCGATGGCCAGCACGACATCCCCGACGCGGGCCGTATTGCTGGGGGCAAAGCTGATGGCCGGCAGCTTGGTCTGGCTGTCGATACGCAATACCGCAATATCGGTTTCGGGATCGCGGCCAACGATCCGGGCCGTGAATTTCTGTCCATCATTCAAGGCCACTTCAATGGCGTCCGCACCCTCTATCACATGGTTGTTGGTGAGGATGTAACCATCCGGGCTGACCAGTACGCCGGAGCCTAAGCCCGAACTGCGTTGGGTTTGCGGTTGGCCAGGGTTGCCAAAGAAGTGCTTGAAGAATGGGTCGTTGAGCAGCGGGTTTTGCGGCGCGACAATTTCTTTGCTGGTGAAGACGTGGACGACCGAGGGCAGCGCACGTTGGGCCGCCGTGGCATAGCTGCCGGGAGGTGGCTGGTTTGCGGGCTTCTCCGCGACCGGTTCCGGGAGTGTGCTGGCCGGGGCAATGGCGGCTGGCATCAATTGACTGCGAGGGAGCCACTCTGGCTTGAGGGTGACAATGACGAACAGTACGGCGAGTACGATCGTGACGGTTTGAGCAAAGATCAGCCACAGACGTTGCATAATTCCTCACCGGCGGAGTGTTGTCCGCCATGTATTCAAAAGGAGCACAGTGTGCATCGCGCGCAATTGCAAGCTTGCCTGAACGACCTGCTGGAGTGCGGGCGCTTCAGTGATTATTGCCCAAACGGTTTGCAGGTGGAAGGTCGTGCAGAGATACGCCGGGTCCTGGGCGGTGTAACAGCCAGTCGGGCCCTGATAGAGCGGGCGATAGCGTGGCAGGCGGATGCAATCATTGTGCATCATGGCTGGTTCTGGCGTAGCGAAGATCCACGCGTGACGGGGATGCGTCGCCAACGTCTGGGCCTGTTGCTGGCTCACGATATCAACCTGTTTGCCTATCATCTGCCGCTGGATGCGCATCCGGAACTGGGCAACAACGCGCAGTTGGCGCGGGTCTTGGGCTGGAAGGTAACGGCTGCATGTCGTGAGCAGCCGTTGATCCTGCTCGGGCAACTGCCGCATCCGATGCTGGCGGGCGAGGTGGCGCGCTCGGTTGCTGCGCGTCTGGCGCGCGAGCCTTTGCTGATTGGCGAGGCGCAGCAGGAAGTGAGTCAGCTGGCGTGGTGCACTGGCGGTGCCCAGGACTACTTCGAACACGCCATTGCTGCGGGGGCCGATCTCTTTCTGTCCGGAGAGATCTCGGAGAAGACCGTGCATCTGGCGCGCGAAAGCGGAGTGGCCTATCTCGCAGCCGGGCATCACGCGACCGAACGCTACGGTATCCGTGCCCTGTGCGCTTATCTGACGGAACAATATGGCCTGGAGACCGAGTTCATCGATATCGACAATCCGGTCTGATGCCGACGGGCTCAGATTGAATCGGTGTCTTTCATGAAACTGCCATCTTCGTCGAGATCGTCGAGATTCAGATGCAGTGTCTTGCTCAGGTCTGTCATGTCCAGCTCGAAATCGAGCTGCTGGAGGTTTTTCGGTACAAGCTCAGGGGCTGCTGCCGGGGCGGGCTTAGCTACCGTGGCGGCGACGGCAGGCGCGGCGATGGGCGGAGGCGTCTCTATCTGTTTGGCGGGTACCGGGACTGCCGGTTGGGGTGACACGGTTTGCGGACTTGTCGCAGGCGCCACCGTCGGCACGATGGGAGGGATGTTGAGCGTTGCGGTGGCCGCTGTGTGCAGCCCGGCGTTGAGGCTGTCCGTCGTGTCGGGGCGATAGGCACCCAGTTGCCCTTCCAGTACGCCGAGGAGCATCAATATTTCATCAACGATGGCGAGTGGGAAGCCTTGTCGGGTGCCTTGGCGATTATCACGCAGAAGACTGTGCAGATAGGCCTGGCATTCGCGCTTGCCCCATAACTCGGTGAGCTTGGTCAGAATGTGGGGCATATCCTCGAGAGACTCGGGCGCTTGTCGCAAAAGCTCGAAATTGTCCCATTCCACGGTTTTGACGTTGAAGGTCTTGTTCAACTGCGTACTCAGCGCATCGAATTCCGCGCGCATGTTCGCGACACGGTAGACCTCCAGTAGTTTGATCCATGGTTTGACCGCCTGTTTCGGATTGCTGCGGATGAAATCTGCAAGCGTCTGTGCTGCACCATGGACCCGCCCGAAGGACATCATGATTTCAGCCAGTTCGACCGCTGAATCATGTTCTTCCACATTGTCATCAACAATCTGCAGAAGCGAAGGAGGGCCTAGTCCGGATGCAGTGAAATGCCCCAGCGCACCTTCAACGAGGTTCATGGAACGCAGGGTTGCTGCTTTGGGAGCACGGCCTTCTTCATCTGGCCAGATGTCGGCTTCAGACAAAGGCTCGATCAGGTGGTCTGCAACGTCTCCTGTTTCTCCGGAGACTTGGTCAGGTACGAGGGAATTGCCATCCTTCGGCACGCTTTGGCGGCGACGACTCATCCACAATGCCGCACCGAGCCCCGTGGCGATCAGCAGTAATGCGCCAAGGATGAACGTGTTCGAGGTGTACCAGGAAGACTGTGATTCAGGTTTTTCCGCAGGAGAGGGGTGGGCCGCTGCAGGGGGCTGCGTGTGGATGGCAAGTGGTGCACTGGAAGCTGGTATGGAGCTTTGCTGGGCCCGTGCAGCCTGCAGTTCTCCCTCAAGGCGAGCAGCATCCTGTTTGAGGCTCTCCTGCATGGCTTCGAGTTGGCGCAGGCGTTCTGACAGCTCGATCTGGGTCGCTATCTTGTCATCGAGCGTTGCAATCAACTGCATTTCCGTCCGCAGCCGTGCGCGCTGCTCTTCTCCGAGCTCCTTGCGCTGCCCGATGGTGGTTGCCATGCGCAATGAGCTTTCGGTGCTGCCGCCTTCTGTAACCAGCAATCGGTCGCGCGACACGCCTGACTTGGCGGGTTTGGCACGGGGCGGTACCGGACTGGGGGTGTCCGGGCTCGGGCTGCGAGTCTGATCTCTGGGTGTGACACGCTCTACATCCACAGCATGTGTCGGGGAGGGAGCCGGTAAAGCCGGAAGTGTCAGCGTAACGCCGACGGGAAGGGTATTGAGCGTAGCGGTCGTTCCGCCAAGCTTGTCCGCGTTCTGCGCCAGGATGGCATGTGCAAATTTGCGCTGGGCTTCGCGATTACCCGGGATCAAACGGTTCGCGATGTTGCGCGCTGAGTCCCCCGCTTGGACTTGCCAGGCATTGGTCGAGGCGGTTGTTGCTGTCTGGTGGACAGGTTCCGTGGGTACCGGTTTGGTACTGGGCAGGACGCTGGATGTCGGTAAGGCAGACGCTTCGGCACTGCTCGGAGGATTGAGCAAGAGGGCGTAGTCGCGGCGCAAGCCGACTCCGCATTCGACACGCAGGCCCAGCATGATGGCGGGATGATTTGACGGGCGGGCTGTAATGATCAGAATGCGGCCCTGTGAGCCTTGCCCGAAACTCAGGCTGCCGTTGGTCAGCCAGGGGATGTCGTCACTGTAGCCTGGTGGCGCGCCGACCAGATGGATACAGCCCAGCTCGATGCGATCAGGGTCATCTGACTGCATCGGGATCTCTACCCGCAATGGTGCGCCGATCCGGCTGTTGGTTGTTGCATTGCCCAAGCCGATGGCCAAGGCAGGACTGGTCAAAAAAAGATTTCCCAGGCAGACCATGGCAATGGGCATGGCGGACTGCAACTTTCGCATGCGTGGCGGCGTCGATGGTCTGGCGGTGTCGGCAAACATGTTGGGAATAATTTCCAGCCTCATATGCGTGCCATTCTAATTCTTGCAGCGTGCTTTTAATACAGCGAGAGCCTTGAAAATGGTGTCAAAGCGTGC